>NZ_JCAFSU010000018.1:0-91009 GCF_059369555.1 Stenotrophomonas sp. YJH_SMC_21
CGTTGGTCGGCACTGAGGCTGGCCCAGCCATCCACGCATGGCGTGGATCTACTGCCGAGCGGCTTCTACTGCCCGGCCTGCCCTGGTGGGTGCCGACCGTTGGTCGGCACTGAGGCTGGCCCAGCCATCCACGCATGGCGCGGATCTACTGCCGAGCCCGCCGCCGGGTGCTCTCCTGCACCCGGCGGCGCCGTGTCGGTGGTCCTCACCGCTGATGGCCGCTCCCTGCCCTCCGTGCCATCCTGGCTGGGGCCGCTGCCGTTCCGTGGCGGCTGGCCCGATGCTGTTCGTTCTTTCGGCCCGGTCGCATCCACGCATGGCGTGGATCTACTGCCGACCTTGGTGGGCAGCAACATGTGCCGACCAAGGTCCGCACCTACCGGCGCTGCGTGCCCTCGTCGCGACTTGCCTGCGGGAACTGGAAGGCACTGTTGGCGTCATAGCCGCTGTTGGCAGTGTTGCCACGCGCCGGCGGATTGATGGCGCTGGTGCCACTGCCGAAGCCGAGGATCTGCACGCTGATCACCGACGGCTGGTTGCGCCGTGCCTCGTCCTGGCTCTTGCGCATCACATCCTGTGCAGCCTGGCTGGCGCTGTTGGCTGCCGCACTGGCCGAGGCCAGCGCATTGACGTTCACCGTGGCCAGCACCGGCAGGCCCTTGCTCTCACCCTGCACCTGGATGTTGGCGGCATTGAGTACCTGCAACGCCGCCAGGTTGATGTTGCCGGAGACACGGATACCCGCTTCGCCCGCGTCGATGGTGCCCAGCGGCGCGATCAGGTCGACGTCGCCCGGTCGTACTTCGGCAATGGGGTTCAACGTTGCGATGCCTGCACCGCTGGCCGGGGCCTGCGGCGACAGGATCACGTTGCCCCAGCCGTCATAGACGCGACGCGGTGGCGTGTACAACAACGTAGTCTGCGAACCACGACCGGCATTGATGTCACCCTGCTCCGACCAGGCCAGGATGTCTCCGCCGAACGTTGTCATCACCCGAGACAGCCCCAGCAGCACGCTGTCCTGGCTGAACAGACGGATGTCACCCTGCCCCTGCGTCACCAGCCCGGCACTGGCCGGCGGCACCACACCCTGCACACCCACCACGATCTGCCCGCCCGGCGCCATCAGCTCGATGTTGCCGCCGGCTTCGGTACGCACGCCGGAGCCGCCGTACATCACGATGTCGCCGGTGCGGTCGATGGCCGTTCCGGCAGCATTCCTGTCCGGCATCAGCGTGGCGATCGCCTCGCGCCCACGGAGGTACGAACCGAAGCGCGGGCCTTCGGCATCGGTGTACTCGCGGCCACCTTCACGCAGCTCGGCGTAGTAGATCTGGCGTAGGAAGATGCGCTGCTGTTCCTGCGGCAACGCATCGAACGCAGCCAGCGCCCCGTCGCCGTCGGCAGCCACGCCGAAGCGCTGCTGCAGCCACTGCTTCAGTTCCTGGTTGTAGACCTTGACTGCCTTGCCCGGCTGCGATGCAAGCGATTGCGCGGGATCGGCAAGGTTGACTGGGTCCAGATAACGGGCACGCAGGGCCGCGAAGTCGATCTGCTGGTTGCCGGCCGTCAGCGCGATGCTGGCGCCGGGACGGGTGTCGCCCTGCACGATGCCACCGAGGCTGACGATGCTGCCCGCATCCTCCTGGCGCAGCTGGCGGCCGGCACTGATCTCGGTGTTGCCGGGGCCGGCGATGGTCGCGTTCAGATGCACGATGTCGCGGCCCGCCGCCACCACCGTGATGTCGGTGGGCGAGGTGTTCAACGCGGTCATCGACACCCCGAGGATGTCCCGGCTTGCCCGCAGTTGCACGGCGCCGGCGGCCTCGAACCAGTTCAACTGCGTGCGCTGCCCCGCGTTGGGATTCAGCGTGCGCCGGGCGCCGGTGGCCAGACCGATAATGTCGCCCTGCACCGCGTAGAAACGGCTCGGCGCCAGGGCCGCAGACACGGAGGACAGCGGAGTATTCGGACCGAACGCAAACAGCGGAAGCGACGCGTCCGGTGATGCAATGTTGCCGTCGACCGACAGGTTGTGCCGCGAGCGGGTCACATTGCCTGCGGAATCCCCCTGCTCGGCCATGAATGCCGGGTCGAAGGGTCCCGGCAGGCGCGCGTCACTGGCCGAGCGCGCGATCTGGGTCGCGCCAGGCTGGGCGAAGATGCCGCCACCGGCCAGGACGTCCAGCCGTCCTGTCGCCGAGGGTGCCAGCAGGATCACATCCTGCGTCCCCGGCGTGGTGCTGATCCGGTCCAGCTTGATGTCACCCTGCGCAGCAATCGCGCTGAAGCGCGAAGGATAGAGCCAGTAATTCAGCAGATCATCACCGCCACGCACAACAAGCTGGACCTGCTCGCGCCACAGATTGCTGCCCGTCACGTTTTCCGGCCCGGCGAGGCCTGGCGCGAGGTCACCACCGGCACTGAACAGATCCACGGCCGTGTTGGCGGTCCACAGGGAGAACCACGTACTGCCTGCAGCGCGCGCGCCATCATCCTGTAGCACCGCGCTGTAGTTGGCCAGCGGAACCCGGCCCGCATCGGCGACGCCGCCGAGCACCACATCGCCCCGCGCCTGCAGCTGCGCGGCGGCGTCGCCCAGCACCAGCACCGGCCCGCCCATCGGGCGAGCGGCGTCGGCGGCGAACAGATCGGCCGCACGCAGCTGGCCCAGCGTCGCGTAGCTTTCCAGGGTGACGCCCATTGCACCGATGCGTCCCGCATCCAGCTGCAGGCTGCCACGCAGATTGCTGAAGGTACCGTTGAGGTCGAGATTCTGTCCCGCCCTGGAGGCATTGAGGCTGGAGAACGTCGCCCGCAGATTCGGATTCAGTGCGCCACCGATACGCAGTTGCAGGTCGCCGCCGCCGGTCAGGTGCAGCTGGCCATCGCTGACCCGGCCGGTCGATCCCACCGCCGCGATGATCGCTCCCGAGCGCGGTGCGATCGTCGAGTCCAGCGCGTCACCTATCGCATCGCGCACGCCGGCGTCACGCCCGGCCTCCAGCGTCAAGTTGCCGCCGCCCAATGTACCGAAGCCGGTGAAGCCGACCATCCGCGGAGAGGCGCCAGCAGCAGCGGACACGTTGGTGTAGGCGCCAAAGTTCACCCACCAGCTGGTCGGCACCGGCTCCACACCGGTGGTGCTGCCGGTTCCCTGCCGCCACAGCCAATTGCCGACCGCGGCACTGGAGTACAGCGCCCAGTCACGCTCGCTGGTGCCCGACTCTGCGCGCGCGGTCCAGACGTCACCGACGATATCGCGCCCGGCTTCGACGCGCAGGTTGCCACCATGATCGGGATACCAGGCCCGGTAGCCGGCCAACGCAGCATCATAGCTGCCCGGCACCAGGTTCGGCCCCAGCAGTGCGGTGTTCCTGGGGGCTGCTGCACGGGGCGAATTGAAGGCAGCGTCGCGGCCCTCGCCCAGCGTGGTGGGAGCGCCCGCCGTGTACACACCGAAGCCGGACTTCATCACGACATCACCGGCAGCGAGCAGTTCGAGGTCCCCCTTGCCGGTGCGCAGCACGCTCCACGCCGGCGTGCCTGCGCGCTTGCCGTAGGTGGTCACTTCGGTCTGCGTGCCGCCGCCGGCGCAGTAGGTGGGCGCGGTGCTGCAGAACTCGTCTTCGGTCATGCCGAACATCGCGGCGAAGTCCTTCGCAGGGGTGCCTACGTAGGACTCGTCGCCCCAGTAATCCAGCGAGCCCTGCGCGGCCACCTGGCGGGGGGCCGGGCCGCAGTAGTCGGCCGACATCGCGCAGAACTCGTCTTCGGTGAAGCCGAACATGTCGGCCAGCTCCGCGATCGGACGGCCTGCATAGGAGGTGTCGCCGATCCAGTCCAGCGATGCCCGCTCAGTCAACGCACGATCACCCACCCAGATGATTTCGGTCTTGACCGTACCGATCGAGCCCTGGTGGGTGTCGGCCAGCACCACGCTGCCTTCACTGCCCCAGCGCCGGCTGCGTGGGTCGGCTGCCCCGGTATCGGCACCGGCAACCACGGTCAGGTCCCAGGAGGTGGTGCCCTCGGCCAGCATCGGCGCCAGCGCCCAGTTGCGCCCCTGGTTGCCGCCGGCATCGGCCGGCCGCAGATTCACCGGCCCGTTGCCGGGCAACTCCACCTTGGTCAACGATGGGATGTACGCGCCCACCTTGAGCTCGACTTCCCGTGCCAGGCGCAACGCAACCGGCAGCGTCGCGCCGGCGGGCCATTCCTGTGCCGCCATCTGTACGGCACTGCGCAGGCGGAAGCCGGCCCCCAGGCGCGCACCGGCCGCCAGCACCAGCGGCTGCTGCAGCACGGTGCCCGCCGCCAGCGTCTGCCCGGAGTCGGTGGTCACCGCCGCACCCAGCACCGTGCCCGCTGGCAGGCGCAGGTTCTGCGAGATCACCATCGGCGCGGGCAGCACGGTACCGACCGGAAGCGTTACCGATTCGACCGGCACGTCATAGTTCAGGCGGGTGCCGGCCTGGAACTCGGTGCCGGGCAGCAGCTTCACTCCGTCCACCGGCACCACCAGGCCGCCGCCAAAGGGGGTTTGCCCCGCGCTGCCATTGCGACCCTCATACAGCTGCCAGCCACCCTCATCCGGCGTGGACGGCGGCGGTGCGAACCCATCGTTGATGCTGCCGTAGACGTTGATGTTGCCTTCGGCCCGCAGCACCAGCGAGGCCGATTCGCCGAAGCCACGCCGCGATGGATCGGCGCGGTTGGCTTCGGGCCCGTAGCGGTAGCCGGACAGATCGATGTCGCCGGCAATGGTCAGGTCGCCGTCCGGGTTGGCGTCGCTGCGCCGCGCCAGCACCTGCACGCCGGGACGAAGGCGGACATCGCCCAGCGCCCGCGTGCGCTGCTGCAGATCCGCGTTGTCCAGCGCAGCATCGATCCAGGCCACGCTGTGCGGATCGACCACCTGGTCCAGCCACTGCTGGGTGACCAGCTGCGCGCGGTTGCCGCGCACGTCAGCGGTGGCTGCCAGGGGCGCATCGTCGTAGCGGCGAACACCATTGAGCTGGATGTCGGCCGCGCCATCGATGCGCAGGCCGGTGGCCGCGGCAATCGCCGCGTCGTTGCTGCCCAGCCGCGGCACATCGATCTTCAGCGTGCCGCGCGGGGTGCCATCGTTCTGGCCAGGACGTCCACCGACGGTAACATCGCTGCCCGCACGCAGGTCCAGCTGCGCCGCGCTGCCCAGGCCGACGGCACCTTCGGCGCTGCCCAGCGTGATGGTGGCCCGGTTTGGACTGTCGATGATCTTGCCATGGCTGTCCACGCGCAGGCCGGTACCGTGCGCGTCCAACGTGCCGTCCACCTGCAACTGATCGCGGGCGTACAGGCGGATGCTGCCGACCTGCTCGCCGCTGGCATCGATGCGGCCGGCCACGGTCAGGCTGCCCGCATCGACGCTGATATCGACCCGGCGCGCCTTCACTTCGTCGCCGATCCGCAGATCGCCCTCACCGATCTGGAAGCTGCGACCGCCGACGACGCCGCCGGCGGTCAATCGCTGGTTGAGGCCGGCGAAGTCCTGCAGCTGGCGTGCCCGCACCACCAGTTCGCCACCGTCGTAGGGCACCAGCGTGCCACCGGCATCGTAGCGACCAGTGGCGGCACCCTGCAGAACACCGGCCAGATCGGCTCGGCCGGCCATTGCGGTGACCGTCAGGCGTCCGCCTCGGTTGTTGCGGGCGGAAACATCGATGCGGGAGGCCGCATCGGCGCGGATGTCACCCGTGTCGCTGGACAGCAGGACATCGCCGCCCCAGCTGAACTTGTCCACGTCGTACAGCGAGACCTTGCGTCCGGCCAGATCCAACGCGGCCCGGCTGCCAAGCGTGATGCCCTGGCGTGCGTTCGCCGACAGCCGTCCGGACGCCAGCGCGATCGTGCTGTCCAGCGTGATCCGGTTGGCGTCGATGCTCAGCTCACTGCCCAGTGCATCGCCACCCGCCTTGCCGGTGCCCCCCTGCAGGCGGAAGTCGCCGCCGGTGCGCACGCGCAGCCGCGCGGCGGGATCGGCCGTCAACAGCGGTGTATCGATACCCAGGCTGCCTCCGCTGTACTGCCAGCCCTTGTCGGCCAGATAGTCGCCGCGCTGCTGGAACACGTCCAGCGTGCCCTGCGCGGAGAACGACAGCTGCTCCGAAGCACTCAGGTTCAGCGCACTGAATCCGAGCACCTGCCGGTTCGCAGGTACTTCAGAGCTGGGACGGCTGAATGGCGCCCGCCCCAGCTGCAGCTGGCGGGTAAAGATGTCCAGCTGCCCGGCGCCGAGCCGGTTCACCATCGGATCGGCCGGCGGCACCGACGCGTCACTGCCCGGCGCTTGACTCGCCGCCAATGAGCCGTCCCAGACCAGCGTGTCCACCAGGATGCGCGCCCGGTCAGTCGCAGCACCGTAGCCGCGGATGGCCTGCGCACCAAGCACGAGCGTCTGCAGGCCACTGCGGCCGGTGGCACTGTCGCGCGCGTCCAGGTCGACGCTGCCGAACACGTTGACAGAGTCCCGCGCGACCAGGCTCAGCGTGTCCAGCGCCGGCGCGCCGGTGGCATCATTGCCGCGCAGCAGCTGCTGTAGCACGGACTGGTTCATGGTCATGCCACTGGGCAGCGCCCCTGCCGCAGCGGCCAGGGCGATCGCTTCGGCACTGCCGAGGTTCAGCGCCGCCATGCTCAGGCCGAGCTGACGGGTGCCATAGCTGGCCGAGTCGCGCATCTGCAGCGCGCCATCGGTCGCTACCGCGATGCTGCCATCGGAAACCAGCCGGGTCTGGCCGTCGCACGCCGTCTGGCACCCCCCGATGTCGATCGCCACTGGACCGGCCTCCACCCCGGTGGTGCCGGTGATCAGGCTCAGGCGCTGGTTGGACACCGCCAGCAGACCGCCGGAGACCTGGTAAGGCAGGGTCGCGCTGGCATTCGCGTTGGCGGATGCGAACGGCAGTGTATCGAGGGTCGCACCGGCCTCGACCAGCACGCCGCTGCCACCGGAGGCCGCTGCCACCAGCACTTCCGGTGCGTTCAAGGTGACGCCGGAACGGATCGCCACGCTGCGCGCCTGGCCGGTCACCGCCACCTGCGAGGCCTCCTGGTTGAACTGCCCGCCGATCATCATCCGCGCCGGCAGGAAGGCATTGAGCGCGTCGTCGCTGAAGGTGGCACCGCGATCACGCGCCTGCGATGGCGCACCGCCGTCGACGATCTCCAGTGAACCGACCGCCGGGCTGGCCAACGTGGCTGTCAGCGTGCCGCCTCGCCCGTTGTCGGTGGCGGCGCCGAACCGCGCGGTGCCGGCGAAGCGGATGGCAGGCGTGTCTGCACGACCTGCGCCTTCGCCCAACGCAAGGGTCAACCCGAGCGCATCGATGGTCTGCCAGCCACGCGACTCGCCGCGGCGGTCGGCCACCGATTGCGCGAAGCTGTTGTAGGAGGTTTCGTTGTAGCCCGAGTGCCGGCGTACTACTGCGGCGGGGGTCAGCAGGATGTCGGTGAGCAACGGCGAGATTGCCGCGCCCAGCGCCGTGCGCTGCTGCCCGGACACACGCCAGGTGCCGGTACCGGTCGCGATGGGTTGCGCGATGCCCGAGGTGCCGGTGGCGCCCAGCTCAACCCGGAATGCACCGGGCTGCAGCGCATAGCTGGCCGGCATCAGCGTGTAGGTGCCTGCCGCCAGGCCGGGCACGCCCGCCGGCACGGTGATCTGCTGGCCCACGGCCGGTGCGGCGAATCCTTCCTCGCCGCTGGGGGCAAATGTCCCGGCGCGTCCCGGCACGATCGCATACACCGGGTTGCCCGACGCACTGAATTCATAGCGCGGATTGGCGTCGGCCAACGCCGTTCGCAGCACGTCGACAGAGCCACCGCGTCCTGACACAAAGGCGGCACCGGTCAACTCACCACCGCCGGACATGTCCAGCAGTGCCCCCGGCGCCACCTCGATCTCATTCGCCTTCAGGGTCACCCCCATCGAGGAGATGCCGGCCGGCGTCAGCGAACCCAGGCTGCGCGTACCGACCCGCCAGTCGACACCATCGACGGTGCCGCCATAGGGCAGCGACAAGCCGGCGCCACTGGTCGAGGTGACGCTGCCTGGCAGCAGTTCCACCCGGCTACCGACGGTTCCGTTCTGGATAAGGCCACCCAGCTGCAGCGTGCCCATCGGCGCCTGTACGTTGCCGCCCTGCTGCACCGTGGCAGCCACCAGGCGAAGCGTACCCAGCGCCGATTCCGGCGCCGGCTTCGTGGCCGCACCGGTGCCGTGGATGCGCAGCACGGCATCCGGATCGGCCCAGTAATCAGCGGTCTGCACGGTCTGCGCCGACGCGCCGGCCACCAGCGTGCCGACCGCGCCTGTGGTGGGGTACAGGCGCGCAGCGGTCACGTCCATCGAACCAGCCGTCATCAACGCGCTGGTGTTGCCACTGCTGGCAATGCCGTTGGTCAGGCGCACGTCACTGCGGCTTTCCAGCGCCACATGCTTGAAACCCGGCAGCCAGGTGACGTCGCGGATGTCGATCAGCTCGGCCTGCACCGCCAGCGCGTGATCTTCCGGCCCGGACGAAGCGACCGCGGCGGTGCCCTGCAGGTTCTCGCCCGGCATCTGGCGCCAGCGTGCCTGCGCCAGGCGAACATAGGGCGCACTCAGTCGCAGCCCAGACGATAGCCCGGCATCCACGGCCATGCCCAGGCTCGAAGTGCCCTGGCCATGGATGCGCAGGCTCTGGGCCAGGCGCAGGTCGACGTCGCCGACCGCGCGGATGTCACCGAACACGGACAGGTTGTCGAAACCGCCGGCCTGCAGCTGCTCGACCGACAACGCGGCGTGGCCATATTCCAATGCGGCCGGCAGTGGCTGCGCCGGTGCGCTGTGCTGGCTGAGGCTGATCGCACGCGCTCGCAGTACCTCGTCGCTGGCACCACGTGCATGGATGCTCCCGCCAAAGGCCAGGCCAAGCGTGCCGCCGCGTGCGCCGGCACCACCGGCGGCCGCGTCCATCCCGCCCTCCAGGTAGAGCGCGTTGGCCGAACGCAGCACGATCTGCCCGCCGTCGCTGTCCACGCGCACGCGGCCCTGGCCATCGATGTCCAGTTCGGCCGACGCGCCGCGCGCCTGCAGGCGCGCACCGCGTTCGACCACCACGAAGGCTTCCGGCGGTCGGTTGTCGACGAATGCGGTGGTCTCCCAGTCCAGCGCCCCGCCAATCTCGATGCGGCCACCTGCGCGCACCTGCCCGCGCAGGCGGCCGCTGGGATCGGGCAGCGACATCGCGTCTGCATCGGCATCCAGCAGCGCGCCCTCGGCGAAACGCCAGGTGCGTTCGGTGCGCTGCCCGGCGTACAGCGCGTTTTCCGGGCGCACATCGTCGATCAGGATGCGGCCGCCCTTCGCGCGCAGCGTGCCTTCAACATCGATGTTGCCTGCACCGAGCAGCGAGATCGTCTGCCCTGGATCAACCGCCACCAGTGCATCCTTGCCAACCCGCAGGTCACCGCCCACGCTGTTGCGCTCCGAACGCAGGCTGATGCTCGCACCCGCGCGCTGGCTGACGCGCCCGCTCGACGGATCGGCGCTGTACAGCGGCGCGTCCCACGCTGCCAGTGCGGACGCCCGGTCGGTCGCCATCCGCGCGTCCTGGGTCAGGCGCAGGCCTGGCAGGGCAGCGACCAGCCGCGCGCCATCGGCCACCTCCACACCGTGGTGGCCATTGATGTCGTACTGCGCGAAGCCACTGCCGAACAGGCCGGGGTCCAGTCGCAGCGATGTGCCCGCCAGGTCCGCATCGCCCAGCCGCACCTGGCCACCGGTCCCCAGCGAGAAGGAACCACCGCCCTGTCCTCGACCACTGAACCGGCTTCCGTCGCCCAGTTGCACCCGGCCACTGCCGTCGGTCGTCACCGTACTGCTGTTCGCCTGCAGGCTGACGCTGCCGCCTTTGCCGATATGGGCCTTGCCGCGCAGGTCCAGCGCAGCACCGGCCTCGACGTCAACCGTTGCCTTGGCGCCCACGACCACGTCATGACTGCTGCCCAGGCTCAGGCGGCCGCCATCCGTCCAGGCACCGCTCGCGTCGCGCGGCGTCGCCAGTGACGCATTGCTCCATTCACCGGAGAGATCGATCCGCGTGCCGTCGGCGATGGCGGTGCGCGCGCGGCCATCATGCAGCAGCGCCGTCGGCCGGCCCTGCACATCCAGCAGGTTGCCCGCCGACAGCTGGCCGCCGGCGATGCCGATGTCGCCTGCCAGTTCCACCTCGCTGCCGGTCAGGTTGAGCTGTCCGCCTGCCTGAAGCCGAAGGCTGCCGTCGATGCGGATGCGATCAGCGGTCGCCAGGTCGATCCGTCCCCACTGCTGGGCACTCAGCTCTGCGATATCCAGCCACACGGTGCCACGCCGCACTTCGTTGACCGGGGCCAGCAGCGACCACGCGGCCTTCGTCCGAGCCTTGTCATCCAGGCGCACATCCGAGCCGAACACACCGCTGCGGCCCTGGCCGTCGTAGCGCCCCAGGTACAGCTGCGCATTGCGCGCGACCGCCGTCTGCGCCTGCGCATAACCCTCCAGCGCGGTATCCGGCCTGCGGTTCTGCTGCGCGCCCTGGAAGGTAGCCGTCTCAACCTTTCCATCCAGCACCGCGGTCGGTGCGGAGATGATCAGGCGTCCTGCATCGCGGCCGACCGTGTATCCGTTATCGACACGCTGCGCCGCGAATACAATCGGATCACGGAAGGTCTCGGTGATGCCCCAGCGCTCCTGCTTTACTTCATGGCCGCTGTACAGGCCATCGAAGAGCATCTCCGCCGGCGCGTCATCAAGGCGGTAGACCTGGCCATCGACGCCGCGCACCCAGCTCTGCCGGATCACGCCGCTCTGCACATCCAGGCTGCCACCGGCAAGGTTGATGCGTGAGCCGCCATGCGTGATCACTTCCCTGCCGCCCAGCAGGACGGTGCCTCCCTGCGCGGCCCATTCGCCGATCGAGTGCCCCTGATTGTCAAGGTAGCCGCCCACTTCCAGCAGGCCACCCGCCGCGTACCAGCGCTCACCCGCGTAGCCCCCGGTACCGGCCGGAACGTGGACCAGCCTGCGGCGGTCGACCCAGACCTCGCTGCTGGTCAGCTTGCCGCTGTCGCGGTTGTCCAGGGCATCGCGCAGTTCGTTGCCCTGCACCTTGACCTGGACATTGTTGCTTTCCATCGACACCTGTACGCCCACTGCGCCGGAAACATCCACGCGTGCCGCGTCGTCTACGTAGCTGCGGGCTGCCGCGTCGGCGATGATCTGGCCGCCCGTGGCAACCGTCAGCGAATCCGCACTGAAATGGATGTTGCCACCCGAGACGATCTCCACCCGCGACTGGTCCCGGCGATCATTGTGCTGGGACAGATTGTCGAAGGTTGCCGAGCGCGCGCCGGCGCGGATCGCGTCCTGCTCTGCCGACTCCTTGATGAGGCTGTTGCGCTGCGTATCCAGCACCGTGGCCTTGCCATCGTCCTCGACCAGCACCGCCGTGGTGGCTCCATCGGCAAGCGTGACGCTGCTGCCGGCATCACTGGTCGAAGCCAGAAGATGCACGGTGCCGCGCTGCGCCAGCGTGGTGCTGGCCACGGCCACACCGGCCTGCTCGACGTTGCGCCCGGCCAGGGTCACGTCACCCTCGCGGGCGCGCAGCAGACCGGTGTTGCGCACGCTGCCCGCCGTGCTGCCAGCGACGAAGCGCGGCGCGATTTCATTGCCGCGGGTGGTGGAGCTGGTATTGGTCGCCGTACCCACGCCGCGCCGGATCACGAAACTGTCACCGGCAGCGAGCTGCACCTGGCCCTTGCGCGCCTCGATATGGCCAGCATTCTCCACGCTGTGCCCGGCCAGCAGCACGTAGCCACCGCCGCGCGTCGCGCTGGTCGGCTCATGGGTCGCGATGCGGGCACCCTGCTCCACCATCACCTTGCCAAATGCATCGCTGAGCGCGCTGCTGCTGGCGTCGGGGCTGTACAGGCCGTTGTCACGGAACTGCGCATCGCTGATCCGTGCTGCAGCCGCCAGCAGATTGCGTACATTGACCTGGCTGTTGTTGCCGAACACCACCCCGTTGCGGTTGGCCACGAACACCGTGCCATCGGCCTTCAGCTGGCCCAGGATATGGCTGGGCCGCGCCTGCGGATCATTGACGCGGTTCAGGACTGCCCAGTCAGGGTTCTGCAGGAAGTTCAGCGTGGTGTTGCCGCCGATATTGAAGGTCTCCCAGTTCAGGATCGCCTTGTCCGCGGTCTGCTCGACCGTAACCTGCACCCGCCCGTCGCTGCCCTGCGACTGGATTGCGTCGCGCGCATTGAGCCAGCCGCGGGTCAGCGGGTTCTGGTCGACGCTCAGGCCATCCTTGCCCAGGCCATCGGCAACGATGAAGCCTGCCTCGCGGCGCGCCTGCCGCGCCTGTTCCTGCAGGCGCTGCTGCAGGGCAATCGCCTGCGCAGCCGTACCGAGGTTGTCGATCGACTGCTGCAGCTTCTGCCGTGCTGCATCCTGCTGCTGGGCCGGCAACTGGAACTGGATCGGCACACCGTTGGGCATCCGGCCACTCTGTGCCGCGCTGCCCTGGGCCGCGCCCCGCTCGGCGAACCAGCCCGGGCTGAACGCCTGCTGCGCCTGGCTGGCCGGGGCCACCATGCTGCCCAGGGCGACCGCGATGGCCCACGCCATCGGATGATTGCGGCGCATCGGCGCGGCCGGATGAACAGCGGACGGGAGCGGGTGCGACATCGGAACCTCATCAACCTGGTGGGCCGCGGCTGCGGCGACGATCGGGGAGGCATGCGCAACGCATGCCCTGCCACTGATAGACGGTTCACGTGACACGAAGCCGACAGCGAAACACTGCGGCGGCGGCACCGTCGCGGAAATGGCGACGCCGGCCCAGGGGCCGGCGTCGGGTCAAGCAGGATTCAACCCGTGCTGCGGATTACAGCGGACGACCGATGCCGGCGCAGGTGCTGGGATTGTTCAGGCCGGCAGTGCTGCTGGCCAGCACGAAACGGTTGCGGATCGCATCGCGCCAGGCCTTGGTCAGCGGGATGAAGCCGTGGTCGGTGATCGACTTCTCATACGCGACGGTGTAGGTCGCCGGATAGTGGCGGGCCAGGAAGCCGCGCAGGCTGGTGGCGACGCTCGAATCCTTGTAGCACTGGCCGATCACCAGGTTGGTGTAGCCGGCGATCGGATAGCCGGCCGACGGGTTGCCGAACACCGGCACCCAGTTGGCGGGGTCCTCGGCAGCGGTGCCGGTCGGCGGAGCGACGGTGTCCAGGGTGGCCTGCACACTCACCTGATCCGGCGAGAAGCCCTTGACCTTGGCGACCTTGGTCGCATCGGTCACGCTCGGGATCACGTCCGGGCCAACGTAACCGATACGGCCTTCAGCAGCGTAGACAGCGTTGTACAGCGAGGTGCCACCGGTGGCCGGCGCGGCCACCAGGAACGCCGGCAGGTTGCCGTTGGCATCGCGCTTGTACAGGTCGGCGAAGGTCGACTTGATGGCGAACTTGCCACCCACCAGGTTCGAGGTGCCAGCGTTCTCAGCCGCACAGGCCGCAGTCAGGAAGCGGCTGAACATTTCGCTGGTACCGCTGCTTTCCGGGCGGTACACCACTTGAATCGGGCCGCTGCGGTTGGCATCGATGGTCGACCAGTCGCTGATCGCACCCGAGAACACGCCGCAGATCTGCGCCACGCTCAGGTCCACCGCCGAACCGGCCTTGTTGAACGGAATGGTGACCGAGGTGGCCACCGACGGCACCTGGATCAGCGCGCCGTAGCGGTTGGCGTTGGTCGGCTGGTTGAAGTTGGTGGTGTAGGTGCTCAGCTCGGTGCTGCTCAGCACCGAATCGCTGCCGGCGAAGTGCACGGTGCCGGTGGTCGAGAACAGCAGCGAGTTGTTTTCCAGGAAGGCCTTCTTGCCGGTGCCCGAACCGGTCACGGCGTAGGTGAAGTTCGCTGGCAGGATGCTGTCAGACGAACCCTTGTAGAGGTCGGCCGGCAGCGAAGCACCGCCGCCGGTAACGGTCTGCGCGGAGGCGGCGCCAACGGTAGCGAGCAGCGCGGTGGCAACCAGCGCGGCCAGGGTCTTGTACTTGTTCATGATCTTCTCCTGAAGGGTTTACTGCGAAGGGAAACACCAAGGGAGGAACGGTCACTACACGCCTGCTGCCGCCGAGGGCCTCCCAGCCCACTCTGCGGCGACGTGTCCATGCTGGTCCGCGCCGATGACAGGCCGCTTAAGAAACCTGTGGAAGATCGAAAAAAGGTCTGGAGGATTGTGTGGAGAATCGACCCATGCCACATTCCAACGACGCCGCCCGATCAACTGAATTGAATCGACTGAATTGAGTCGACTGAATTGAATCGACCTGATGGGATCGACCTGATGGGATCGACCCGATGGGATCGAACCGATGGGATCGAACCGATGGGATCGACTGGGTAGAGTCGACTGTTAGTCGACTGCTTTTCGCACGCGGAAACGATCTGAATGCACTCGATCTCCGCGCTGGTCGACTAACAGTCGACGCTACCTGTGATGCGCGTTGCGCATCACTGCACCAACTGGTTCATTTCCATGATCGGCATCAGCACCGCCAACACGATCGTCAGCACCACGCCGCCCATCACCAGGATCATGGTCGGCTCCAGCAACGCAGTCAGTGCCATCGCGCGACGCTCGATCTCGCGCGAGATGGTCTGCGCGGCGCGATCCAGCAGCGGCGCCAGCGAACCGGTCTTCTCGCCACTGGCCACCAGATGCACCAGGATCGGCGGATACACCTTCTGTACCTTCAACGCAGCACCCAGCGCGGCACCTTCGCGCACGCGCGCGGACACATCGTCGGCACAGCGCGCCAGCAGCGCATTGCCCAGGGTCTGCCGCGCCGCCTCCAGTGCACGCAGCAGCGGCACGCCGGCATCCAGCAGGATCGCCAGTGTCGAGGCGAAGCGCGCACTGTTCACACCCAGCACGAATCGCCCGACCATCGGCACCCGGATGAGCATCGCGTCCCAGCGCAGGCGCAGCTCGGGCCTGCGCAGGGCCAACCGCCAGGCCACCACCAGCGCAGCGATGCCGAGCCCTGCCCACACGCCCCAGCTGCGCACGAACGCGCTGGCGCCCAGCATCATCTGTGTGAGCATCGGCAGCGTCTGCCGCGCCTGCACGAACGCGGTCACCACCTGCGGCACCACGTAGCTGAGCAGGAAGATCACGATCGCCACCGATACCAGGCTGATCGCCGCTGGGTAGATGAAGGCGGTCAGTACCTTGGCCTGCAGCGCATTGCGTTCTTCGATGTAGTCGGCCAAGCGCTCCATCACCCGTGCCAGATCACCGGAGTCTTCACCTGCACCCACCAGTGCCCGATAGATCGGTGGGAAATCGCGCGGCCGCGCGGCGAGTGCGACGGTCAGGCGCTGGCCAGCACGTACATCCGCACGCACGGCAGTGAGTGCCTGCGCAACATGCGGGCGATCGGCCTGCTCGATCACCGCACTCAAAGCACCTTCCAACGGCAGGCTGGCGGCCAGCAGGCTGGCCAGCTGGCGCGTGGCCCAGGCCAGCTCGCTTGCTGACAACCGGCGAGCGCCCCAGCCACCGCCGGCACTGCGCGCGGCGCTTACCTGCACAGGGGTCAGCCCGCGCCCGCGCAGCAGCTGGCGAGCACCGCGCGGGCTGTCGGCATCCAACTGGCCCTTTTCGATGCGGCCCTGCGCGTTGGCAGCCTGGTAGTCGAACAGTGCCATGCAGGCCTCAATCGTCGCCGGTGACGCGCAGGATCTCTTCCAGCGTGGTTACCCCGCTGTCGACCCAGCGCTTGCCGTCCTGCCGCAAGGTCCGCATGCCGGCACGCCGTGCCGCCTCGCGCAGCGCAGGCTCGCCCTGCCCTTCATGGATCAATGCGCGCACGCGGTCGTCGACCACAAACAGTTCATGGATGCCGGTTCGCCCCCGATAGCCGCTGTTGGCGCAGGCCGCGCAGCCCACCGCGCGCCATACGGTGCGACCCTCGCCGTCCACCTCGGCACGGCGGCACTGCGTGCACAGCCGCCGCACCAACCGCTGCGCCAGCACGCCGCGCAGCGACGAGGCCAGCAGGAAGGGCTCCACGCCCATGTCAGCCAGGCGGGTCACCGCCGAGATCGCATCGTTGGTGTGCAGCGAGGCCAGCACGCCATGCCCGGTCAGCGACGACTGCACCGCAATCTGCGCGGTCTCCAGGTCGCGGATCTCACCGATCATGATGGTGTCCGGATCCTGGCGCAGGATCGCACGCAGCGCGGTGCCAAAGCTCATGCCGATGCGCGCGTTGACCTGGATCTGGCCGATGCCGGCGAAGTCGTACTCCACCGGGTCTTCCACGGTGAGGATGTTGCTGGTGCTGCTGTCGAGCTGGCCCAGTGCGGCGTACAGCGACGTGGTCTTGCCGCTGCCGGTCGGCCCGGTGACCAGCACGATGCCGTGCGGCTGACGGATCAACCCGGTGAACGTGGCCAGCGTGTCATCGGCCATGCCGAGGCGCTGCAGCTGCAGGCGACCGGCATCCTTTTCCAGCAGGCGCAGCACAGCACGCTCGCCATGACCGGTCGGCACCGTGGAGACACGGATATCCAGCGGCCGCCCGCCCACGCGGATCGCGATGCGCCCGTCCTGCGGCAGGCGCTTCTCGGCAATATCCAGGTGCGCCATGATCTTGATGCGTGATACCAGCGCCGCATGCAGTGCGCGCCGTGGCTGCACCATGTCGCGCAGGGTGCCGTCCACGCGGTAGCGCACCACCGAATGGGTCTCGAACGGCTCGATGTGCAGATCGCTGGCGCCATCGCGTGCGGCCTGTGCCAGCAGCGCGTTGATCATGCGGATCACCGGCGCATCGTCCTGCGCATCCAGCAGATCGGTGACCTCCGGCATGTCCTGCATCAGCCGGTCCAGATCGACTTCGCTTTCGGCGACACCCACCACGGCAGCGGCATCGCCGCCGTCACGGTACTGCTCACCCAGCCGCTGCTGCCACGTCGCAGCATCCAGCGCCTGGAACGGCAGCGGGCCATGCCGGCGCCGCAGCTCGGCCACAGCCCACGCTGCGGTGTCGGCGGTGCCCAGCAACACGGGCTCGCCGCCAACTTCGGACAGCATCACGCCATGGCTGCGCACCCAGGCGTACGGCAGCGGCGCGGAAGCGCTCACGGCCCGATCACCAGTTCCGGCGTGTAGCCCAGTCCGCGCAGCTGCCGCAGCGCAGGGTCCAGCGTCACCGGATCGCGCGCCAATCGCACGCGCAGGCGTTGCCCGCTCTCGCCCGGCGTCGCTTCGGCATAGGCCTGCAGGCCCAGTGCCCGTACCTGCGCCACGCCCTGGCTGGCACGCGCCGGGTCCAGTCCCTGTGCGAACTGCACCAGCTGGGCATCGCCCTCACCGGCCGGATACAGCGCTGCCAGGCTGGTGTTCTGCAACGGCTGGCCCTGGCCATCGCGCGCATTGCCGTGCCCGAGCACAGACAGGTCCTGCGGCGGCAGCTGCGGTGCCGAAAGCGCCGGCAAGGCCCAGCTCTGTACCGGCTGCGCGCTGGCCTGCGCGTTGCGCATGTAGTCGTAGCGGTCGCGGGTCAGGCGCTGGCCGGCGGCGGGGTCGCGCACCACGTGCGGGCGCAGGAACACCATCAGGTTGGTCTTGGAACGCTTGCGCGTATCACTGCGGAACAGCGCACCCAGCACCGGGATCCTGCCCAGGCCCGGCACCGCATCACGGCCATGGCTGACGTTGTCCTCCAGCAGGCCACCGAGCACCATGATCTGGCCATCGTCCAGCAGCACGCTGGTATCCAGCGCACGCTTGTTGGTGATGATGCCGGCGGCACTGTTGGCACTCTGCGCATCGATGCTGCTGACTTCCTGGTAGATATCCAGCTTCACCGTGCCGCCCTCGGAGATCTGCGGGCGCACCCGCAGCTTCAGGCCGACGTCCTCGCGCACGATGGTCTGGAACGGGTTGTTGCTGCCGCCGCCGCCGTCGGTCACGTAGCGGCCACTGACGAACGGCACGGTCTGGCCGACCATGATGCTGGCCGCTTCGTTGTCCAGCGTCATCAGGTTCGGCGTGGACAGGATGTTGGCACCGCCCTTGCTCTGCAGCGCGTTGGCCAACGCCTTCATGTTGAGGATCTGGCCGACGCCGGGCAGGTTGATGGTGCCGTCGATCACACCGATCTTCAGGCCATCCTTGGGCAGCACGTCCAGGGTGGTGCGTGCGGTGGTGTTCAGCCCGCTGCCACCGGTGGTGCCACCGAAGTGGGTGCCGCCGAAGGTGCGGCCATTGCCCAGCATCCACTGCACGCCCAGTTCGGCCGCGTCGGTCTGGTTGACCTCCACGATCAGGCTCTCCACCAGCACCTGTGCACGGCGCTGGTCGAGCTGGTCGATCACCCGGCGCAGGTTGCGGTACACCGGCTCGGGGGCAGAGATCAGTAACGTGTTGGTGGCCACGTCCGCCTGTACCGAGATGCCGTTCTGGCTGAAGCCGGTGCTTCCTGCATCGATCGGGTCACGGCGGCTCGGATCCAGGCGCTGCGATTCCAGCGCATTGCCTCCGGGCTTGGCCTGCTGCGGCTGCGACGGCTGCGCGGGGGTGGAGTGGCTGGCGTCGCCGGGCAGTGGTGTGATGCCTTCGTTGCTGCCCATCGCCGGTGCATCGCTCTGCCCGGCCACCACGCCACGCAGCACACCCGCGAGCTGGTTGGCCTGGGCATTGCGCAGGTAGACCACATGCAGGTTGCCGGATTCATCCTGGGCACGGTCCAGCTTCTCCACCAGCTGCCTAGCCAGGCGGGTGCGCCCGGGACTGCTCGACCGCAGCAGCACGCTGTTGCTGCGCGGGTCGGCCATCACCACTACCTTCTGGGTGGGCTCGGCGCCCTGCGCATCCAGCAGCGGCGCGACCATCGCCGCGACGTCAACGGCAATGCCCTGCTGCAGCTTCACCACATCGGTGTCCATGCCGGCCGGTGTATCCACGCTGGCGATCACCCGCGCGATGCGCTCCAGGTTGTCGGCATAGTCGGTGATCACCAGCGTGTTGTTGCCCGGATTGGCAGTGATCGGATTGTCCGGGCTGATCATCGGCCGCAGCACCGCCACCAGCGCGGCCGCGTTCTCGTAGCGCAGCGCGAACGTGCGCGTGGCGATCTCACCCCCCGCACCGCCACTGCCAACGCGGCCACCGAGCAGCTTGGCATCGGCCTGCGGCACCACCCGGCTGACGCCGCCGTTCTCGACCACGGCGAAGCCGCGCATGCGCAGTGCGCCCAGCAGCAACTGGTAGGCCTGGGTACGGCTGACCGGGCCATCGGAAACCACTGTCATCTTGCCGGTCACCCGTGGATCGACCAGGAACTGGCGCCCGGTGAAGCGCGCTGCCATGCGCAGTACGCCACCGATATCGGTGTCGACCAGGTTCAACTGCACCGGCTCATCACGGGTGTCCTGCGCCAGTACCAGCGCCGGTGCGTGGGCCATGCACACGATCAGGGCCAGTGCGGTACTGCAGGCAAGGCTGCGCATCGCCCTCATGGATGGGCACCCGCGGTGGCCACCATCACGATGTTTCCGGAAATCCGTGCCGCCGGCATGTTCGCATCCCCTGTGCGTGTCAGTTGCAGCTGACGCAGCTCGATGGCCGGGTCGGCCAGTAGCGGCAGCAGCCAGTTCCATAGCGCATCCGCGGGCACCGCCTGCACCTGCAGGTGCCAGCGCCCGCCGCGCGCTTCGATATGCAGGCCGGCGGCAAGGCCGGCGGTCTTGATGCCATCGCGCAGCCCGGCCAGTGTCGGGTGCTGGCCCTGCGCCAGCTGCTGGCGCTCACGGGCGCGCAGCAGCGGTGCCAGTGCGCGGGACTGCGCCTGCAGCCGCGGCAGCTCGGCCTGCCAATACGTGCGCTGCTTCAGCAGTGGCTCCAGCCACAATGACCACAGGCCCGCCACCAGCAGCGCCACCACCATCACCCACAGCATCAGCCGGTCGCGCGGTGGCAGGCGTTGCCAGCGCTGCTGCAGGCCCACCAGCCCCTCGCCCAGCCGTAGGGTGCGGGTCGTCACTGCCCAGCTCCGCTCACTCGCAGGTGTCCACCGGCTTCGCGCGCCAGCTGCAGGCCCTGTGCCTGAACTGCTTGCTGCCAGTGCTCAAGCCGCTGCGGATCGTCGGCCAATGCCTGGGCATCGGCATCCAGCTCCATGTCCAGCTGCCCGGGTTGGTAATGCAGGCTGCGCACTTGCCCGGCCAGCTCCGGAACAGCCTGCAGCGTGCTGGCAACCTGACGCTGCAGCGCCGGCAACGGCGGCGCCGGCAGCGGCACCGCAAGTGCTCGCCTTGCCTGCAACACCGGGTCCACCACATCGGTGATCTCCGGGAAGCGCGCGCTGAACTGGCGCGCCATGTCCTGTTGCAGGGCCTCGCCCTCGATCCGCCAACGCGAGACCTGCAGCTGCAGGCCGAGTGCAGCCAGCAGCACTGCTGCCAGTGCCAGGCCGATCGCCAGTCGTGGTGCTTGCCGGCCTGCGCCGAGCAGCGGCAATGACCAGCCTGGCAAGGGGCCAGAGGTCTGCCGTTCATGCGTGACTGCGGTGGCCGGCAGGCTGTCCGGCCACGTCGGCGGCACACTATCGATCCACTGCACGGCCTGCACGCCGGCCTGTTGCAGGCGCACGGCCAGCGCCTGCATCACCGCACAGGCGTCACGTCCGCCATGCCATTGAACGAAACCCCGATCGCGCCCGCGGCGTACCAGCAGATGCTCGCCGCTGACCTGCAGCGTGGCCTGGCCGTCCTGCCAGGGCAGCAGCAGTGGCGTCGGATACAGCGCCTGCAGCTGCAGCCCACACGAGCCCAGCAGCTGCTGCGCCTCCGCGATGGCCTGCTGGCCGAGCCAGGCCACCGGAACCGTGCCGTCTGCCGCCTGCGCGCCGTGGGCCAGCGCCACCTCCTGCAGGTCATCCAGCAGCATCGCCTCCACCTCACCCTGCAGCGCCGACTGCAGGCGGCGCCCGGACAACGGCGGCAGCTGCAGTTCCAGCAGGATCAGGTCGTTCGGATCGAGGCAGGCACGCACCGCAGCCTGCGGATGCCGCAGGCCCAGCGTCGCCAGTGTTTCGCGGCCATGCGCCAACACCTCGCCCTTGTGCAGCTGCGCCCAGTCCACCGCGCTGTCGGCGCGCAGGTGCTCCAGCGCCGGCAGGCGCACGCGAAGCTGCACATTCATGCGCCGATCCTCGTCCACACCCGTTGCACACGCACCCCATCGTCGCGGTATTCGCGCCACAACAGCGCGCGAAAATCGACCGCACTGCCGTCAGCCTGCACCTGGCCGACGGCCAGGAACCATTCGCTATGGATACCCAGGGGAAGCACGGCCATCTGTTCGTTGCTCAGTTGGAGTCGGTTGGCGATGTCGCCGCGATTGAGCAGCCAATGGCCAGCATCGCGCTCACCGAGCAGCGCCTGCAGCCGTGCCGGCTCGACCACGGGCGTCACCGCCTGCAGAACGCGCAGGTCGCTGGTGTTGGCGTTGACCAGGGTCTGCGCCGGCAACACCACGGTGCGCCGCGCCAGCGCCTGCAACGCCACCGGATCGGCACCAGGTAGCGCTTGTTCGATCAGTGATTCGCGCGGCAGCGGCGCCTGCGCCTGCATGTCGCCATCGCGCAGGCGCGCCTGGATGTGGTCGGCGGCGGATGCGCAGGCGCCCTGGCCCAGCCCCTGCCCGGCACACAACGCGATGAACGCGCGCCGCGCCTCGGGGTCCGGCCTGCCATGCGCAAGAAGGTTGCGCAGGTTGAACATCGACTGCGCATCGACCAGCTGCAGCTGCACCGGCAACGGCGCCTGCAGCTCCAATGGGCGCGCCCAGCGCCCGCTGCGCACCGTGGTCAGCTGTTCCTTTACATCCTCACGCAGCTGCTGTGCCGCACGCTCCAGCGTTGCGTCCACCGCCATGCGTACCTGTACGCGCAGCTGGTCGCCACGCAGCGCACGCAGCTGGGCCGACTGCCGGGTCAGCAGTGCGGTGGCAATCACCGCCACCAGTGCCACCACCAGCAGGGCGACGATCACCGCCATGCCACATTGGCGGACACTCGAAACAGAACGCATCCGGGCTGACATCGGCCTGCCTCACAGCTGCCAGGAACCGATGTCCGCATTCCCGGCGTCGCCACCGGGCTTGCTGTCCGCGCCCAGCGAGAACACATCGATGTCGCCATGGGTTCCGGGAATCTGGTACTGGTACGGATGGCCCCATGGATCATTGGGCAGGCGATCCAGATAGGGCGTGACCGGCATCGCGCCACCACCCTGCGGTGGCTTCACCAGCGCCTGCAGGCCCTGCTCGGCACTGGGATAGCGACCGTTGTCCAGCTTGAACAGTTTCAACGCCTGCATCAATGCAGCGATGTCCTGGCGCGCTGCCACCACGCGCGCCTGGTCGGGACGGTCCATCAACCGCGGCACGATCAGTGCGGCGAGGATGCCGATGATCACCACTACCACCATGATTTCGATCAGGCTGAAACCCTGCTGCCGAGCCCTGCGACCACGAACCTGCCTTGCCATTGTTCCGCCCTCGTCATCCTGGAAGAGACCGCTGCGCCATGGTCAGCGGTGCATGTGTCAGTACGATAAACATCCGCTGGAAATCCGCTGCGCGTGTCCCTGTGCAGGCGCAATACGTGCAGCCGGGGCACATGCAGACTCGAACAGGTGCTGCGGCACGCTGGCCAGCGCATCGTCGATGCAGCCGCGCAGCAACGGGTGCGCGCAGGCCTGCAGCAGGCGCACGCACTGCATCGGCGACCATGCCGTTCCATGATCGAGGCCGATGAACATCCGATAGGCCTGGTGATAGCGCAGGTCGTCGTACACGCGCTGGGCACTGTTCAGATCGCGCACGACCACCAGCAGAGCCGCGCGCTGCAGCAGCCGCGCATCGCCTGCATCAAGCGGTAGCGGGCTCATCGCCGCCTCGGGCCAGGGCCGCAGCCGCAGGTCGAGGGCTTTTCGCAGCGCCGCCAGTGGGTGCGAACTACCATCCAGTGCCGCCCAGCGCGCCGCATCCGCCCAGGCGTCGCTGGACAGCACCCAGACCCACGAGCGCCCATAGCGCTGCACGTTCAATGGTGCATGCCGTGCCTGCTCCAGTGACTGGCTCAGGTGACGATCCAGCTCCAGCATGCTGATCCTGCGACTGTCTGCCATCGGCGCCGCCCGTGCTCCACGACGCGCGGTGCGTCGTACTCTGGAGAAGACGTCAGCAAGGCAGGTGAAGCGACAGCGCGCATGCAGCTCTGTGCACTGCGTGGCGCTTCATCGACAACGTCATCGCAGCGTCATCTGCCTGCAGGCTTCGCGTTCCAGCCGCGGCGCTTCGCCTCCACAACGGCGCGCCAGTATCGCCACGTCGCTGCGCGCGGCGAATGTTGCCAGCGCATTGGACATGTCCACGTCATCGAACCATGACGCCATCGCAACGCGCAGCGCCGGCAGCTGCCAACCGTCCATCACACCATGGGTGCCTGCTACGAACCAATGCCAGAGGCGATGGTGAAGCACCTGGTCGTGCAGCTGTGCGAGATCCTCAATGCCATGCATGTCCATCAACAGCAGTGCGCGTGCAACCGCCGCGGGCGGCAACGCACCGGCTTCAGGCAGCGGAAGCGACTGCTGCTGCAGGCGCAGCAGCATCGCCAGCGGGTGCGACTGCGGATCAAAGTCCAGCAGCACCGCCTGTTGCTGCCACTGTGCATCGGACACCACGCACACCCAAGGTGAGCCATAGCGATGCACCATCAATGGCCGTCGCTGCGTGGTTTCCAGCAGCGCCGACAGATTGCGACGCAGATCCAGCACACCGATGGTCTCGTTGCGCATCCTTGGCCTCTCCTCGCTTGCAACAGCCCTGCGCGGCGCGCACGGCCAGCGTCTTCATCTATCCAAGGACGGCAATGCCACCCGGAAAGCGACGCAGATCCAGCGACATCGTCAGTCGCAGCTGCTCCAGTGCCGCGTCCGGATCATCAATACGGAAGCGACCGCTGACCGGCGCGCGCGCCAACGCCGATTCTCCCAGCAGCACCTTGCCGCGGCGGTAGCGGTTGATCTCGTCCACCACTTCACGCAGCGGTGCGCGGCGGAACACCAGCATGCCTTCGGTCCAGGCGCTCACCTCAGAAGCCACGGCCTCGGCCACCACGCCACTGAGGCGCTCGTCATAGTGGGTCTGCTGGCCGGCCTGCAACTGCAGCCGGCCCTGCGGATGCTCGATGCGGGCGCTGCCCTGCAGGCAGGTCACCCGTACCTGGCCGTGGGTGTTGCGCACATCCAGGCGCACCGCGCCTTCACCGGCAATCACGCAACCCGGGCCCGCGAACAGCGCCAGGCGCAGGCCAGCCCCGGTTTCGATCGCGGCCTGGCCCTGCACCAGCTCGAAGCCTTCGCCCTGCTTGTCGGCGCGGCGGCGCAGGCTGCTCTGCGTATCCAGTTCGATCTTCAGCTGTGGCAAGGGCGCGATCTGCAGACGTTCACCGGTGCCGGTGTGGAAATCGGCCGTCATCGCCGTCACCGAAGGCCACAGCCCCAGCGGCGGGCGGATTGCCGCCACCACCACCAGGCTGGCCGGGGCGGCAATCGCCGCGCCCAGGAAGGCGCGCCGGCTCCAGCGCTGGGCCGGCGTCGGCGCCACCGGTTGGCGGGCGGCGGCGGGCAGCTGCTCGCCGGCCAGCCGTACCTGCTCCCATTGCCGGCGCGCACGGCCGAACGCCTCACGATGACGCGGATCCGACTCGCACCACGCACGGAACCTGCGCCCGTCGGCGGCGGTCGCCTCGCCCGAGGTCAGCCGCACCACCCACGCGTGCGCCTGACGCTCGACGGCATCCAGCGGGCGTTGCGGGCGATCGTCAGGATCCATGGGGGCTCATGCCGGACCCGCACGCTGCGGGGTTCTGCTCGGCGTCAAAGTGTAGACGGATGCCGCCGTTCAGAACCGCACCTGGCGCCCCTGCCCGCTGCGCTCGGCCAGGTAGTCCTGGGCCGCCTTCAGCTCACGCTGCACCAGCCGCAGCGACACACCGAGGTGGTCGGCCACGTCGCGCTGCTGCAGGCCATCGACGCGAATCGCCAGCAGGATGCGGCGACGGCGCTCGGGCATGCGCTGCAGCAGGCCAACCATGTCTTCCAGCGCGAAGTCCAGTTCGGCCGCCTGCGCCGGGCCGGGCGCAGGGTCGGCCATGTCCATCAGCGTATCCACCTCCTCCAGGCTCAGCAGGCGGTGGTCAGCACGTTGGCGGTCGATCACGGTATTCATTGCCATGCGCAGCAGGTAGGCCGCGGGGTTCTGCACGGCATCCAGGCGGTCACGCCGCGCGCTCAGGCGCATCCACGTGTCCTGCAGCGCGTCGCCGGCCAGCTCCTCCGAGCCCAGCTTGCGCACCAGCCGGCGCTTCAGCTCATCGTAGGCACCCAGAAGGTGGTCCATCAGGTCAATTGCCCCAGCCGTACCGTTGCTCATGTTCGAATCCTTGAAGTCATGGAAGGGGCGCGCGCCGGCCACAGTCATGGTCGGTGCCGGAAGGACGGATCTGCAGCGTCACCGGCTGCGGCAGCGCAGCGGCATCGGGCGCCAGCACCAGGCCCTGCAGCGCCTGCAGCAGGCGCGCATCGCGGCGGGCGCTGCCACTGCCTGACAGCAGCTCGGGCTCGCTCACCTGGCCCGCGCCGTCGATGCGGAAGCGCAGCGTCGCGGCATAGCGGCCGGGCGCGATCTCCGGGTCGTCACAGAACGCCGCACGCAGCCGCTGCTGCAGGCCGCCGTAGCGACGCCGACGTTCGGCCTCGGGAAGTTCGGCGCCAACTCCCGATGCGGCGGCCGAGGGCGCACCCCGGCGCAGCACCACGCGCTGCTCGCCGATCACCTCGGCCTCGATACCGGAGTCCTGCAGCAGCACCTGCAACGCAGGCAGCGGCGCCAGGCTGCCGCGCAGCGCATGGCTGCTGCGGCCGGCGGCCAGGTCACCCGGGTACATCACTGACCACCCACTGATGACGCTGAAGCGCTCGACCGCCTGTTCCAGCGGCTGCGCGGGAATGTCGTAGGCATGAACAGCGTCCTGCGCGGCAGCGGCAAAGGACAGCAGCAGCCATGCGGCGATGGCCACCTTCCAAATTCTGACCGCATGGTGTCCATTCAGCCCCCTGACGTAGAACACATGACCCTCGGCAGCGACAGCAGCTGCAGTGGACGCGCGCCACCACCGGAAGCCCGGCCCGCGCGCGACCCGCAAGCGGGCTCAAACCGTACTGGGGGTACATGTCATTGCGATGACCGCCGCCCACGGCCTGGCATCGAGCCAGGCTCCGTAAAGCCAGTCACGCATCAGGAATCAATGAATCGAACAGACCTGTTCATTTGCTCACAGGGTAAGAGCCCGTTGCGCAGCAACGGGATCCGACCCCGTACCGACCCAAACGTGTCGACCAAGGTCGACACCCACCAGGAGCAGCTCATGCCGTTCCGGCAGATCGTGGAAATCTGTCGAAGGCGGGGTGGGTCCGGTTGCGGGGGCGTGAGCCGCATGGGCCCGAGGCATGCCTCGGGCGGGTTGGGCAGGACGCCCAACCCCGGTCTTGCCGTGTGCGCAGGACAGCGCACACGAGCAAGCCGCTACCGAGCTTACATGGACGTACTTGCAGCGTCCCCCGCAACCGGACCCACCCCGCCATCCCTCAGCAGGCCCGCTGTTGCTGTTGCTGTTGCTGTTGCTGTTGCTGTTGCTGTTGCTTCTGAGGTTGCCGGCCAGCGGCCGGCACTACCCGCGGGTGCCGGGTGCAACCCGGCCGCAAACCCCATCCCTCAAAGCGGCAGCTGGGTCGTCTGCTTGATCCGCTGCATCGGAATCTCGGTCTTGGTGTTCTGCACCCCGGCAATCCGGTTCAGGTGCTGCATCTGGAACTGCCGGTAGGCATCCAGGTCGGCCACCGCCACCCGCAACAGGAAATCGCAGTCACCGGCCATCAGATGGCATTCAAGCACTTCCGGGAAAGACTTGATGCTGTTGATGAAATGATTGGTGGTGTCCTCGTCCTGCCCGCGCAGCCACACCCGCACGAACACCGTGAAGCCACGGCCCACCTTGGCCTCGTTCAACAAGGCCACATAGCGGTCGATGTATCCGCCCTCCTCCAGCAGACGCACCCGGCGCAGGCAGGCCGACGGCGACAGCCCGACCAGGCGTGCCAGCTCCAGGTTCTGCAGGCGGCCGTCGCGCTGCAGGGCGTCGAGGATGCGCCGATCGAGGTTGTCCAGCTGGTACTGCATGGAATTTCACCTCTTCCACTTTTGACCGCATGAAATATCAATCATCCAGAATCAAGTGGTATCAACGCAACCCGATTTCGCGATTGGACCGCTAGCATGGGCCACCCCCACCTTGTTGTGCCGTTCGATGGACGCCCGTACCACCCTCCCCCTGCCTGACACCTGCGATACCGCGCCGCGTGCCGAATTCCTGCGCGGCCTGCGCGCCGCCGTGCCGGTGATGATCGGCTTCATTCCGTTCGCCCTGGTGCTCGGCGCGCAGGCGGCCCAGAAGGGCCTGAGCGCACTGGAAGTACCGCTGATGACCGGCCTCAACTTCGCTGGCGGCTCGGAGTTCGCCGCCGTCGAACTGTGGACCTCGCCACCGCACATTGCACTGATCGTGGCGATCACCGCGCTGGTCAACAGCCGTCACCTGCTGATGGGCGCCAGCCTGGCCCCGCTGCTCCAGCACCTGCCGCGCCGCCGGGTGCTGCCGGCGCTGTTCTTCATGTGCGACGAAAGCTGGGCGATGGGCGTGGCCGATGCGCGCAGACGCGCGCTTGGCTTCAGCCTGGCCTACTACCTGGGCGTATCGGCAGGCCTGTACACGGTCTGGGTGGCCTGCACCACGCTGGGCGCGATCGTTGGCCCGATGCTGGGCGACATCCACGCCTATGGTTTCGACATGGCCTTCCCCGCCGTGTTCCTGGTCCTGTTGCGCGGCATGTGGCAGGGCATGAAGGCCGCGCGGCCGTGGCTGGTCAGCCTGGTCGTTGCCGCTGCTACCTACCTGCTGGTGCCAGGTGCGTGGTACGTGGCCAGCGGCGCACTGGCCGGCCTGGCCGCGGCCTGGCTGCTGGCGGAGGACGCAGCATGATCTTCAATGGCCTGATCCACTGGACCTCGGTACTGACCATCGTGCTGATGGCCGCCGCCACCTACCTGACCCGCATCGTCGGCTTCCTCGCGCTGCGCAACCGCACACTGAGCAAACGCGCAGTGACGGTGATGGAAGCCGCGCCGGGCTGCGTGCTGATCTCGGTGATCGCCCCGGACTTCGTGGCCGACAAGCCGGCCGACCTGGCCGCACTGGCCATCACCCTGCTGGCCGCCACGCGGCTGTCGATGCTGCCGACCGTGCTGATCGGCGTGGTCTCGGCGGGTGTGTTGCGCTATCTGATGGGGTAGCTACCGGTACGCCGGGCAATGCCCGGCGCACCGTAGTGGCGCAGCAGAGCAATCACGCGCTGCTGCTTGCCGCCAGCAGGCACAGGCTGCGCGGCGGCAGCGTCCAGGCGCCTTCCTCATCCGGCTCCAACGTCGTTTCGTCGGTCTGCAGGAGTACGCGCCGGAACGACAGGGCGTCGTCTGACACACAGAACCGCTGCGGCTGCTCCCCGGCGTTCAACAGCAGGGCCAGGCTGACATGCCGCCCGGGCTCGCGCAGGCCACTGTCCGGACTGCGACCGTCCAGCACGATCGCCAGCGCACGCAGCCCTGCGTCATGCCAGTCCGCTTCCTCCATGCCGCGACCATCGGGATGCCGCCAGTCGATATCGCGCAGGCCCAGCGCCTCATCGTACTCGCCGCGCAGGAACCGGTTCCGGCGCAGCAGGCCGTAGCGCCGGCGCAGTGACAGCGCCCGCCGCACGAACGCCACCTGCGCCTGTGCAGCCGGCAATGCTGCGCGCTCCCAGTCGATCCAGCTCAGTGGATTGTCCTGGCAGTAGGCGTTGTTGTTGCCCTGCTGCGAATGGCCGAACTCATCGCCCGCCAGCAGCATCGGCGTCCCCTGCGCCAGCAGCAGCGTGGCCAGCAGATTGCGCATCTGCCGCGCACGCAACGAAAGGATCGCCGCATCATCGGTGTCTCCCTCCACGCCGTGGTTGCTGGAGAGGTTGTGCGAGTGGCCGTCACGGTTGTCCTCGCCGTTGGCCTCGTTGTGGCGATCGTTGTAGCTGACCAGATCGTGCAGGGTGAATCCATCATGCGCCGTCACCAGATTGATGCTGGCCGACGGTCGCCTGCCGTGGTGTTCGAACAGGTCGGCCGAGCCAGTGAAGCGCGTGGCAAACTCCGCCAGCTGCCCGCCATCGCCACGCCACAGCGCGCGCACCGTGTCGCGGAAGCGGTCGTTCCACTCGGCCCAGCCCGGCGGAAACTGGCCCAGCTGGTAGCCGCCCGGGCCGATGTCCCATGGCTCGGCAATCAGTTTCACCTGGCTCAGGATCGGGTCCTGGCGTACCGCATCGAGGAAGCTGCCCGAGGCGTCAAAGCCATGCCGTTCGCGGCCGAGGATGGTTGCCAGGTCGAAGCGGAACCCATCCACCCGCATCTCGGTCACCCAGTAGCGCAGGGAGTCCATGACCATGCGCAGCGCACCGGCATTGGTCAGGTCGAACGTATTGCCGGTACCCGTATCGTTGATGTAATAGCGGCGATCATCGGCCAAACGGTAGTAGCTGGCGTTGTCGATGCCCTTGAACGACAGCGTAGGGCCCAGCTCGTTGCCTTCGGCCGTGTGGTTGTAGACCACGTCCAGGATGACCTCGATGCCCGCGTTGTGCAGGCGCGCGACCATCTGCTTGAACTCGGCCACGGTGCCCAGCGACAGATAGCGTGCCTGCGGCGCGAAGAAGCCGATGGTGTTGTATCCCCAGTAGTTGCGCAGCCCGCGCTCGAGCAGCTGCTGGTCATCCACGTAGGCATGCACCGGCAGCAGCTCGATGGCGGTCACCCCCAGATGGCTGAGGTGGTCGACCACCGCATCGTGCCGCAACGCGGAGAAAGTACCGCGCTCGGCCTGCGGGACGTCGGGATGCTGCATGGTCAGTCCGCGCACGTGGGCTTCGTAGATCACGGTCCGGTCCCAGGGCGTGGCAGGTGCACGCTCGACGCCCCAGCTGAAAGCCGGATCGATCACGGCACAGCGTGGCATGTAACTGGCGCTGTCGCGGCGGTCGAAACTGAGATCGCCATCGCGGTGACCCAGGGTGTAGCCGAACAGGTGTGGGGCCCACTTCAGTTCGCCGACGATCTGCTTGGCGTAGGGGTCCAGCAGCAGCTTGTTGGGATTGAAGCGATGGCCCTCTTCCGGGGCATACGGGCCGTGCACCCGGTAGCCGTAACGTTGCCCGGGCCGCACGTCCGGCAGGTAGCCGTGCCAGATCTCGTTGGTGTACTCGGGCAGCGCGATACGCTCGACTTCACGGTTGCGCGCGTCGAACAGGCAGAGTTCCACCCGGGTGGCGTGCCGAGAGTACAGCGCGAAGTTCACACCCAAGCCGTCCCAGGTCGCTCCCAGCGGGAACGGCCGGCCTTCGCGCACCCGCGAGGTCTGCGTCCACTTACGGCTGGCCATCGGTTCCCTCCTCGTCGCGCGCAGCGGCAATCTCGGCTTCCACCAGGCGCTCGGCCATGTGCCAATGCCGCTGCTGCTGGTCGTCCGGGCGCCCTTCCGCTTCCCATATCTGATGGGCCAATGCCTCAATCCGCTGCCGTCGTTCCCTGCTGTCCATTCCTGTCCGTCTCCTCGTTGATCCATACCGCCAACGGGCTGCCAGCCAGAAGCCGTGCCGCGTCCCCGGTTGCCTTGAAATGTTCGATGCGCCCGTCCAGCAGGTTGCGCATGGGGCCTGTCGGCAGCCCGTGCAGCATCAGGCCAGTGCCGACGTCGTGTGCTGCGTGCAGGCCGGGCCCGGGCACGGCGGTGGGCGAACCACGCCGCACGATCACCAGCAGCACCTGCGCCTGATGCCTGCGCGCGAATGCCAGCCAGGGCGAACGCGCCGGTACGGACAGCGGCTGCAGTTGGCCGTGCAGGAACAGCTGCGGGTGCCTGCGGCGGCACTCCAGCAAGCGCCTGAGCAGAAATGCCTTGACGCCACCGTCCCGCCAGTCCTCCAGCAGGGCGGGCCAACCGCGCGTATCGCGCAGCCACGCCTGCCGCACTGGATAGTCCACGGCACGCCGGTTGTCCGGGTCCACCAGGCTCAGGTCCCAGCCTTCCCCGCCCTGGTAGAGGTCGGGCACGCCGGGCAGGCAGTGCTGCAGGCACAGCTGTGCCAGGCCGTTGCAGGCGCCGGCCGGCGCAATGCGCGCCACGAACGTCGCCAGCGCCTCCCGCACCGGCTGCAATGGCGCTCCATGCAGCAGCGCGTGCAGCCACTGCGCGGCGGCCTCCTCCACCGGCACGTTGGGATCGGACCAGCTGCTGACCCGTTTGCCCTCGCGCAACGCCTTGGTCAGCCATTGCACCATCCTCGATGCGAAGTCGGCGCCCGGGTTACCGTGCATCGGCCACGCGGCCACGAGCGCCTGCCACAGCGCATAGGCCTCGGCACCCGGCAACGGCATCGGCGCGCCCGCGCGGGTCGACATCCGGCTCCAGCGCCGCACAGCCTCCCGCCACGCGACCGTGCAGGTGCTGAGAACCGCCAGCCGGGCCCGGCTGTCGGCCCCGCGCTTGTGATCGTGGGTCGCCAGCGCAAGCAATGCCCGCGGATGGCGCTGCAGGCGTCTCACTGCGTGTTCCAGCAGCTCGCGTCCCTCCATGCCCAGCCGCTGCGGATCACTTCCGACTTCGTTGCGCGACAGCAGCCTGAAGTAACGATAGAAGCCTGTGTCCTCCACCGACTTGGCATTCAACGGCGCGGCCAATTGCCCGAATCTCACCCGCAGCGCGCGCTCGGCCTCCGCCTCGCCGGGAAGTGCCCGCAGCAGCAGATCCAGTGCCGCGTGTGCCGTACCGTCCAGTGCCTCGCGTGCTGCTACGGCAGCGTCCACCAAGGCCTTCCGTTCACCCGCATCCTGCAGCGAATAGGGGCGGTAGGTACGGTAGTGCCGCAGCAGCGCGGCCAATGCACGGGCCAGCGCAGCGGCTCCGATATCGGCTTCGGCCAGCCGGGGCTGCAGGACCCGCTGCGCGCTGCGCAGCAGCCGCTGGAAGTCGGCGTGGAGCGACGTGCGCAGCAGCATGCTGCGGGCGTCCTGCTGCAGGTCGTCAAAGCTGCGCGCGTCACCACTCGCCGCTTGCCAGGCGCGGGAAAGCGCGGGGGCAGCTGCCGGATCATGCAGCCATGCGCCGACCTGGTCCATGAAGTCATAGCCGGTCGTGCCGTCGCAGGCCCAGCCATCGGGCAGCTGTTCGTCCTCCGCCAGAATCTTCTCCACATGCAGGCTCACCGCCTGCGGGTCACGACCGCCGGCCGCGCAGGCCTCGACGAGCGACGCACGCAGATGTTGCAGGTAGGCTCCGGGCGACGACAGGCCATCCACATGGTCAATGCGCAGGCCATCCACCCAGCCCTCGCGTACCAGCCGCAGTGGCAGTGCGTGTACTGCCTCGAACACCTCGTTGCGCTCCACCCGTAACGCGGCCAGTTCGTTGATGTCGAAGAAGCGCCGGTAGTTCACCTGATCGCCCGCCGTGCGCCACCAAGCCAGCCGGTAGTGCTGCCGCCGCAGCAGCGTGTGCAACCGTTCGACGCTGCGGTTGCAGCGTTCCGCCCATGCCGGCCACTGCGCGGGTGCCAGCGGATGGCTGCGCGGAGACAACGGCAATGCCAGCCCGTGATGACGCAGCGTCGGCCGCTCATCGTCCACTGCTACGCGCAACACGCCATCGCGCACGGCGTCGTGCAGTGGCCGGTCCAGCACTGGCAGCCAGAGCCGGCCCTCGCAGCCCGGCGCCTCCCAGTCAATGTCGAACCATCCTGCATGGGGACTTCTGCACCCGTGCAGCAGCACATCGCTCCACCAGGGCGTCTGCGGGGATGCCGCAAGATGGTTGGGTACGATGTCCAGGATCAGGCCCATGCCATGCGCACGCGCCGCTGTCGCCAGCCGCTGGAAGGCTTCTTCGCCGCCCAGTTCCGGATTGATGCGGGCCGGGTCGATGCCATCGTAGCCATGCATGGACCCTGGCATCGCAGCGCTGATCGGCGACAGGTAAAGGTGGCTGAGGCCCAGCGCGGCGTAGTACGGCAGCTGCGCCGCAGCGGCCTCGAAGTTGAAGCCTGCATGCAGCTGCAGGCGTGCGGTGGCACGCAACCGGGTCATCGTCCCGCCTTGCGTCGCGTGGCGCTGAACCGGGCAATGCGCGCATCGGCCGCGTCCGGATCCCACGCAAGCGGCAAGCGTCGGCGCCAGTTCAGGTGACCATTGACGGTACCCGGCAGGTTCACCTGCGCGCGGCTGCCCAGCGCATCTTCCAGCGGGAGCAGCGCCAGCCGTGAAGGTGCGTGCGCCACCAGTGACAGCGCACGCGCTTCCAGCGTCGCGCCCTCGCCCCGGGCGACTGCGGACAGCGCCTGTACCTCGCTGGCACGCGCGTGCAGCGCCGCGGGAAGCTCGGTCAGCTCACCCAGGCGTGCACGCCAGCGCAGGTCGCGCCCACGCAGCCAGCCGGCCAGCGGCGGCAGATCATGGGTGGAGGGCATGGCCACCGCATCGCGGCGCCACCGTGGCGCCGGCAGGAAGCGCTCACCGTTGCGGGCGAACGGCAGCACCTCCAGCCCCAGCACGCCACGGGCTGCCAGTCGCTGGCGGATACCCGGAGGAACCACGCCCAGGTCTTCGCCAATCAGCACGCAGCGATGGCGCCACGATTCCAGCACCAGCAGGTTGATCAGATCATCGAACGGATAGCGCAGATACACCCCCTGCCCGGCGCCCGCGCCACGAGGCAGCACCCACAGCCGCTGCAGGCCCAGGATGTGGTCGATGCGCAATCCACCGCGACCCGCCATCACGGCGCGCAACACGCGGATGAACGGTTCAAACCCCTCGCGCTGCAACGCAGAGGGTGACCAGCTGGTGATACCCCAGGCCTGGCCCAGCGGATTGAACGCATCCGGCGGCGCGCCCAGCTCGAGGCCCTGCAGCAGGCGGTCGCCGCCGGTCCGGGCCTCGACGCCCTGCGGTGCACAACCCACTGCCAGATCCGCGATCAGTCCGATCGACGCGCCGTCGTTGCGCAGTCCCGCCTGCACCTGCGCCCAGCCTTGCCGCGCCAACCACTGCGCAAACGCATGGTCGTCGGCGCTTCCAGTGAATCGGTCGGCGGCGTGCTGGCAATACTGCAGCAGGGGTTCGCCCTGCGCATCGCACCACGTCTGCATCTGTTCGTACTGTGCCGGCGCCTGCTGCCGCAGCCATTGGCGCCCCTGGCGCAGCCAGCGCCACTTCACTGCCGCCGAGTGCGGCCAGTCGATGCGGCGTGCTGCGGTAGCCGCTTCAACGGCCATCGCCAGTGCTTCGTCCTCGCGCAACACGCTGCCGGCGGCCTCCGGCAAAACCTGCGGCAGCGACACCTGCAGCGGATCGAGCCAGCGCCGGTCGCTGGGCGAGTAAGGACTGTAGCCCGTGCCCGGTGCCAGGCCGGCGTGCAGCGGACTCAACGCCAGTGCATCGCCGCCGTGACGGTGCAGCAGCTCGCGCCACCGCGCACAGCCGGCGCTGTCACCGATGCCGGCATCACCGGGCGCGCGCAGGCTGTAGACCTGCGCCGACAGACCCCAACCGCGCAGCAGGCCCTGCGGCCACCAGGCACGCTGCGGTGCCACCGCAACCGCCTGTTGCTGCCCGCCCTGGCGCCACTGCCAATAGCCTGGCTGATCCGGAACCCGCCAGCGCCCTTGCGCATCCGCACGTGCAGGCAACGCTGCGCCCTGCTCATCCACCCAGCACGCCGCGCCCGTTGCCTCAGGCATGGCCAGGAGCTGACCACAGCAGGCGGTGAGCAACGGGTGGGCCACCGGCGCACCGTCGCACGCGAACTCCGACAGCACGGCGCGCAGCACGTCCGGCGCAACCTCGCGCTCTGCTCCGGCCACGTCGGTCCAGCGGACCAGCAGGCCCACACGGCGAGCCGCCTCCCGCACCGCCGCATCCGTATTCATGCGGCGATCCAGCGCGCAAGCGCACCGCCGCCTGCCGGCAGCATCGCGGCCGCGTCCGGCCCAACGACGCACTCGCCGGCCGGCACCGCATGCGCCACCGGCACAGGGCCCACGTTGATCGCGATCCACCATTGGCCCGAGGGCAACTGCCAGCCCGCCTGCACCGCGCCTTGGCCCAGCACGCGCGCGCCCAGCGACCGCGCCTGCAGCAGGCCAGGCTGCAGATAGCGCCTGCGCAGGCCGAGGAACTCACCCGTGCAGCGCAGCCAGTGCTGCGACCAGGGATCATCGCCGGGTGGCAGTGTGTACGAGGCCTGCAGGGTCGCCGCATCGTTCGGGTCCGGAATGCGCGCGCGCGAGGCGACACCGGCAAAGGCGCTGAAACCCGCGAATTCACGGCGACGTCCCTCGCGCACGGCTTCGTCCAGCGGTGGCGCGTAGTCGGTGAAGAACAGGAATGGCGATTGCGCCTGCCACGGTTCGCCCATGAACAGCAGCGGGATCATCGGCGTCAGCAGGGTCAGGGCCAGCGCCGCGCGCAGCGGGGCAGGATCGGTCAGCATCGACAGGCGCTCGCCGAAGGCGCGGTTGCCCACCTGGTCGTGGTTCTGCGCGAATACCACAAAACGCGCGGGCGACAGGTCGACGCTGGGCTCGCCACGGGGATGGCCGTGCAGGTCCGGCTCGCCCTGCCAGGCGAATCCTTCGGCCAGGCAGCGCGCCAGGAGTGCTTCGGCGCGCCCGGCATAGGCCGCGTAATAGCCTTCCTGCTCGCCGGTCAGCATCACATGCAGCGCGTTGTGGAAGTCGTCGTTCCACTGCCCCTGATAGGCGCCGCGCAGCCACCGCGCCTGGTTGCGTTCGTTCTCCAGCACCAGGTGCGCCTGCGGCACCGCCGAGCGCACCTCATCGGCCAGCTGCTGCAGGAACCGGTCATCATCAATGGCGTGCACCGCGTCCAGGCGCAATCCGTCGAAGCCATAGTCGCGCAGCCACATCAGCGCGTTGTCGATGAAGAACCGCCGCACCCAGGGCTGGCGGAAGTCGATGGCCCCGCCCCACGGCGTGCTGCGATCGTCACGGAAGAACCCGCGCGCGTAGTCGCGCAGGTGGTTGCCCTGCGGTCCGAAGTGGTTGTAGACCACATCCAGCAGCACCGACAGCCCTGCATCGTGCGCCGCCTCGATGAAGGTCCTCAGCGCTGCCGGCCCGCCGTAGGCATGGGCCGGCGCATACGGGAACACGCCGTCGTAGCCCCAGTTGCGCTGCCCGGGAAACTGCGCGACCGGCATCAGTTCGATGGCGGTAACGCCCAGCGCCGCCAGCAGCGGCAGCTGCGCAGCCAGCGCAGCGAAGCCGCCGCCCGCTTCGATATGCACTTCATAGATCACCAGGTCCTGCCAGGCATGCCCGTGCCAGGCAGGCCGCGCTGCCTCCGTATCCAGCACCACCGCGCTGTCGCCGTCGATGCCGTCCGGCTGCCAGCGCGAGGCCGGGTCGGGCACGTCCTGGCCGGACGGCAGGCGGAACCGGTAGCGGTCACCATGCGACGCCTGTGTCCGCAGCCAGTGGCAGCCGTCCGGGTCGCGGTGCATCGGCCGCAGCACGCCCTGCAGGCACAGCGCCACGGTGCCTGCGTCCGGTGCCCACACGCGGAACTCGACACCTTCACCGGCCACCGGCCATGCGCCCAGGCGCGGCGCCACTGTGGTCATGCATCAACCTGCAGATACAGCGTGGACAGCGGCGGCAGGGTCAGCCGCAGCGACTGCGCGTGACCATGCATCGGCCGCGGCTCGGTATGCACTGCGCCGAGGTTTCCCGCGTTGCCGCCACCGTAGTAACCGCTGTCGGTGTTGAGCCGTTCGGTCCAACACCCCGGTTGCGGCACACCGACCCGGTAGCCGTCGCGACGTACCGGAGTGAAGTTGCTCACTACCAGAAGGGTGCGGCCGCTACCGGCCGGATCCCGGCGGATGAAGGCGTAGACGCTGTTGCGGCTGTCGTCGGCCACGCTCCAGTCGAAACCGCGTTCGTCGCGTTCGTCGCGGTGCAACGCAGGTTCGGAGCGCAGCACGCCATTGAGGTCGCCCACCAGGCGCGACAGGCCCTGGCCCTCGTTGCTGGCCGCCCGTGCCCAGTCCAGTGACGCATCGTGCGACCACTCCTGTCCCTGGCCGAACTCGCCGCCCATGAACAGCAGTTTGCTGCCCGGGTGCGCCCACATGAAACCGTAGTACGCGCGGAGCTGGGCCAGCCGCTGCGCCGGCTCGCCCGCCATCTTGGCCAGCAGCGCTCCCTTGCCGTGCACCACCTCGTCATGCGAAAGCGGAAGCACGAACCGTTCGGAGAAGGCGTAGACCAGGCCGAAGCTGATCTCGCTATGGTGATGCTGGCGATGAACCGGATCGCGCCCGAGGTACTGCAGGGTGTCGTGCATCCAGCCCATGTTCCATTTGTGGGTGAAACCAAGCCCGCCCTGCTCCACCGGCGCGGTCACCCCTGGCCATGCGGTGGATTCCTCGGCGATCACCAGCACGTCCGGGAAGCGCTCCCTCAGCGTCTGGTTCATCCGCCGTAGAAAAGCGACCGCCTGCAGGTTCTCGCGCCCGCCCTGCTCGTTGGGTATCCACTGGCCCTCGGCACGGCTGTAATCCCGGTACAGCATCGACGCCACGGCATCCACGCGCAGACCGTCGATGTGGAACCGCTCCACCCACTCCAATGCACTGCCGATCAGGTAGGCAGCCACTTCGTTGCGGCCATAGTTGTAGATCAGCGTGTCCCAGTCGGCGTGCACCCCTTCACGCGGGTCGGCATGCTCGTACAGCGCGGTGCCATCGAACCCGGCCAGGCCATGCGCATCGTTGGGGAAGTGCGCGCTCACCCAGTCCACGATCACCCCGATGCCGGCCTGATGGCAGCGGTCCACGAAGCGCGCGAAGGCCTGTGGCGTGCCATGGCGCGCCGTCGGCGCGTAGATCCCCAGTGGCTGATAGCCCCAGGAACCGCCAAAGGGATGCTCGCTGACTGGCAGCAGCTCGATGTGGGTGAAGCCAAGCCCTACCACGTACGGAATCAACCGGTCGGCCAGGGCATCCCAGTCCAGCGGCGAACCATCGTCGCTGCGCTGCCAGGAGCCCGCATGCACTTCGTAGATGGACAGCGGCGTGCAGGTTCCGGCCTGCCGCCGCGCCGCCAACCATGCGTCATCGTGCCACTGCATCGGCGCGGCCGAAGGCACCCGCGAGGCGGTGGCCGGTGGCAGCTCGGCCCAGCGCGCCATCGGATCGAACTTGTCGGGCATCACCCGGCCGTCGGCGCCGACGATGCGGAATTTGTAGCGGGCACCGGCCTGCACGCCAGGCAGGAACAGCTCCCACACGCCAGCGGTGTGGCGCAGCCGCATCGGATGGCGCCGGCCATCCCACCCGTTGAAATCGCCGACCACGGCAACCCTTCGTGCGTTGGGGGCCCACACCGCGAAGCGCACGCCGTCGATACCCTGTACCTGCATCGCTACTGCGCCCAACTGGCGCGCTGCATCAGCGTCACCGGCATGGAAATGCTGCAGCAGCGCCTCATCCAGCAGCGGACCGAAGGAATAGGCATCGTGCACCTGCTCCACACCCTGCTCGAAATGCAGGGCGAGCAACGGCACGGGCGCTTCACCTGCTGCACCTTCGAACAGGCCGGGCAAGGGGCCCGGTTGCAGATCCCAGCGCCGCTCCGGGCCCGCAATCACCTCCACGCGACGCGCGTGGGGCACCAGAACGCGCAGCTGGCGCTGGCCATCGGGCTGTTGGTGCGGCCCGAGCCAGGCAAACGCATCGGCCGGCCGTGCATGAACCAGGTCGTCCAGGGCCGGAGCCACCACGCCCTCCTCCCGTCCGGCAGTCGCCATGGGCTCTTCCTCGAGGGCGACCGGCTGCAGGCTGTCGTGACTCATGCGGCCACCTGGCAGGTCTGCTGGTACAGGGCCAGATATGCGCGCCCCGCCGCATCCCAACCGCCCGGCCGCAGCATGGCCGCGCGGCGCATGGCCTGCAGCAGGCCGGGCAGGCGGAAGGTGCGCATCGCCCGTTCCACGCAGCGGCGCAGGCCATCGGCATTGGCGCCGTGGAACAGGAATCCGGTCACGCCATCCTCGACGGTATCGACCAGCCCGCCGGTCGCGTGCGCGATGGGCAGGCAGCCGAAGCGCTGCGCGTACATCTGGCTCAACCCACAGGGTTCGAAACGCGAAGGCATCAGCAGGAAATCGGCGCCAGCAAACATCTGGCGGGCCAGCGCCTCTTCGAAGCCGATGAATGCGCCCACCCGTCCGGGGTAGCGCCGGGCCAGCGCCTGCACCTGCGCTTCCACCTGCGGCTCGCCGCCACCGATGATGACCAGCTGGCCGCCGGCCGCCACGATCTGCGGCGCCACGTCGCATGTGATGTCCAGGCCTTTCTGGTGCACCAGGCGGGAGACCACCGCGAACAGCGGGCCGGCCGAGGGCGCCAGGCCGAATGCACTGCGCACCGCGTGCGCATTGGTGGCGCGCCCGGTCCATTCGCCGATGCCGAAATGGGCCTTGAGGTGGATGTCGCGGCGTGGATCCCAACTGGCGTCGATGCCGTTGACGATGCCACTCAGGTGTCCGCCGGCCGCCCGGCGCGCCAACAGGTCATGCAGCCCGCAGCCGTCATCCGGGGCGGTGATCTGCTGCGCGTAGCGCAGGCTGACCGTGTTCAGCCGCGTGGCATTGGTGATGCCACCCTGCAGGAACGACATCTGCCCATGGAAGTGCAGTTCATCCAGGTGTTCGACCGGCACGCCCAGCACAGGTGCAAGCGCATACGGAAACAGCCCCTGGTAAGCCAGGTTGTGGATGGTCAGCAGGGTCGGCACGGTGGTCCGGTCCCAACGCACGTAGGCTGCGGCCATGGCCACAGGCCAGTCATTCAGGTGCAGCAGCTGCGGCGACCAGTCCAGCCCGGCACGCCCGGCCGCAATCTCCGCCGCCGCGTGTGAGAGCGTGGCGAAGCGAACCGCGTTGTCCTTCCACTCCTGGCCCTGCCCATCGACGTATGGCGAACCTTCGCGCTCGTACAGTTCTGGCGAGAGCAGCACGTAGATCGGAAGGCCGTCTGCCTGCACTGCCATGCCGATCCCGCACGCAGGCAGGCCCGCCCTCGCGCTGACCTGTCCCACCCGCTGCAGCTGTGGCAGGCGCTGCAGTACCTCCGGGTAGCCGGGCAGCAGCACGCGCGAATCACAGGCGCCGCGTACCGCACGCGGCAGGGCTGCGGCCACGTCGCCCAGGCCCCCGGCCTTGATGAAGTCGGCCATCTCGGTCGCGACGAACAACACACGCTGTACCAGCTCCGGCAGCTGCAGTGGCTGCGAGTGGCCACGCCGGGTGCCGATCGGCACGAGCGAACCGGGAGAGGTCGCAACAGATGAAGCGGACTGGACAGCGCGGGCCATGGGAGGGTCTCTCGGGTATTTCAGGCAGACGGACGCCAGCGGCGCCCGGACGGGCGCTGATGGTGGGAAGGAAGTCGACGCAGGACGTGGGGGACGTCAGCGAGAGGCTCAGGACGACAATAGCCCTGCATGCGATCAATCAACCGTGAAGCCATGGCGATTTCTTTGTGACAACACGTCATGAGCTCAGTACACATGACATGCGCCCGCCTCCTGCCCGTGTCTCCTGCGATGGGGCCGAGCCCACGCCCGGCTGTTGGCAATCCCACGTGCCGCCTGAGCCGAGCTGGATTGGTCTTTAAGAGACTCACCCTGCGACACCCGGTCGCAGGCCTTCGCGCTACGCGCTTGACCAATGTCAAACCGCCCGCCGCCACGCGGGCGTATTCCTATGCAGGACCCGAACACGCCGGCGCGGCCGGCATCCACAAGGACCCTGCGATGAGCTACACCCCCGACAACGCCCAGCTGCTGAACGCCATGCAGAACGTCATGGTGATCTCCACCACCGACCTGCAGGGCAACATCACCTACGCCAATGACCTGTTCTGCACGCTCACCGGCTTCGCCCGCGAGGAACTGATCGGCCAGCCGCACAGCATCGTGCGCCACCCGGACGTGCCCAAGGCCGTCTACAAGGACATGTGGGACACGATCAAGGCCGGCAAAACCTGGACCGGCATCGTGCCCAACCTTGGCAAAGGCGGCGTGCTCTACGTGGTCGACACCACCGTGCAGCCGCTGTTCGACGCCGATGGCAACATCACTTCGTACATCAGCATCCGCCGCGTGGTGAACGACCTGATGCAGAACTATGACCTGGTCGAGTTCAGCAAGGAAAAGTTCGACGACTTCTACGAGGCCGCGTGAACGCCCTCCCGACCAGTACGCCCTTCAGACGTCTGCTGGTGGGTTTCGCGTCCGAGTCGGGCAACGCCCGCGCCCTGGCCCAGCGCCTGGGCGCGGAGCTGCAGCCGCATGGGCCGCAGGTGCTCCCGTTCAACGACATTGACGTAGCCAGTCTCGGCCAAGGCGATGTGCTGCTGGCGATCTCCAGTTCCTTCGGTGACGGAGAACCGCCAGCCAATGGCGAGCAGTTCTTCGAAACGCTGCGCCAGATCCCGACGCTGAGCGGCCTGCGCTATGCAGTATTCGGCCTCGGTGACACCGGCTACCCGAGCTTCTGCGGCTTCACCAAGGCGCTGGATGCCGCATTGAGCGAGCGCCAGGCGCAGCCACTGCTGCATAGGGTGGACGCCGACCTGGGCTACGAGCAGTTCTTCCAGCAATGGCAGCCAGTGCTCGGTCAGGTGCTGAACGGCAACCTGAGCGCTGGCCAGGACCTGCACCTGCAGGTCACCGCCTATGGCGAAGACAATGCGTTTGCCGCTCCTATCCTCGAACGCCGCCGCTTGAACAGCAGCGACCCGGCCGCCTGGCACCTGCAACTGGACATTGCCGGCAGTGGCATGGCCTACCGCGCGGGGGACACCCTGCACGTGGTACCCGAGAACGACCCTGCCTTGCTGCAGGCATTGGCTACCTGGTACGGCGACACCGCCGCCGTGGCCGCCCTGCACGACCGCGAGCTGCGCCTGCTGAGCAAGGGCGTGCTGCGCGAACTGGCCAAGCTCGGCGGCAGCGAGGTACTGAAGGGCCTGTTGAAGGTCAGCCAGAAGCGCGAGCTGGAAGCCTACCTGCACGGCCTGGACCTGCTGGACGTGCTGCAGGACCACGCCACGCCGGACAGCGTGCCGCTGGCCCGGCTGCGCGAACTGCTTTCACCGCGGCTGCCGCGCGCCTATTCGATCGCCTCACACCCGTGCGACGACCAGCTGAGCCTGTGCGTGCGCGAAGTGCGCTACCCCCTGCGCGGCCGCGAGCGCTTCGGCACCGCCACCGGCAGCCTGCTGCATGGCGGCGAGCACGCCCGTGTGTACTGCCGCTCCAACCCTGGCTTCCACCTGCCCGATACCGGCCAGGCGCCGCTGCTGCTGGTCGGCACCGGCACCGGCATCGCACCGCTGATGGGCCTGATGCAGGAGCTGCAGGCCAACGGCTGCGAACGCGAGGTGCACCTGGTGTTTGGCGAGAAGCACCGCCAGCACGATTACCTGTATCGAGACCAGCTGCAGGACTGGCACGCGCGTGGCGTGCTGGCCGGCCTGCATACCGCGTTCTCGCGCGATGGCGCTGAAAAGATCTATGTGCAGCACGTGCTGCAGCAGCGCGCCAGCGAAGTGCGCGACGTCCTGGCCCGCGGTGGGCATCTTTACCTGTGCGGCAACAAGCGCCATCTGGAAGGCGCGGTGCGCGAGGCCATCGATGCCATTGGTGGCGAGGGGCGCTGGGACGCGCTGCGCGGTGAAGGCCGCACGCACTGTGAGCTGTATTGATCGGTACCACTGGACTGCACGAATCCTGGACCGGTAGAGCCGGCCGCTGGCCGGCTGCTCAGTATCCCTTGGTTGCCGGCCAGCGGCCGGCACTACCAGAACATGTAGCCAACCATCGCCCGTGCATCACGGTAGAGCCGGCCGCTGGCCGGCTGCTCAGGATACCGAGGTTGCCGGCCAGCGACCGGCACTACCATCAGATGTGACCAACCATCGCCGGAGCGTCCATCACGGGTCAATTGCCGACAATGCGGCCGTCCACCACGCGCGCCACTTGCTGACCAAACATGGCCACATCCTGTGGATCGTGGCTGATCAACAGCAACGGGATGCCGGTCTTGTCCAGCACCGTCTCCAGCTCCTGGCGCAGGTGCTGGCGCAGGTCGTGGTCCAGTGCGGAGAACGGCTCATCCAGCAGCAGCGCCTGCGGCTGCGTCACCAGGGCGCGCGCCAATGCAGTGCGCTGGCGCTGGCCACCGGAGACCTGCGAGGGCAGCAGATCGCCCACCGTGTCGATGCGGAATGCGTGCAGCCACTGCTCCACCGCATCGAAGCGCTGGCGCGCGCGCGGATTCAACCACCCCCGCTCCAGCCCGAACGCCACGTTCTGGCGCACGCTCAGGTGCGGGAACAACGCGTAATCCTGGAACACGTAGCCCAGCCGGCGGCGCTGCGGCGGCAGATCCACAGCGGTGGCCGCGTCGAACAGGGTCTGCCCCTGCAGGCGCACATGGCCCTGGCCCGGCCGCAGCAGCCCGGCCACCGCCTTCAGGGTCAGGCTCTTGCCGGCGCCTGAAGGTCCGAACAGCACCACCTGGCGCTGCGTGCACTGCAGCGATACGTCCAACACGAAATCCTGGCCGGCCGCCTGCAGGCGGCGCCGCACCTGCAGGTCAAGCCACATCGCGCAGCTCCCGGCGACGCCCGCCCACCAGCCGCGCTGCCAGCAACAGGATCACGATGCACACCACCGAAGTCAGGATCACCAGCGCATTGGCCTTGCCATCCTGGCCGGCCTGCACCGCCTCGTAGATGGCGATCGACAGCGTCTGCGTGCGTCCCGGAATGCTGCCGGCCACCATCAATGTCGCGCCAAACTCACCCATCGCGCGTGCGAAGGCCAGCAGCAGGCCGGCAAGAATGCCGCGCCACGCCAGCGGCAGCGTGACGCGGAAGAACACCGCTGCTTCGGACACTCCAAGCGTGCGCGCGGCCTGCTCCAGCTGCCCGTCCACTTCTTCGAACGCCGCGCGTGCCGGCTTGAACACCAGCGGCAGCGAAGCCACCGCCGCGGCGATCACCGCGGCCTGCCAGGTGAACACCAGGTTGATGCCGAACCACGACTGCAGCCACGCGCCGATCGGGCCGTTGCGGCCGATCAGCACCAGCAGGTAATAGCCCAGCACCGTCGGTGGCAGCACCATCGGCAGGGTCAGCAGCGAATCCAGCAGCTCGCGGCCGGGAAAGCGCCGCCGCGCCAGCAGCGCGCCCAGTGCCACGCCCAGCACCAGATTGATCGCGGTGGCCCAGCCGGCCACCTTCAGCGACAACCCCAGTGCGCTCCAGTCGAGATCCATGCGTCAGGGCTTGCCGAACCCGTGCTTGGCCAGGATCGCCTGGCCCGGCGCCGAACGCACGAAGGCGGTGAAGCGCCTGGCTTCGGCCGACTGCGCGCTGGCCTTGGTCACCGCCAGCGGATAGGCAATGCGCCCCGCCACCGGAACCGCGAAGGCGCGGCGCACCCGGTCGGGCATCGCCTGTGCATCTGTGGCATAGACGAAGCCCGCATCCACTTCACCGCGCGCCACGTAATCCAGCGACTGGCGCACGTTCTGCGTCGTGATGATCCTGCCCTGCACCGACGGCCACAGGCCCGCCGCTTCCAGCGCGCCCTTGGCATAGCGGCCAACCGGCACGCTGTCCGGGTTGCCCAGCGCAACGCGCTGCACACCGGCACCGGCCAGGTCCTTCAAGGTACGCGGCGCAGCCTTGGCCTGCGGCGGCACCACCACCCATAGTGCGTTCACCGCGAACACCTCGCGGGTACCGGCCGCCAGCAGGTCCTGCTGCTGGGCCTGGTCCATCGTGGTTTCATCGGCCGACGCGAACACATCCACCGGTGCGCCACGGCTGATCTGCTGCAGCAGCACGCCGGATGCGGCGAAGTTGAAATCGACCTTGGTTCCCGGGTGCGCCCTCTCATACGCCGCGCCCAGCTCGCGGAAGCTCTCGGTCAGGCTCGATGCCGCAGACACCGTCAGCTCGGCCGCCCAGGCCGGCACCGTAGCCAGCAGTCCCAGCAACAACAGTCCAGCTCGCTTCATCGTCGGCTCCCGGCCAGGTTCAGTTCGGATCGGATTCGTCGGCCACCGCCAGCGCTGCCAGGCGCTCGGGCTGCAGCAACAGGATCTCGCGCTGCTTCACCGCAATGATCCCATCATCGCTCAGGCGGCGCAGCACGCGGCTGGCGGTTTCCGGCGCCATCCGCAGGTAATTGGCGATCTCGGTACGCGCCATCGTCAGGTTGAAGCGCGTGGCGGAGAAACCGCGCCGCGCGTAGCGCTCGGACATGTCCAGCAGGAACGCGGCCATGCGTTCTTCGGTACGGTGGTTGGCGGCCAGGGTCGCGACCTTGCCGATCTCCGCACTGAGCAGGCTGAACAGCTTGGCCTGCAGCCCCGGCATGCGGGTCGCCAACAGGCTGAGCTTGGGGAACGAGATGCGGCACAGGTGCACGGTGTCCAGCGCCACCGCATTGCAGGGGAAGCGCGAACCGTGGATCGCGTTGAGGCCGATCACTTCGCCCGGCAGGCTGAAGCCCAGCACCTGCTCGTTGCCCTGGCTGTCATCGACGAAGGTCTTGACCATGCCCGCGCGCACCGCAGCAATCGAATCGAACGATTCGCCGGCGCGGAAGATGTAGTCACCTGCATGGAACGGACCGACATGGTCGACCAGCACGTGCAGGTCGCCCAGTGCGGTCTTGTCGTAACCCTGCGACATGCATGCGTCGGAGAACGCGCAGGTGCTGCAGAAGTGCAGTGCGTCGCCATCATCGGCGGCGGCGGGGTTGGGTGTGGCCCGGCCGAGACGGCCCTGCGAAGGCGGAATTGAAGACATCGGGGCAAGACTCAAGCGATGGCGGCCGCCGGCCGGAAGCATGCGGCCATCATACGCCACAGCAGGCGCCCTTCTTCGGCCAGGCGCAGCACGCGCGCATCCCACTGCGCCCAGCCGCGTGCCAGCAGCGGCGACAACGCGGGCAGCTGTTCGGCGAAACATTCCTCGAACGGTTCATCGTTGCGCCACTCGAAGGCAGCCGCATCGAGGGCGTGGTCACAGGCGATGCTCTGCGCCACTTCGGCCACCAACCGCTCGTCCTCGGACAGGATCAGCCCGGCGGAGACTCCCATGTGACCCGCCAGCAGCCGCGCACGCCATTCGCCCAGTTCGTCCTCCAGCCGGTAGAACACCTCGCCGATCTGGCTGCAGGCAGACAGGCCAAGCCCGATGAAATCACTGCGGTCGCGGCGTGGCACGCTGGCAAGATCGCAATGGCGCTGGCCATCGCCCGGACCGTGCGGGTTCGGCAGATCGCCGCGCTGATAGTGATCGCCACCAATCGGTTCGTAACCCGCAGCGCGCAGCAGGCGCCAGGCCTGCAGCCAATGGACGGCCGAGGGGTATTCTGGCAGCGCACACGGCGCCGGCAGCAGGATGCGCTCCGGTGCCTCGGCCAGCACCTCGTGCAGCCGTTCAATGAAGCCAGCGTCCTCGCTGCCGGGTACCCGCAACTGGTAGTAGCGCGCGGTGAAGCCCACCTGTCGCGCCTGTGCCAGCAGGGTCGGCCCCGGTGCATCGGCGCGATCGATCACGTTCAAACGGGTGCAGCCCACCGCACGCAGCTGCGCCGGCGCCAGCGCGCTGCCTGCGTCCAGCCGCACCTCCACCTGGGGCCGCGCCACGGTGCGCAGGTGCTGCGGCACCGCATCCAGCAGCTGGCCGAGCTGCGGCGGCGGCAACGTCTCGGCCAGCCCCAGCTGCAGTACCATCGCCACCACTTCACGGTCCTCGGCCAGCACGTCGGCCTGCAGCCGCAGCGCCAGCAGCAAGGTGTCCAGATAGGCCTGCGGCGGCACACCGCGCCCGCCACGACCGACCTGGAAGCCGAGCGTCAAGCCGCGTGGGATCAGGTGCTCATTGCTGGCGCGCATGGCAGCGCGCCAGCCGCTTTCGCCAAAACCAGTACTGAACTGGTCAGCCGGCGGAAACAGCACGTGCCGCGGTTGCCGCAGCAATGCAGCCTGCAGCGCAGTGTCCTCGCTCTCGTCAACGTGGAAGCTCATGGCAGACATCTTCGGGCGTTCCTCTTCGCGTGGCCCTGATTGAAATCAAGCGTGGCGCATCTGGCGGTTGCTGCCGGGCAGCGTCCGGCACTACCCCTTCACCCACCATTTGGTAGTGCCGGCCGCTGGCCGGCAGCACCCTCCACCCATCGCGCACCGTTCTGGTAGTGCCGGCCGCTGGCCGGCAAACACCTTCACCCACCGCGCACCCGCTCGGCGGCGGCCGCATCGATGGCTTCGGGCAGGTCGGTTTCGCGGTCGATCTGCGGGAAGTGGCGGCGTTCCATACGGCGGATCGCGAAGTGCATCCAGGCCAGTGCAGCGGCCACCAGCACGAACAGCAGCATGAAGCAGCTGCTCCAGATGCCCACCGCATCGTTCAATGCACCGAACACGATCGGCAGGATGAAGCCACCCAGGCCACCGATCATGCCAACCACGCCGCCCACGGCACCCACGTGCTTGGGGTAGTACACCGGGATGTGCTTGTAGACCGCGGCCTTGCCCAGCGACATGAAGAAGCCCAGCACGAACACCAGCACGGTGAACATCACCACGCCGATGGCCAGATGGAAGTGGATCGGGCCATGGATGCCCTTCACCACATACTCGGTATCCGGGTAGGCCAGCAGGAAGGTGCAGATGGCCGACACGCCGAAGGTCCAGTACATCACCCGGCGCGCCCCCATCCGGTCCGACATCCAGCCACCGACCACGCGGAACAGGCTGGCCGGGATCGAATAGCACGCCGCCAGCATGCCGGCGTGGCCCACGTCCATGCCATAGGCGCCCACCAGGTAGTGCGGCAGCCACAGCGCCAGCGCCACGAAGCCACCGAACACGAAGAAGTAGTACAGCGAGAACCGCCACACCTGCAGGTTCTTCAGTGGCGCCATCTGCTCGGCGAACGGCACCGGCTTCACGCCTTCGCGACGGCGCTGCTCCAGCGACGGATCTTCCTTGCTGAAGAGGAAGAACAGCACCGCCGTGACGGCCAGCGCGACGGCCCAGACCTTGGCGACCATGGTCCAGCCGGCCGCCACCATCACCAGCGGCGCCAGCAGCTTGGTCACCGCCGAGCCGATGTTGCCAGCACCGAAGATGCCCAGTGCGGTGCCCTGCTTGCTGGCCGGGAACCACTTCGAGACGTAGGCCACGCCCACCGAGAAGTTGCCGCCGGCGATACCCACGCACAGCGCGGCAATCAGGAACTGGGTGTAGGTCTGGGCATAGGTCAGCATCCAGGTGGCCACTGCGCCACACAGCATCACCAGCACCATCACCTTGCGGCCACCGAACTGGTCGGACCATATGCCGAGGAAGACCCGGCTGACCGAACCGGTCAGCACCGGCGTGGCGATCAACAGGCCGAACTGGGTGTCATTCAAGCCGAGCTGTTGACTGATCTGGATGCCGATGATCGAAAAGATCATCCACACCGCAAAGCACACGGTGAAGGCGAACGTGCTCAGCCACAGCGCACGTTGCTGCTGCCCGGCACTGGCGGGGGCAAGGGCCTGGTTCATGAATTCTCCTCGTTCAAGGGGGTTCAGCCGATATCCGCTTCGGCTTCGATCTCATCCAGCCCGCGCACCGGGTAGCGTTCCTGCAGCTGCAGCAGGTAGGCCTGCACTTCACGCTGGCGTACCTGCAGCTCCAGGTAGTCACGCAGCTGCGGCAGCACCGCCTCGAACGGCTGCGGCTGGCCTTCCTCGCGTGCATCGACGCAGACCACGTGGTAGCCCCAGCGCGATTCCACCGGGAAACCGGCCAGGCCCTCGCGCAGGCGGAACACCTGGCGGTCGAACTCCGGCGTGGTCTGCCCACGCTGCAGCCAGCCCAGGTCGCCGCCCTCGCTGCTGGATGGGCAACGCGAATGGCGCAGGGCGAAATCGGCGAACAGGTGCGGCGACTCTTTCAGCAGCCCGACCAGCCGCTCGCCCTCGGTACGTGCGGCGAAGCGCCCAGCCACGTCGTCGGCCGGCGCGGCCAGCAGGATATGGCGCAGACGCACGCGGTCGGGGGAGCGGAAGCGCTCCGGGTTCTGCTCGAAGTACCGGCGGCAGTCTTCATCACTCGGTACGCGGTCTTTGATCGCATCTTCCAGCAGCTGTTGGATCAGCACTTCCTCGTCGCTTACTCGGTTGCCCTCCGGCGCCTGCAGCCCAAGCCGCTGCGCTTCCAGGCGCAGCAGCTCGCGCACCACCAGTGCACGTGCCGCTTCGGCACGAGACTGCTCCGGGCGCATCGCCCGGTGGTGCTGCATCTCGCGGGCGATGTCGGCCTCGCTGATCGCGGTCTCGTCCACGAACAGCCGGCACGGTGCCGGCTGCCCGAGCGAGCGCGGCCCCTGCGCTGCCGCGTCATGGTGGTGCGAATGCGCCTCGGCGGGAACCGGCGCAGCGGAGTCGATCACGGTGATCGGCAGGAATTTCGGCAGGCTGCCCATGACTTACTCCCGCGGACCGTAGCGCAGCGTGGCCTGGCGGCGGCGCACCACCTGGTACGGCCTCCACAGGTAGCTGATCGGAATGCTCCACACGTGCACCAGGCGCGTGAACGGCGCGATCAGGAACAGGGTCAGGCCCAGGAAGATATGCATCTTGTAGACCCAGCTGACGCCCTCGATGTAGTCGGCGGCACCGGCACGGAAGGTCACGATGTGCTGTGCCCACTCGGCCAGCTGCACCATCACCCCGCCGTCCAGGTGGCCGGACGAGATGCGGATGCTGTACAGGCCCAGGCACAGCTGGGCGAACAGCAACACCAGCACCAGGGTGTCACCGAAGCTGCCGGTGGCCCGCACGCGCGCGTTGAACAGGCGGCGCACCAGCAGGATGCTGATGCCGATGAAGCACAGTGCGCCGAACACACCACCGACCACCATCGCCAGCATCTGCTTCTGCGAGGAGGTGATGAAGTGCTCGTACACCGCGTGCGGGGTCAGCAGGCCGACCAGGTGGCCACCGAGGATGGCCAGGATGCCGATGTGGAAGCAGTTGCTGCCGATCCGCATGCCCTTGTCCGACAGCATCTGGCTGGAGCCGGTGCGCCAGGTATACATGGCCCTGTCATAGCGGGCCCAGCTGCCGATCAGCAGCACCGCCACGGCGATGTACGGGTAGTACTGGAAGGCGAATTGATGCAGGGAGTAACTCATGGCTGGACCTCTCGATGCGAAGGACGGGCCGGCGAACGCACGGGCGGCTTGCAGTCTTCGGCAGGAGCTTCGGCGCCGAAGCGCACCGCCTCCTCCTCCCACAAACGGTCCATGGCCTCGGCGGTATCGTCGCGGACTTCCTCGCTGGCACGCTGGCGCAGCGCCTGCAGATCGGCCTTGCCGTCACCGGCTTCGACCAGGATCTCGAACAGCACCCGGTGCGGCAGCTCCCGCTCGGCGGCACGCGCCGCCAGCATCCCGGCGATATGGCCGATGTGGTGCAGCCACTCGCGGGCCTCGCTGCCTGGGCGATGGGCCAGGAACTCCAGCAGCAGCGGCAGGTAATCCGGCAGCTCGCGTGCATCCAGTTCGAAGCCGTTGCGGCGGTAGGTTTCGACCAGATCGACCATGGCCTGGCCGCGGTCGCGCGACTCGCCATGGATGTGCTCGAACAGCAGCAGGCTCATCGAGCGGCCGCGGTCGAAACTGGCCAGCCACGCCGCCTGCGCATCCAGCGCATCGGTGGCCAGCAGCTGCTGCACGAAGCTGCGCAGCTGCTGGCGGCGGGTGGCGTTCAGCGCCGGGTCGTCACAGGCGGCGAGCAGTTCCTCGCCGTGCTCCCACAGTTCTTCGCGGGGGTAGTCCAGCAACACCCCGACCAGCTTGAGCACGCTCATCACACCACCTCCTTGCGGCGGTGGTTCGGGCCCTTGTCCACCACGAAGGTGGTGGTCTTGCGCTGGCCGAACAGGTCGGCCGGGCTGTCACCATTGCAGCCGTTGCCGAAGGTGAAGCCGCAGCCGCCGCGCTCGCCGAAGGCGTCGTTGGCATACTCGCGGTGGCCGGTCGGAATCACGAAACGGTCCTCGTAGTTGGCGATGGCCAGGTAGCGGTACATCTCCTCCACCTGGGCGATGCTCAGCCCGGTCTGTTCCAGCACCGAGGTGTCTTCCACGCCGTCCACGTTCCTGGCCCGGCGCCAGGCACGCATCGCCATCAGCCGCTCCAGCGCGCGTACCACCGGCGCCTCGTCACCGGCCGTCAGCAGGTTGGCCAGGTAGCGCATCGGAATGCGCAGCGACGCCACGTCCGGCAGTTCCCCGCTCATGCCCACGCGGCCACGCTCGGCGGCAGACTGGATCGGCGACAGCGGCGGCACGTACCAGACCATCGGCAGCGTGCGGTATTCCGGGTGCAGCGGCAGCGCCAGCTTCCAGTCGATCGCCAGCTTGTACACCGGCGACTGCTTGGCAGACTCCAGCCAGCTGTCCGGGATGCCCTCCTTGCGCGCGGCGGCGATCACCGCCGGATCGTTCGGGTCCAGGAAGATATCCAGGTGGGCCTGGTACAGGTCCTTCTCGGCGGCCACCGAAGCGGCCTCGGCGATGCGGTCGGCGTCGTACAGCATCACGCCCAGGTAGCGGATGCGGCCCACGCAGGTTTCCGAGCACACGGTCGGCTCACCCATCTCGATGCGCGGGTAGCAGAAGATGCACTTCTCCGACTTGCCGCTCTTCCAGTTGTAGTAGATCTTCTTGTACGGGCAGGCCGACACGCACATGCGCCAGCCGCGGCACTTGTCCTGGTCGATCAGCACGATGCCATCTTCCTCGCGCTTGTAGATCGCGCCCGAGGGGCACGCCGACACGCACGCCGGGTTCAGGCAGTGCTCGCACAGGCGCGGCAGGTACATCATGAAAGTCTTCTCGAAGGCGCCGTAGATCTCCTTCTGCACCTGGTCGAAGTTGTAGTCGCGCGATCGCTTGCTGAACTCCGAACCGAGGATCTCCTCCCAGTTCGGGCCCCACTCGATCTTCTGCATGCGCTCGCCACTGATCAGCGAACGCGGCCGCGCGGTGGGCTGGTGCTGGCTGTCCTTGGCGGTGTGCAGGTTCTGGTAGTCGAAATCGAACGGCTCGTAGTAGTCGTCGATCTGCGGCAGGTCCGGGTTGGCGAAGATCTTGGCCAGCATGCGCCAGCGGCCACCCGCGCGTGGCACCAGCTTGCCGCTGCCGGTGCGCACCCAGCCACCGTTCCACTTCTCCTGGTTTTCCCATTCCTTCGGGTAGCCGATGCCCGGCTTGGTTTCCACGTTGTTGAACCAGGCGTACTCGACGCCCTCGCGCGAAGTCCAGACGTTCTTGCAGGTGATCGAGCAGGTATGGCAGCCGATGCACTTGTCCAGGTTCAGCACCATCGCGATCTGTGCACGGACCTTCATCACACCACCTCCTTGCTGGCCGATGCCGAAGCACCAGCGGGCTGCTCATCGGTCGCTCCTGCGCGTCCTGCGCCCGCGACACTCGAACTTCCTTGTTCATCGTCCAACCAATCAATCTTGTCCATCTTGCGTACGATCACGAACTCGTCGCGGTTGGTACCGCAGGTGCCGTAGTAGTTGAAGCCATAGGCCAGCTGCGCGTAGCCGCCGATCATGTGGGTCGGCTTGAGCACGATGCGGGTCACCGAGTTGTGGATGCCGCCGCGGGTGCCGGAAATCTCCGAGCCCGGCACGTTGATGATGCGTTCCTGGGCGTGGTACATCATCGCCATGCCCGGCATCACGCGCTGGCTGACCACCGCGCGCGCAGCAATCGCACCGTTGACGTTGAACAGCTCGATCCAGTCGTTGTCGACGATGCCGGCGCTGCGCGCGTCGTCCTCGCTGATCCACACGATCGGGCCACCGCGCGACAGTGTCTGCATGATCAGGTTGTCGCTGTAGGTGCTGTGGATGCCCCACTTCTGGTGCGGGGTGATCCAGTTCAGCACGATCTCCTTGTTGCCGTTCGGGCGCTGGTTCAGCAGCGGCTCCACCGTGCGCGTGTTGACCGGCGGCCGGTAGCTCATGAAGGCCTCGCCAAAGTCGATCATCCACTCGTGGTCCTGGTAGAACTGCTGGCGACCGGTCACCGTGCGCCACGGAATCAGCTCGTGCACGTTGGTATAGCCGGCGTTGTAGCTGACGTTGTCGTCTTCCAGGCCCGACCAGATCGGCGAGGAAATGATCTTGCGCGGCTGTGCCTGGATGTCACGGAAGCGGATCGCCTCGTGCTCCTTGCCCACGGCCAGGTGGGTGTGCTCGCGGCCGGTGAAGGTGCCCAGCGATTCCCAGGCCTTCACCGCCACGTGGCCGTTGGTTTCCGGCGCCAGGTGCAGGATCACTTCGGCCGCGTCGATCGCGGTCGAGATGGCCGGGCGCCCCTGGCTTACGCCTTCTTCGTGCACGGTGTGGTTCAACTTGCCGAGGAACTCGACCTCGTGCTTCGTGTCCCAGCTCATGCCCTTGCCGCCATTGCCCTGCTTGTCCAGCAGTGGGCCGAGCGAGGTGAACTTGCGGTACAGGTTCGGGTAGTCACGCTCAACCACCGTCATCGACGGCATGGTCTGGCCCGGAATGGCCTCGCACTCGCCCTTCTTCCAGTCGGCTACGCCGAACGGCATGCCCAGCTCGTTGGGGGTGTCGTGCAGGGTCGGCACCAGCACCAGGTCCTTCTCCACACCCAGCACGCCCGGCGCCATCTCGCTCACGGTGCGGGCCACCTCCTTGAAGATGTCCCAGTCACTGCGCGATTCCCAGGCCGGGTCCACCGCCTTCGACAGCGGGTGGATGAACGGGTGCATGTCCGAGGTGTTGAGGTCGTCCTTCTCGTACCAGGTTGCCGTCGGCAGCACGATGTCCGAGTACAGCGCGGTGGTGCACATGCGGAAGTCGAGCGTGACCAGCAGGTCCAGCTTGCCTTCCGGCGCCTCGTCGCGCCACTTCACCTCCTGCGGCTTCACTGCGCCCATTTCGCCCAGGTCCTTGCCCTGCAGCCCGTGGCGCGTACCCAGCAGGTGCCGCAGCATGTACTCGTGGCCCTTGCCCGAGGAACCCAGCAGGTTCGAGCGCCAGATGAACATCATGCGCGGGTGGTTCTGGCTGGCGTCCGGGTCGGCGAAGGCGAAGTCCAGCGAGCCGTCCTTGAACTTGCCCAGCGCATAGTCCGCCGGGGCCACGCCGGCCGCTTCGGCCTCGCGTACCAGCTGCAGCGGGTTGCGGTCCAGCTGCGGGGTGCTCGGCAGCCAGCCCATGCGCACCGCGCGCAGGTTCAGGTCGGCCAGGCTGCCGCCGTACTTGCTCGCATCGGCCAGCGGCGACAGCAGCTCGTCCACCTGCAGCTTCTCGTAGCGCCACTGCCCGGTGTTGAAGTAGAAGAACGAAGTGCCGTTCATGTGGCGCGGCGGCTTGCTCCAGTCCAGGCCGAATGCGAGCGGCTGCCAGCCGGTCTGCGGGCGCAGCTTTTCCTGGCCCACGTAATGCGCCCAGCCGCCACCGGTCTGGCCCACGCAGCCGCACATGATCAGCATGTTGATCAGGCCGCGGTAGTTCATGTCGTTGTGGAACCAGTGGTTCATGCCCGCGCCGACGATGATCATCGATCGGCCGTGGGTCTTGTCGGCGGTACGCGCGAACTCGCGGGCGATCTCGATCACCTCGGCGCGCGACACGCCGGTGATGCGTTCCTGCCACGCCGGCGTGCCCGGCACCATGTCATCGAAGCTCGATGCCACGTTGCCGCCGCCAAAGCCACGGTCCACGCCGTACTGGGCCAGCAGCAGGTCGTAGACCGTGGCCACCAGCGTCTCGCCGCCATCGGCCGTGGCCAGTCGGCGCACCGGAATGTTGCGGTCCAGTACTTCTTCGGCCGGTGCAGCGGTCCAGCCATCGCTTTCAATGCCACCGAAGTACGGGAAGCTCACTGCCTCGATGCCGTCGTTGGCCTCGGACAAGCTCAGGCGCAGGCGCGTATCGGCGCCATTGCTGGCCTTCTCTTCGATGTTCCAACGACCCTTCTCGCCCCAGCGGAAACCGATCGAGCCGTTGGGCACCACGATCTGGCCGCTGTTCTCGTCGTAGGCCAGGGTCTTCCAGTCCGGGTTGTTGGCTTCACCCAGCCCGCCCAGCTCACTGGCACGCAGGAAGCGGCCCGCCACCAGGCGGCCATCGTCGCGACGCTCCAGACGCACCAGCATCGGCATGTCCGAGTACTGGCGGCAGTAGTCCTGGAAATACTGCGAGGGCCAATCAACATGGAACTCGCGCAGGATCACATGGCCGAAGGCAAAGGCCAGCGCCGCGTCGGTGCCCTGCTTGGGGTGCAGCCAGTGGTCGGTCAGCTTGGCCAGCTCGGAATAGTCCGGGCAGATCGCCACCGTCTTGGTGCCGTTGTAGCGCGCCTCGGTGAAGAAATGTGCATCGGGCGTACGCGTCTGCGGCACGTTCGAGCCCCAGGCGATGATGTAGCGACTGTTGTACCAGTCGGCCGATTCGGGCACGTCGGTCTGCTCGCCCCAGATCTGCGGCGAGGCCGGCGGCAGGTCGCAGTACCAGTCGTAGAAGGACAGGCAGGCGCCACCCAGCAGCGACAAATATCGCGCACCGGCGGCGTAGGACACCATCGACATCGCCGGAATCGGCGAGAACCCGACCACGCGGTCCGGGCCGTACTGCTTCACCGTATACAGGTTGGAGGCGGCGATGATCTCGTTGGCCTCTTCCCACTGCAGGCGCACGAAGCCACCCATGCCGCGGCGGGTCTTGTACGAACGCGCCTTCTCCTTGTCCTCCACGATGCTGGCCCAGGCATCGACCGGGGCCTTGCTCTTGCGTGCTTCGCGCCACAGGCGCAGCAGCGTGCCGCGGATCAGCGGGTACTTCAGCCGGTTGGCGCTGTACAGGTACCAGGAATAGCTGGCGCCACGCGGGCAGCCACGCGGTTCATGGTTGGGCAGGTCCGGGCGTGTGCGCGGGTAGTCGGTCTGCTGGGTTTCCCAGGTGACCAGGCCGTTCTTGACGTAGATCTTCCAGCTGCAGGAGCCGGTGCAGTTCACGCCGTGGGTGGATCGTACGATCTTGTCGTACTGCCAGCGGGCGCGGTAACTGTTTTCCCAGTCGCGGCCCTCGCTCTTGGCAAAACCATGGCCATCGGCAAAGGTCTGGGGGTCACGCTTGAAGAACTGCAAGCGATCGAGGAAATAACTCATCGGGGATCTCCCTTTGCGGACATCGGCATCGTGGCTGTGTGTGTCATCTGGCTGCGGTGCGTTTTCATGTCGTCAGCAGGGTGTCTCGGCACCGCGCCGGTAGTACCACCACCAGGTCACGGCCAGGCAGGTGACATAGAAAACAACGAATCCGTACAGCGCCATGTCGGGGCTGCCGGTCAACGTAATGGACGAGCCGTAGCTCTTGGGAATGAAGAAACCGCCGTAGGCACCGATCGCACCGGAGAAACCGACCACTGCGGCCGACTCGATGCTGGCCTGGTGTGCGGCCGTGGCCTTGCCCTCGGCGTTGTCGTTGGCCGACCAGCGCTCATGCAGGGTGCGGAAAATCACCGGGATCATGCGGAAGGTGGTGCCGTTGCCGATGCCACTGAGCACGAACAGCGCCATGAAGCTGAGCAGGAAGCCGTAGAAGTTGCCGCCCTGGCCATCGCTGGGCAGGAAGTGCAGCACGCCGAACACTGCCGCGATCATCAGCGCGAACACCCAGAAGGTCAGGCGTGCACCACCCCAGCGGTCGGCCATGCTGCCACCCACCGAGCGCATCAGCGCGCCCAGCAGCGGGCCGATGAAGGCGTAGGCCAGCGGGTTCACGTCCGGGAACTGGCTCTTCACCAGCATCGGGAAGCCGGCCGAGAAACCGATGTAGGAACCGAAGGTGCCGATGTACAGCCAGCACATCAGCCAGTTGTGCTTGCGGCGGAAGATCACCGCCTGCTCGGAGAACGACGAGCGGGCGCTGGTCAGGTCGTTCATGCCGAACCAGGCCGCGATGGCGCACAGCGCGATGGCCGGCACCCAGATGAAACCGGCGTTCTGCAGGAACAGCGGTGCCCCACCCTCCACCGCGGGCTGCGGTGCACCACCCAGCGCACCGAATACGCCCACGGTGATGACCAGCGGAATCACCGCCTGCGCCACCGACACGCCCACATTGCCCAGGCCGGCGTTCAGGCCCAGCGCTAGGCCCTGCTTCTGCTTGGGGTAGAAGAAGGAGATGTTGGACATCGACGACGAGAAGTTCGCGCCGCCGAAACCACACAGGATCGCGATGGCCACGAACACCCAGTACGGCGTGGCCGGGTTCTGCACCGCAAAGCCGAGCCAGAGCGTCGGCGCCAGCAGCGACGCGGTGGACAGCGCGGTCCAGCGGCGGCCGCCGAAGATCGGGATCACGAACGAATAGAAGATGCGCAGGGTCGCGCCGGACAGGCTGGGCAGTGCCACCAGCCAGAACAGCTGGTCGGTGCTGAAGTTGAAGCCGATCTTCGGCAGGCTGATCGACACCGCCGAGAACAGCACCCAGACCGAGAAGGCCAGCAGCAGCGAAGGGATCGAGATGACCAGGTTGCGGGTGGCGACCCGCTTGCCGGTGCGCTCCCAATAGCCGGGATCCTCCGGCGTCCAGTCGCTGATGACGCGACCGGGACTGGCAGTGCTGCGGACAACAGGATCGCTACCGACGGTCATACATGGCTCCAAGGCTGTGGAATGACGTGGGTACTGCGTTTCAAGTTGTAACCCGTCGTCATGCAGCCATTAGGCCGTGCAGCACGGACGACGGGGTTGATCTGGATCAATCAAGGGCCGGTTTCCACCCTGCCCCTGACAAATGTCAAACCGATGAAGCGGTGCTGCGGCGGGTCACCCCGCGCTGGCGCACGCTGTCGCGCACGTCCACATCGAACTGCAGCTGAAGCTGGCTTCCATCTTCCAGGGCAATGTCGAATGGCAGGCCATCGCGGCACGGCAGCCGCGCCGCCAAGGCCTCGACGGCCGAGCGCGGCAGTACCAGGCGGCAGAAGGTGCCTCCGTCGAGCAGTACCGGTTGATCGCCGCCATGCAGCGACACCGCCATGCCCCAGCCTTCGATACCGCCGAAGCGGGTCATGTTCTCGACCGTTTCACCGGCCAGCAGGCGCGCCAGCTCGGCCTCGTCCAGGCGAAGCCGTACCGATTGGTCCTGCAACTGCACTTTCATGACGCAACATCCTCCCATTGTTCGGGGGTATTGCAGTTGACCAGCCCGGCCTCGTCAACCGGCGCCAGCGCCACGGAATTCACGCCAAGACGACGCTGCAGGGCCTGCAGCGAGCGCGGACCGTCCGGGTCGCCCAGCATCGATTCAAGTACGTTGCGACAAGCATCGTCTATATCCACCAGCATGGGCAGGGGATGGCCGGCAAAGATCGTGCATGGACCGCGATGGCCGTCACGCAATTGCTGCAGCAATCGCGGCGGCAGCAGCGGCGTATCCACCGGCACCACCCAGGCCGGGCCATCGGGCATGCGCATCGCCACGCTGTAGAGCCCGCCCAGCGGCCCGCAACGTGCCACGCGGTCCGGCACGCCGCCGAACGCCGGGTAATTTCCGCTGACCCAGACCTCGCGTGCGCCAGCCTGCATCAACAGGCCCCGCATGTGTTCCAGCAAGGTCCGCCCCTGCCACGGCAGCAGCGCCTTGTCGCGGCCCATCCGGGTGGACAGGCCGCCGGCCAGCACGATGCCGTTGACGCTCATCGCCGTAGAGCCACGCCATGCGTGGCTGCGCCGGCCGGGTGCTCGGGAAAGGCCTCATCCACGCATGGCGTGGATCTACTGAACCCCGCGCCGCCCTGAAGGGTGGGGTCAATGCCCGTGGTCGTGCGCATGATCATGGGCATGGGCGGGTTCGCTGTCCGCATGGCACAGGCTGCAACCCTCGCTCCACTCGCTGTCGCCGTCCTCGTAGTGCTCCTGCTTCCAGATCGGGCACTGGTGCTTGACCACCTCGATCAACTGCCGGCACGCGCGGAACGCTTCGTCGCGGTGCGGGCTGCCCGCGGCCACCACCACCGCCACATCGCCGATGCCCAACCGGCCCTTGGCGTGGGCCACATACAGCTTCAGCTTCGGACCGAACGCCGCCTCGACCTCGGCGGCCAGGCGCTTGAACTCGTTCAGCACCAGCGGCTCGAACAGGTCGTAGGTGATCCCGGTCACCAGCCGGCCGATGTTGACGTCGCGCACCTTGCCGATGAACACGTCGATGCCGCCGAAGCCCGGATCAGAGACCGCAGCAATGCCCTCGGCTGGATCGATCGCCGCCTGCGCGCGGTCCACCACCTTCGCGATGATCTTCTCGCTCATCGCTCAGCCCCCGCTCACTGGTGGCAGGATCGCCACGCGGCCATCGTCGGGCAGCGCCTCGTGGTCGCGCAGCACGCGTTGCTGGTCGGCGAACGCCGAGTAGTCCAGCAGGCCGGCACGGAAACCCGGCCAACGCAGCGGCAGCAGCTCGCGCAGCGCCTGGCGCAGATCGGCCACGGTGCCACCGGCCACATCCACGGCGATCTCGCGGCTGGCATCCAGATCGGAAAACGCACCGAACAACTGCAGATTCACCTGTTTCATCATGACTCCTGGCTCACCAGCTGCACCGGTTCGTGGTGACCCCAGCCCTGCACGCGCACGTAGGTGCCAGCGCTGGCCAGGTCTCCCTCGGCCTCCAGCACCACCCAGGCGTTGGCCTGCAGCATGGACATCAAACGGAACGACTCCTGCCCGGACAGCACGCGCGCACTCAGGCGTCCCTGTCCGTCCATTTCCACCCGCGCACGCGCGTGGAAGCGCAGGCCCGGCGGCTTGCGCACGTCGGCCTGCAGCGGCAGCTGCAACATGAGCTCCGGCGCCAGCCCCAGCAGGCGGCGCAGTACCGGCTCAACGAAGAAGCGCTGGCCCACCGCAGCCGACACCGGGTTGCCGGGCAGGCCGAAATACAGCGCGCCATTGGGCAGCACCGCAAACAGCAGCGGCTTGCCGGGGCGGATCGCCACCTTGTGGAACACGATGCGCGCACCCCGGCCGCGCAGCGCGTCGGGAATGAAATCGTAGCGGCCGGCCGACACCGCGCCGGTGCTGATCAACAGCTGCGCACCCGCGTCCAGCGCTGCATCCAGTACCGCGTTGAACGCGGCCACGTCGTCGCCCACCGTGCCCTGCCAGACCACCTCGGCACCGGCGGCCTGCAGGCGGCCGACCAGGTACGGCCGGTTGCTGTCACGGATCTGACCGGATTCCAGCGTCTGCGCCGCCTCGGTCACCAGTTCCTTGCCGGTGGCGATCACCGCCGCCTTCGGCCGTGCCACCACCGCCACCTCGCCCACGCCGATGGCATGCAGCAGGGTGCGCGCGTTGATGTCCAGCAACTGCCCGGCCCGCAGCACGCGCTCGCCGTCGCTCACATCCTCGCCGCGCAGGCGCACGTTCTGGCCCGGCTTCACCGATGTCTTCAGGGCGATGCGGGCCGGGCGGCCGTCCTCGCTGGCGAGGATCTCCACATTCTCGACCGGCACCACCGTATCCAGCCCAACCGGCATGCGCGCACCGGTCATGATTTCCCAGGCACCCTCGCCGCCTTCGGCGCCAGCATCGCCGGCCGCCTGCCAACCCTGCACGGCAAATTCGGTACCGGCCTCGAACGCCGTGCCGTTGGCGCGCAGCGCGAAGCCGTCCATCGCCGAATTGTCGAACGGCGGCAGCGACTGCGCGCTGTGGATGTCACGGGCCAGCGTGCGGCCCGCGGCCTCATGCAGCGGCAGATGCTCGGCCGGCAGCGGCTTGGCCGCGTCCAGCAGGTGCTGCAAGGCATCGCTGTAGGCAATCATCAGTGGCCATCCCCCTCGACCATCGCCAGGGCATGGCCCAGTACCGGCGCCAGGATATCCAGGCACTGCGCCGCCGCCTTCGGGCTGCCGGGCAATGCGAACACCAGCATGTTGCCCAGCTGTACCACCTCGGCACGGCTCAGCCAGGCCATCGGCGTGTGCTGCGCACTCAGGGCCCGCACCATCTGCGCCAGGCCATGCACGGGCCGCGCGTTCAAGGAACGCAGCGCCTCCGGGGTCAGGTCACGCGGGCCCAGCCCGGTACCACCGGTACACAGGCACAGGCGCACGCCCTCGGCAGCCAAGGCCTGCAGGCGGCCCGCCAACGGCTCGATGCCATCGGGCAGCACTTCGGCGGCCACTACGTCGCCACCCAGCTTTCTCAGGCCGGTCACCAGGGTCGGGCCGGACACATCCTCATAAGTGCCTTCGCTGGCGCGATCGCTCAGCGTAATCACCGCGCAGGCCGCACCCTCCAACCCCTTAGGTGCACGTGGGTTGAAACGCACGCGCTCGGCCTCGTCCATGCCATCCGGGTGCAGCCAGACCCCGCGCTTGCCGCCTTCCTTGAACAGCAGGCGGATGCCTTCGATGCGCAGTGCCGGTTCCACTGGCTTGCTCAGGTCGTACAGGGTCAGCAACGCCGCGTTGACACCAGCCAGCGCCTCCATCTCGACGCCGGTGCGTGCCTCGCTGGCGCACTCGCACCACACGCGGATCGCCTGCCGCTCCGGCACCGGTGCGCAGAACACCTGCACCAGTTCCAGCGGCAGCGGATGGCACAGCGGCATCAGCATCGACGCCATCTTGGCGCCCTGCAGGCCGGCAATCTCGGCCATCACCAGCGCATCGCCTTTGGGCAGGCGGCGCTCGACGATCAGCGGATAGGCCACTGGACCGGCATGCAGCTCGCCCACCGCCACCGCACGGCGGCGGCTGATGCGCTTGTTACGGACATCGGCCATGTGGAAGGCCGCATTCAATTCCCCACTCATCGTGTTGCTCATCCTCCGATGGAGGCCAGGTGCGGGGTCAGCCCGGTCTGGCCCTGGTGCAGTCCATGCCCGGCCGCTTTCAGGCCAAGCTGTGTGGTGATGCGTGCCAGCAGCGCGTCGTGGTCCTCATCGCGCTGCAGCAGCGGGCGCAGCGGTACGCCGAACTCGCCGAACAGGCACAGCCGCAAGTCGCCCTTGGCGGTCACCCGCAGGCGGTTGCAGCCCTTGCAGAAGTCACGCGAATACGGGGCAATGATGCCGATGCTGCCGCGATGGTCGGGGTGGCCGAACTCGCGCGCCGGGCCGGCGTCGGCCGCGCGCGGCCGCTCGTGCCAGCCAGCGGCCAGCAGCTGCTCGATCACCACGTCGGCACGCAGGTGGTGGCGCTGGAAATAGGCTTCGTTGTCGCCGGTGCGCATCAGTTCGATGAAGCGCACGCTGAAGGGGCGGTCACGCAGGTAGTCCATCCACTGCGGCAGCTCGTCGTCGTTCAGGCCACGCAGCAGCACCGCGTTGAGCTTGATCGCCGGCAGGCCCAACGCCTGCGCCAGGGCCAGGCCCTGTTCGATCTCCGGCAGGCGGTCGTGCCCGGTGATGGTCTTGAAGCGTTCGCGCTGCAGGCTGTCCATGCTCACGTTCAGCGCAGTCAGGCCGGCCCGGTGCCACCCCGGCAGGCGCCGCGGCAGCAACGTGCCGTTGGTGGTGATGGCCACCTTGCGGATGCCCGGCACCGCCGCAACCGTGGCGATGATCTCGTCCAGGTCCTTGCGCAGGCTGGGCTCACCGCCGGTCAGGCGGATCTTGCTCATGCCCAGCGCCGCGAAGGCCCGCACCAGGCGGCCGATCTCATCCACCTGCAGGAAACGCGGGCGGCCGTCGGCCTGGTACCCGTCGGGCAGGCAGTAGCTGCACCGGAAGTTGCAGGCTTCGGTCAACGACAGGCGCAGGTACGGAAAGCTGCGTCCGAAACCGTCGGTGAGTTGGCTCATGGCTGGTCCACCTTGTTGCTCCACCGTCTTGCCTGTGCCCGGAACGGCCCGGATACCCTCGCCTGCTGGAACGATTGCCAGAGTACGCGGCCTTCAGTTCCATGGGCATGACTTAAATCAATCGCGTTCGGCCCCGCGCGGCAGGCGTTGTGGCAGCATGCGGCTTTCCGTGCAGCGGGCGTGTGACAACCCTCATGATGATGAACGATTTCCAGCAACTGCTGCATGCCGCCGGCGAGCAGGCTGAACCGCAACGCCTGCTGTTCGTATTCGTGCGCGCCGAGCTGCCCGAATCGCCCACCGGTGACCAGCGCGACCGGCATGACCGCCGCGAGGGCGGCACCCTGTCGCCGGTGCTGTGCGTGGACAAGCTGCCAGCCGAGGTGCCCAGCTTCCAGGCGCTGGCGACCGAATCGACCACCACCGGCATCGACTGGGACCTGGTGTTCGTGGCGGCGCTGGATGGCAGAGGCGGTTTCGCACCCAACAGCGACGAAGCCGCGCGCCCGCTGAAGCTGATGGTCAACGCCATCCATGACGGTCAGATCGGCCGCTTCGCCGCCTTCGACCGTGGCGGCGAGCCCGTTCAGTTCTATTGAGCCACCAGCTGCAGGGTCAGGAAGAAGATCACCAGCACGGTGTTCAGCCCCCAGGCCACGGTCAACCCGCGCGCGGCCACGCCCAGGTTGGGGTTGTGCGCGGTGGGCGCCGCCCGCCAGACCGCCGGGATGATCCAGCCGGTATAGAGCAGCAGCACGGCAAATACCCCCAACAGCAGCGTGGTGCGCTGGTTGGCCAGCGCCCACAGGGCTACCGCCCACAGAATGTTGCTGGGAATGACGCCCTGCAGCCAGAACACACTCCACAGGCGGGAACGGCCCTGGGTGTCGGGGGTGGGGTGCAGCGAAGCGGTCGCGGTCATAAGTCTCCTTCTGTTTAGGAAACGTGCTGAACAAGCCTGCGCTTGGTGGCTGGGAACGTCAACCCGAGTCGCACGTCACGCTTTGACGCTTGTAGAGGCGGGCCATGCTCGACTCAGGCCCTTCCCTTCAGAGCCTGTCGTCATCGCCCCTCCCCCCTTGTTCCCTAACGCCCCCCAACCTCGACACCTGTCGCAGATTGCACGGTGCGGGCGGACCGCCGCGCCAGCTAGCGCTGGCGGTGCTTAACAGCGTGGGAGAATGCCGAAAGCGTCTCCAATCGAGTGATGTTTGCAACTGTTCTGATTGGCATTGCACAGCGCCAGGGGCTCAGATGGCGTGCCACCGGAAAAGGGTGGCCGGGTTTCGAATCCCGAGTTGGTCCTGAGTGATTGCGCTTGCCAGTCGGCGTCCACATTCCGTGGCGCCGGCTGGCAATCCGTCTGCCGGCTATGGCGGGCGGTGCGTGGGGGCGTTCGCGCCCACCGGCTTGGGACCAACCCGGATTCGAACCACGTACCGCCCGCCACTTTTATGGGTGGCGGCTACCGATTGCCCTGCACGGAGCCTTGCCATGAACGAATCGGACTTCCCGCATCTGCACGCCTACCGCAGCACCGCCGGCGACGACGGCTCGCCACAGGCTGCGCCAACAGTGGACAGGAACACCTTCATTGCCAATCTCCACCGCATCGGCTCCGGTGCGGCGGCTGATGGGCAGCCGTGGCCGGAGCGGCATCAGCTGCCCGGCCGCTGCCTGGCCCTGGCAGATGCCGATTGCGCGTTGAGCGGATTGCGGGTGGTGCTGGAGATGCTGCTGGCGGCCGAACGCACCCGGCAGAATGGCGAACCCGAAGAGTACGTGGGCGACCGGGTGATGGAGGGGTTGGTCATGGCCTGCCAGTCGTTGTGCGCGCAGGCGGTGGGGCGCTTGCAGCCCGAAGGGTGAAGGCGATGCGCAACGCCCTTCAGCTTGGATCGCTTTCAGCAGGCGTCAGTACTCGCTGAAAGCGCTCCTCAGATCGACGCCGATGATCGGCGAGAAGTCCACCTTGCACAGCTCCAGCTCGAAGAGCTGATCGTGATTGTCCAGGCACAAGGTGACCCTCACCGGTACGCCGTCGGCATCGGCAAGCATGGCCGTGGCAATGTCGCTTCCGAAAACCTGGGTCGTGCTGGACAGGAACACCACGCCCCCGAATCCGACGACTTCCACGTTCTCCACCTGGACGCTGGTGGTGTTGCCCGCTGCGTCATGGCTGCGTACCTCGCCATCCACCGCAGCCAAGCGATGGCTGGTTGGGGGAAAGGTGTAGCTGGCGGTGCCTGCCGAAGTGGTCAGCGGGGTGCGATTACCGGTGGAGTCACAATTCTCAAGCCCCCTCCTCGAAGAGAGGGCCGAGAAGGCGCGCTACTCTTGTGATCTACCAGCCAAATGCTGCTTTCTCCTCAAGGCAACCAGAAAGAAGGCTGCCGCAGCCAGGAACGCGCCACACGCATCCCAGACTCGGTCAAGCCACAGCATCAAGGCCGAAAGTGCTAGCCAAATCCCAGAAAATGTAAGAAGCCACCCGCGTGTCAGTTTCATAGGGCTCACTGCAGAGTTTGAATTCCAGCCATAGCGCAGACTATAGCTGCTCCAACCTCATAGCTCGCCAGCGCTCCTCCTCCCACTGTTGCAACACCGGCAACAAAGGGCACTTCAACAAACAATATCAGAACGGATGCACTAGACACCGGCAAAGTCAACCATGTCGGAGGCTGAACGTAAGACATGCATGACTTGAAGTACTTGCCATATGTCTTTTGATGAATGGACGCATCAGAACCATTATCGTCTTCGCACAATCCCAGAGAATCGGACTGTGAAATAGGATTCCCACCAACATACGCAAAGCTTGCAATCCCCCAAAGTAGTCCAATGCGATCACTCTGCGAATACCGCCCCACTGCAGAGACGTATTCCGCTGATAGTTGTAGAACAACCCACTCGCATCCGTCGCCTGCTGGCCCGGGAAGCGCAACGCAAGCTCGAACGCCACACCATCCCCATCAGGATCGGCACTCGGAATCTGGTTGCCGAACACTTCGCTCTTGTTGCTCCAATCCCAGATCGCGACATCACGCACCGGGTCGCTGCAGGTAAACGATCTGCTGCCAGAGCGTGGTATTCCCTGCTGCGTTGGGGCTGCGCCCAGCGAGACAATTCGCTACCGTCCGCTGCCCCAGGAGCTGCCGCCGACCAATCGAGCCGTCTGAACAGACCACGTCTCCAGAAGATGCTGCGCTCCCGGTTCACCACCATTCTTCAGTACAGAATGAATCGCATCTAGTCTATTTTGAATAGCATTGGACATTGGCAACTTCAAAATCCTCTCACGCATTCCACGGAAAAAACTCTATCCACTTCCGCACCTGCAATCCTCTGACCTAGAGATATGTGCAGGTAGGGAAAATCATCATATGTGGGAATCACGAAGGTCCATAAGTAGATAGCAGACGGTGCAGGCGCTATCGCATACCCAGAGATCACATCTCGCGCATACAAGGCAATCAAGAAATTTCCAACGGCCCGCATTCCGCTTTTCTCGGCGTCCTTTTTCAAACACCGCAGATCAAACGCTCTCATGCTATGCCACGGACCTTCCTGGAGGGCTGAGGAGCTCCCTGTTTCATGTCTCACACATTGAGAATCCGCCGGATCACCGGAGAGTCGATCAGCAGGTTCTCGCCGAGCGCTTTCGCAAGATCCTGCAACTCGGCAGACCATCCCTCAACCTGCGGAAGCGCCACCCTGGTGAACAAGGTCCTCTTCCCATCTGCCCCCACCCGAAAAACAACCAATTCCTTTGCATCTTCATCAACACAGACGAGATGGTCATACGTATTCATTGTCAATTGTTCCATGTATTCAATGGCGGAATAGGGCTTCCGCTAAGACACGCAGCATATCTCTGCGTCGCCGACGCATGACAGACCGCACCAGCTCTTGCGCCACGCACCCTGGTGATTCCATTGCAGGTATCCGTGTCAGTCCGTAGCAGGGCCTCACAATCTTCTCCCTCCTCGTCCGAACACATCGCCTGACCGGCGATATTGCCCAGAAACCCGCCGACCACCGAACCTGCGGCACCGCCGAGAGCACTCCCGCCAGCCGCGCCGCCGATGGCGCAGACTGCTGCCCCTGGGCCTGATGGACTGCAAGCCGCCGCGCCGCTGATGCCTCCCACAGTGCCTCCTCCGTAGTAGCCCGCCGCACCGCCGCAAACCGCACCTCCAGCGGTGTAGGCCGCGACACACGCTCTCTTCTTTGCCAGCCCCTTCGGATCGGTAGCAATGATTGGATTCGAATCCACATAAGCGTAAGCGCTGATGCCCCCCCTTCAATCCAATAGCATCACTCTGCGAGTACCGCCCCGCCGCCGGGTCGTACTCGCGCTGATAGTTGTAGAACAACCCACTCGCATCCGTGGCCTGCTGCCCCGGGAAGCGCAGCGCCAGCTCGACTGCCACACCATCCCCGTCCGGGTCGGCACTCGGAATCTGGTTGCCAAACACTTCGCTCTTTCTGCTCCGCGCCCAAGCCGGGACATCGGGCGACCGAGCGATTGCCACGCGCGGTCCACCCGGATGACATCAAGTGAGCGCGACTTCGCCTTAGCTGACCTATTGCGCAGGCGCGCTGGCCCGATGCGTGAGCATCAGAGCGCCGACATCAAGGGAGGTCCGTACTGACGGAAACAGAGCCGTTTTCCCTCAGCCAGACGTTCACGTAGGTATCTGGGGGAGGTATCCGATTGATCGACGCCCCTGCAGGAAGGATCTCCCAGCTGGTGATCGAGCCGCAAACTGTTTTATGGATCAACCTGCGACTGTCCAACCCCCGTCTAGCCAGTTCGGTAACAACCACTTCGGGAGGCTGGCGATCAAAGCCTTTGAAGGCAGTGCAAGTCTTTCCAGTCTGACCCATGGGGTACGTTGAACTCTCAGCATCATCCCGGCACCCCAGCTGGCCCAGAACGAGCGAGAAGATGGCCAGTATCCGAATGCATCGCATTGCGTGTTGCTCCTTCCTTTACTGCCCTGCTGTAGGCCTTGTCTACTGCGGCGCCTCCGAGTCCTCCATCGCGCAGCCGAGTTGCGCAGATCATCCGCTCTTGATATGCGCGACACTCAAGCTCATTGGCCAGCTGCCGATGCCCGATCCCACCATATTCCCAGTCCTATGGGAATGCGCTTGCACCTTTAGGCCTACCCACGCAGGGCATTAGGCACCCTCTTTTCCAATAACGCCTTATGGTTTCGCTTCGGCGTCCTTTTTCAAACACCGCAGATCAAACGCTCTCATGCTATGCCACGGACCTTCCTGGAGGGCTGAGGAGCTCCATGTTTTCATGTTTCATATCTCACACATTAATAATCCGGCGGATCACCGGAGAGTCGACCAGCAGGTTCTCGCTGAGCGCTCTCGCAAGATCCTGCAATCGAACAGAGAACCATTCACACCCGACACCGGATCAAGACGAATTCCAGCTAGCTGCAAATCGTGAAGTGATACCCATACAATCTGCCGCAACCATACGTCGCGCGCGAGTCTCCAGGCGGAGCTTACCGATTGGCTTTCACTCCTTTAATAATAATTGCCATAAACATGCCGCAGATCAGGAGCGACCCCAGCGCCATAGGCAACATTACAAAATAATCGCCCCTCTCAAGGCGGCCAATCGCATACGCCTTCAATACAAGATAGGACGAGGACCTCAAGAAGATTAGCGCAAAGAACAACAAACCAAGCCAATTAAATATTTTCTTGCGCATATGCATATCATCTCCATTATTTGCAATTGCACCCGGACCCACCCGAAACATCCCTCACCGCCTTCATGGCATCCAGTGCATCCTTGTCAGTGGCTACGCGTTGCAACAGTTTCCGTGTGGCCTTAAGGTGACCGCTGAACGTCAAGCCAAACGACAACAGCTCTCCCGTCTTCGCGCCAACTGGCCCCAGCAACTCCCCGCCCACCTCGGCGTAGATGGATTCTCTTTCCTTTCCATCTTGAGCGGTTTGTATCGCTGACACTCCATCGTACGCCGTTGCTCCACCATTCACCATTACCAGGAATCCGGGGATTGCAACTTCGGGCTGCAGAGACAAAACACCGGCAATGGTGGCTCCTGCGCCATTCACAGCTTCCAAGCCTCCAAAGGTGAGGTCTGCCACACCGAACGTCATGCCTAAGTAGTCGACGCACTCGCAGGGACACAAACCAAGTGGATCTATCAAAGACGACGGGACGCCACCTGCGTATCCGTATGTGCTGATCCCGCCCCTGAGTCCAATGCGATCACTCTGCGAATACCGCCCCACCGCAGGGTCATACTCCCGCTGGTAGTTGTAGAACAGCCCACTCGCATCCGTGGCCTGCTGGCCTGGGAATCGCAGCGCCAGCTCGAACGCCACACCATCCCCATCCGGGTCGGCACTCGGCATCTGGTTGCCGAACACCTCGCTCTTGTTGCTCCACTCCCAGATTGCAACATTCCGCACCGGATCGATCACCACGCGCGGCGTACCCAGATGATCTGGTTGGACGTAGGCCAGCTCCGGCACGCCGGTAGCCGGCACATTAATCAGCGCCACCGGGTAGTTGTCCAGCCAGATGGCCTGCTGCTGCGCCAGCCCCGTGGCCGAGTAGTTGCCCAGCCACTGCCCTGCTTCGTCGTACAAGGTGATCTGCGCTGCGCCACCAGCCGGGGTACGCAGAACGCGTTCACCGCGGTGGTTGTAACCGTAGCTTTCCAGTACGGCATTGCCCTGCTTCACCGCGTTCATGCGGTTGGCATCGTTGTAGATGAACGTCTTGCCGCCGATGCTGGTGGTGTTGCCCACCGCGTCATGGTTGCGCGCTTCGCCGTCCACGGCGGTCAGCCGGTGGCTGGTTGCGGGGTAGGTGTAGCTGGCGGTGCCTGCCGAGGTGGTCAGCGCGGTGCGATTGCCGGTGGCGTCGTAGGCATAGGTTTCAATCGGCGTGCCGGTCGCGCCGTCCTGGGTCTGGGTCAGGCGGCCCAGCGTGTCGTAGGCGTACTTGGCCAGCACCGTCGAACCTGCGCCGTTCTTCAGCTCGGTGATCGAACCGACCGGGTCGTAGCCGTAGCCCAGCGACAGACCGCCCGCAGCCGGGTCGTGCACCGCCTGCGGGCGATAGTCCAAGTCCAGCGGACGCTGCAGCTGCCGCCCATTGCCATAGGCCCAGCCGGTGGCCGGGCCGAAGGCCGCGTAGGTCACGTTGTTCACCACGATCTGGCGTGCCTGGCCGGGCCGGGTCAGGCCGATCTGGCTGATGCGCCCCTGGCTATCGCGTACATAGTCGGCCACGCTGCCGTCGGGGTAGGTCAACGCAGTCAGACGGCCCGACTTGCTATAGGCGTAGCGCAGCGTGCTGGCGACACCATTGATCGTCTGCACTTTACGGGTGACCTGGCCGAAGCGGTCATGGCAATACTGGGCGCTTCCATTGGCGTGCAGCACCTGCCCCAGGCGCCCCTTGGCAAAACGCTCGTCGGCGGTACACGCAGCAGGCGCCACGTCATAGCTGTAGCCCACGTCCAGATTGGGGTCCGGGTAGGCGATACCGATCAGGCGGTTGAGTGCATCGTAGTGATAGGTGGCGGTGACGCCACGCGCATCGGTAGCCGTCTTGCGGTTGCCGGCGGCGTCCACGGCGAAGCTGCTGGCGCCACTGTCCTGGCTGACTTGCCCGGTCATATCACCGAAACCGTTGTAGGCGTAGGTGGTATGCAGGCCCTTCGGGTCGGTGACCTGGGTGACCTGGTCCAGCGCGTTGTACTGGCTGCGGATCTCCGCCGCCACGCCGCCGACATCCTGCAGGGTCTGCGCCAGTCGGTTGAGCGGATCGTACTGCTGGCTGGTCACGCGCTGCAGGGCGTCGGTCACGGTCTGCGGGTTGCCGTTGGCATCGTAGGCAAAGCCGGTAGCGTGATTGCCTGCGTCCTTCAGTGCGGTCAGCTGGCCGAGCGTGTTGAACGTCCGCGCCAAGGTGCGACGTAGCGTGCCGCCTGCATCGAGCGTGTCTTCCTTGAGGCGATTGCCGGCGTTGTCCAGCATGTAGTGAATCGTGTTGCCCGCGTTGTCCTCGATGTCGGTCAAGCGCAGCGCAGCATCGTAGAAGTAGGACACGCTGCTGCCATTCGGCTCGGTGATTTTCTGCACCTGGCCGGTTGGCCAGTAGCTCAGCTGGGTGACCCGATCCTCGGCCGTGGTCGCGCCGCGCACGGTGATGGAGGTCGGCCAGCCGCGGGGATGGTAGGTGTAATCAGTCACCACGCCGTTGGCGTCCTTGACCGACAACGGCCGCCCGAACGCGTCGTAAGCCAGAGTCTCGGCCGTCTGGCCCAGCGCATTGGTCACGCTGCGCAGGTCGCCCTTGCGATAGCTGCAGGCACCTCCGGTCGCGCACCCTGCATCATCCGCCGAGTAATAGGCATAGGTAACGGCATCGGCCACATCCGTGCGCGGGCCATCCACACTCTTCAGCAGCCCCTCCACCGGGCAGCTGCCTGCCACTGCCACATCAGCGGCTTCGCAGTACGTATAGCTGGTGATGCGCGTCTGACCGGACGCGATGTCGGTCACCGTGTTGGTTGTCGGCTGGCGCCGGCCATTGAAGGACGTTCGGGTTTCACGATTGCCGATCCGGGTGGTCAGTACCGCATTGGTTTCAACGTCGCGCGCCGTGGTCACCACACGCTGCTCGGGCAAGCCGACCGCTTCGGTCACGGTATGGATGCTGACGGCACGGCCGCTCACCGCATCAGTACCCTGCGCATAGGTGTGCTTGGTCTGGATACCGCGACGATCAGTGTAGGTATCCAGGCGCCGACGGAAGTCGACACTCTGGTCGTAGTAGGTCCGGCTGACGGTTCCCTGCGAATCACTCAGGCCGGTCACCTTGCGCGACGGAGCGGTGTCGCCCCCGGGTGTCAGGGTGTAGTCGGTCTGCCGCCCCAGCGCGTCGGTCACCAACGCACCACCATTGGGGCTGTAGGCCAGTGTCACGCCATCGGCACCGCCGGCATGTTGACTGGAGATCACACGACCGATGGAATCGTAGGTAAAGGTGCTGTAGCGGCGACCGTCCTCAGCGGTGATGCCGGTCAGGTGCTGGGGGAAGTCCTGGTTCTCGTAGTGATATGTCCGCACACCACCACCCGCACAGGTCACCGTGGCGACCTGGTTCTGCGGCGTGTAGGTATAGGTGGCGAGCGCAACGCCTTCGACCAGCACCGAACTGATCAACGCCTCATAGTCGTTGGACTGGTAAACGAACTCCAGTGTGCGGCCACTGCTGTGGGTGACCGCCGCAAGGCGGTCGCTGTCGTCGTAGATGTAGGCCAGCGACGTGCCATCCGGGAAGCGCTTGGCGGCAAGACGCCCGTCCGCGCCGAAGGTAGAGATGGAATCCGCCGAGTACAGTGTCCAGTTGCCGTTCTGGACCAGACGGTCACCACTGTCGTCGTCCGCCTCATAGGCTTGGCCGATCTTCTTGAATGCACGCTGGAAACCGGTGCTTTCAATGATGCCCACACTGTCAACGCCATCCAGTGCCAGGTGGGCGCCCAGCGAATGGGTCCAGCCATAGCCGAAGCCACCGGATGAGGTGGAGATGCCGGAGTGATAGAAGCGCGTCAGCGCGATCCAGCCCAGATCAAAGTCCTGCGCGATCTCATACTTCTCGCCCGTTTTAACATCACATGGGTTGCCGACATTGCCGTCGCAGGTACCGCCGTTGGAGGCCGGGTCCTTGTCGGGAATCGGACTCATGTTCGCCGCTGTATCGTTGCGGGGCATGGGGCAGCTACCGTTGCCGCCGTCCTTGTCGCACTTCTGCGACTTCGAGGTGATGGTCGCAACGAATTCCTCGTTGACGCAGGCGTTGTGCTTGTTGGACCACTGCGTAAGTGGAACAGGGCAATCAAGCCGGCGTTTGCGGCCGAAGGCCATCTGGCTCACGTAGGGAGCGCAGGGCGATTCGGCCGTGTTCTCCCCGATCATATCGGTGATTTGATAGAACCTGGACTCGACTACGCCTTCCATTTCGGGCACGCCGGAGAACCAGTCACCCTGTGGTGTAACAGCAGCACCCGGACACACAGGGTTACTTGCCTGGACTTCAGCGAGATAACTCGCGACCATCGCCTCTTCGGTCGAAAACTCCGCTGTACTCAGATAGGTCCAGTCTGGATCGGAGGGTTGTGCCTTCCCCATCCAGTAGGTGATCGACGTATTTCCGTTCAAGTCCACGACTTTCGACTTGATCTTGTCGACAGACTGCCAACCGAACTGGAACTCCGGCGGGAACGGACTCGGTGCGGGCAGGCTCTTGATCGCCTGCACCGCCTGCTGCTGGGTCTTGTACTGCGTCGAATTGCCGCCGGGCTGCGAAATACGCCAGGTGATCTTGCTTTCCTGCGCCTGTACAACAGCCGGCGCAATGCAGCCAACGGCAACGATCGCCAGCACGGCACACAAAATGGTCTTCAGTCGTTCCAACATCCCTGTTCTCCTTCCTGGACGAACACAGCGCCGGCGGGAACGAGAACGCGGAGCTGTGCCCCGCGTCATGCTTCGGATCGTCCCTGGTCCGGAATGCGGCAGTGCCACATGCCGCCTTTATCGTTGAGGACGCTTGCACGTTCAAGTGTGGAGCCGCGTAACCGATCACAGATTCAAGCATCCAACGCCATTCAGCGGTCTACGCCCCGTCCCCATGACTTTCTGCACAGGGAGTCGGTGTTATACCTCACTACATTACCAACACGACCTGTCGCGAGGTCGGCAGGCTGTGGCACTCCGCTGCAGACCTGACCCATCGGAAGGGCTGGCACGCGTCACGGCCCAGGGGAATGGCAATGAAGAGCAGCCGAGTGACGTTGTGGGCGCTGGCCGCCATGATGGCCGCAGTGGGCACCGCGCACGCAGGGGAAATCCAGGTGGATCGAGGCGCTTACACACTGCAGGCCGAAGAGATGGGGGCCGGCCCGATCACCGTGGTCTTTGAATCCGGTTTCGGGCAGGGCGCGGGGGCCTGGAAGGAGGTGGTTGCCGGTCTGGGGCGCGACTACCACAGCATCACCTACGCCCGTGCGGGACTCGGCAAGTCCGGCAGCGACGGTCATCCCAAGCGCATCGATGCGCATCTGGCCGACCTCACGGCCGTGATCGATACGCTCGCTCCCGGTCGCCGCGTTGTGCTGGTGGGTCACTCCTATGGCGGCCTGCTGGCCACGGAGTTTGCACGCCGCCATCCGGAGCGCCTGCAGGGCCTGGTGCTGGTGGACCCGGCCACGATGGGGCAGCGCCATGCGTTCAAGCAGGCCGACAGTGCCCGCGTGCAGGCAGATGATGCCCAGCTGCGGGCGATGCTGCCGCCAGCCATGGCCGCCGACTACGCCGTGCTGACCGAACAGCTGGATGCACCCGGTGCGGAAACCCCGCGCACGATGCCGGACGTGCCGGTAGCGCTGCTGACTGCAACCCAGCTGGCTGCCGAACCGCTGTTCTTCGAGGAAACCGCAGCGGGCAAGGCGCTCTGGAAAGCACAGCACGCCCTGCTCTTCTCGGGATTCACGCGCGGCTCGCACCGCTACCTGGCAACCGGCCACACCCTCCAGCGCGAGGAACCCGCTGCGGTGGTGGCAGCGATTCAATCGGTCTCCGGCACCTCGAAGTAGCTGTTCCAGGCAGGGGCTTCCCGGGCTGTCCCCGGCTACTGCCCACGCAGGCGCACCGCAAAGTACCGCGCCGGGGAAAGGCCAAGCGCTTTCTTGAACATCGTGATGAAGGCCGTCACCGACTCATAGCCCAGCGTCTCGGAAACGCGTTGTACGGGTGCACCGGCGGCGAGTTCCCGAATGGCGATGAGCAGGTGCAGTTGCTGCCGCCAGCGCCCGAAGGACAATCCCGTTTCCCGTTCGATGAGGCGGGTCAACGTGCGCTCGCCCAGGGCCAGGCGCACGGCCCACTGGCCGATGGTGCTGCGGTCTGACGGATCCGCCGACAGCGCCGCCGCCAGCGCACGCACCTTCGGGTGATGGCTGACCGGCAGCGACAGATGCTCGGCCGGCATCTGTACCAGCTCGTCCAGCAACACCCGCGCCAGCCGGTCGGTGTGGCTGCCATGCGGATAGTCCAGCGGCGCGTCGGCCAGATGCAGGATCATCTCGCGCAGCATCGGCGAGATGGCCAGCGTCACGCACTGCGCCGGCAGGTCGACGATGCCGGGCTCGACGAACAGGTAGCACAGGCGCGCGTTGGCGGTGGCGCGGTTGCTGTGCGGCATGCCGCCCGGAATCCAGACGCCACACTGGGGCGGCACGATCCACAGCGCATTGGCCACTTCGCAGGTCACCGCCCCATGCAGCGCAAGAATGAGCTGACCCTTTCGATGCTCATGCACCGGAATTTCCGCGTCGTGCTCGGCCACCTGAAGGCGGCTGGCAACCGCCGGGCGATCGGTCTCGTCCGGGTCCAGGTCAAAGCCGGGGAGCGAAATGCGAGCCATTCTCACGTTGACCGGTTTTAGCGATTGATTGTCATTGTAGCGAAATTCGCCAGTGCGGCCGGTCACTAGCATGAGCTGCATGCACTCCCCCACCCCGCTCCGCCCCCACCTGCTCCAGGCATTTGCCCGGTTTAAAAGCCCTGCCCTCAGGACCGACCAGGAGGCGGTGCTGTTCTCGCTCAAATGCCTGCTCGCCGCGTCGTTGGGGCTGTATGTCTCTCTGCGGATCGGCCTGAACCGCCCGTTCTGGGTGGTCGGCACGGTCTATCTGGTGTCGCAGCCCCTTTCCGGGGCAACACTCAGCCGCGGCCTGTTCCGCCTGCTCGGTACCGTGGGCGGGGCCGTCGCCACCGTCGCGCTGGTGCCACGTTTCGCCAATGCACCCTTGGTGCTGAGCGCCGCACTCGCCACGTGGATGGCGCTGTGCCTGTACCTGGCGATGCTCGACCGCACGCCACGTGCGTACGCGTTCCTGCTGGCCGGCTATACCACCAGCCTGATCGGGTTTCCTGCGGTGATGGTGCCGGGAGAGGTGTTCACCATTGCCATCACGCGGGTGCAGGAAATCGCCATCGGCATCCTGGCCGCCACGCTGGTACATGGGTTGGTGCTGCCGCGCCGGGTTTCGATGCGCGTGCACGTACGGGTTGCTGCCGTGCTGGACGATGCGGAACGATGGACACGCGACATGCGCGCCAGTGCATCGGACACGGTGCTGGCGACGGACCGCTCGAAAGTGGCCGCCGACCTGCTCGAGCTGCATGTGCTGTCGATCCACCTGCCCTTCGACAGCGCCCACGGCGTGGCCCAGGTGCAGATCCTGCGTGCCCTGCATGACCGGATGCTGGACGTACTGATGCTGTCCAGCGCGGTGGAAGATTCCATCGCTCGGCTGCGTTCACCGCAGGCCGGCACAATGGATGCAAGCGGCTGGCGCGATCTGCTGCAGGCCAGCCTCGCCGCGCAACAGGCCGAGCTCGACCTTGCCCACGCCGATTGCCGCGTACTGCAGGCGGAGCTGCACACTGCCCGGCCCGCTTGGCGCCGGCATGTGCCTGACCGTCTTGCGCGGAATGTGCAGGGCGCAGTGATTCACCGGGATCACAGGAACGCCGCGCGCAGCGCACTGGGGGCGTTCGTAGGCATCCTGCTGAGCTGCGTTCTGTGGGTCGTTACCGGCTGGTCGGAGGGCGCCACGGCGGTGTCCATCATCGGCACGGCGTGCGTGCTGTTCGGCACGATCGAAGCGCCTGCGCCGCATGTCATGCGCTATCTGGTGGGATCGTGCATCGGCGTTGCCGTCGGCCTGCTCTACGGTCTGCTGATCTTCCCCGCGCTGTCCGATTTCGTCGGCCTGATGGCCGCGCTCGCGCCGGTGCTGCTGCTGTGCGGATCGTTCCTGGCCCGGCCGCCCTTCATCATGGCCGCCCTGGGCGTGGTGCTGACCTTCCCGCTCATCGCAGGTCTGGGTGCGACCAATACGGTCAACATCGTCGGCGCACTCAACAACAGCGTTGCGTTGTTCGTCGGTACGGCAATGGCACTGTGCAGCATGCAGTTGTTCCAGACCGCCGATGCGGGCCGCAACCGCACGCGGTTGGAGGGTTCCATCCGTCGGGATATCGCACGACACGCCGCCGGACAAGGTGATGTGACCCGCGCGTGGCTTAGCCGAATGCTGGATCGAATCGGGCTGCTCGCTCCCAGGTTGCAGGGCCGTTCGAGCGCCGCGCACGACCTGCGGGCATTCTTTGCGGACGTGCGCGCGGTACGTGCATCCAGCCAACTCCGCGCACTGGACAAGTGCCAGGACAACCCGCAGGTCCGGGTGCTTCATGCGGCGCTGATCGAACGCATCGCCGCACATTTCAGGATCCGCGGCCATGCGCCACGCAGTGTCGACATCCATCTTCTGGAACTGCTCGACCGCATGCGCGAGGCCGCGACGGCCAGCAGCGGGGCTGATCAGAGGCATCTGTCGCACCTGCTCTGCGGGTTGCGCCGCGACCTGCTGGCATCCCCGCTCACCCATCGGCACTGACCACATGCTCTCTGATCTTTCCATTGATGGCGTGCTCATTCCCGGCCTGCTCGCCGTGGCCGCCGCCGCGCTGGTGCTGTCGATGCTGACCTCACGCCTGCTCGCCAGCCTCGGCCTGTACCGGTTGTTCGCCGCGCGGCCCTTGGTGGGCCTGTCCCTGTTCGTGATCCTGGCGGAGCTGATGATCCGGCTCTCGCCCCTGCTCGAGAAATGAAATGAAACACCTGCTTGCCGTCATCGGGCGCTGGAGCGCTACGCTGGTTGTATTCGCGATTGCTGTCGTCGCCGCACTGTCCCTCTGGAAGCGTTACGAAATGCGCCCATGGACGCGGGATGGGCGGGTGCGCGCCGATGTGGTGCGCGTTGCATCGGACATGGGGGGGCTGGTCACCCAGGTGCTGGTGCACGACAACCAGCGGGTCAGCGCCGGAGAGTTGCTGCTGGTGCTGGATCAACCGCGCTTCGCTGCCGCGCTTGAGAAGGCCGACGCAGCGGTCAGCAGCGCTCGCGCCACGCTGGCGCTGGCCCGCCGCGAATCGACACGGGACAACGCACTTGGCAACCTGGTCGCCTCGGAAACGCGCGAACGCAATGCCGCCAAGGTCGATACCGAGCTGGCTGCCCTGGCGCAGGCACGGGCCGAACAGCGCGTTGCCCAGCTCAATGTCCAACGCACCGAAGTGCGCGCAACCACCGATGGCATCGTCACCAACCTGGACCTGCATGCGGGCGACTACCTGCAACCCGGTGCGCAGGCGCTGGCGCTGATCGACACCCGCAGCCTGCGTATCGAGGGCTACTTCGAGGAAACCAAACTGGCCTGCATCACCGAGGGCGATGCCGCGGTGGCGCGGCTGATGGGCGACACCCGCGATGTCCGCGGACACGTTGACAGCATCGCCGCCGGCATTGCCGACGATCAGCGCTCAAGCACGCACAACCTGCTGCCCGCCGTGGCGCCGACCTATACCTGGGTGAGGCTGGCACAGCGCATCCCGGTACGCATCCGTATCGATGATGCGCCGCCGGATACCCGGCTGATCGTAGGTCGCACTGCGAGTGTGACCATCACCCCCTCGGCGCAGGGAGCCTGCAAGTGAGCGTGCGGACAGTACGTGGCGGGCTGCTTGCCCTGCTGCTGCCGATGACGGCCTGCGTGTCCGGCCCCGACTATCACCTGCCGGCGAGCGCTGTCGCAGCCTCCCCACGGGCGGCGCGGGCGTTCGTCTCGGGCAAGGAGGCATCGTTCAGCCACGACGCGCCACCGGATCGATGGTGGCAACTGTATGGCGACCCCCAGCTTGACGCCTACGTACGCGAAGCACTGGCGGCCAATACCGACCTGCGCGCCGCCGATGCCAACCTTCGGCGCGCCAGCGCGACCGTGCTGGAGTACCGCGCGCGCGGTGCCGTGCAAGGGGACGTGGATGCATCGGGCACGCTCACCCATGCCGGTGGCTACACCCAGGCGTCGGCCGCACCGCAATCCTATGCGCTGGGCCTCCACCTCTCCTATCCGCTGGATCTCGCAGGTGGCATCCGCCGCGGCATCGAAGCCGCCAACGCGGACACGGAGGCGATTGCTGCGGCACGCGACCAGGTCCGCGTGGCCGTCGCTGCGGCCGTCACCCGTGCCTATCTCCAGGTGTGCACAAGCAATCACACGCTCACTGCAACCCGGCAAGTGCTGGCAATACAGCGCGCCACGCTGGAGGCAACCCGACGGCTGGCTGCAGGTGGGCGCGGAACGGACTTCGATGTCAGCCGTGCCGGTGCCGCCGTCAACCGCAGCGCGGCGGCGATACCGCGCCTGCTGGCCGAACGCCAGGCCGCACTGTTCGAACTGGCCGCATTGATGGGCAGGCTCCCGGCAGACTATCCCAGGGAGGCCGAAGCATGCCCGCAGCCCCCTGAGCTGGAGCAGGCGCTACCGGTCGGTGACGGCTGGCAACTGCTCCAGCGGCGCCCTGACATACGCGCAGCCGAACGCAGGCTGGCCGCCGCAACTGCAATGATCGGCGCTGAGACGGCGGGTCTCTATCCGCAGATCACCCTGGGCGCCTCTTCGGGCGTGGCCGGCACACCGGCGCATCTGCTGTCGGCTGACGGCTTCGGTGCGAGCATCGGCCCCGTGCTGTCATGGCACTGGCCCAACCGCCGCGCGGCCAAGGCCCGCATCGCAGCGGCCGGTGCCAATGCAGATTCAGTTCTCGCGTCCTTTGACGGCATCGTGCTGCAGGCATTGCGCCAGACCGAGACCGCGCTTTCTGCCTGCACACAGGAGCTCGAACGCGAGCACAGCCTGGCGCAGGCGCGGATGGACGCAGCGCGGGCCGCCGGGCAGGCACAGCAACTCTACCGTTTCGGCAGGATCGATTTTCTCGACGTGCTTTCGGCCCAGGCCGCGCTGGCAGATGCGGAGTCCGCATTGGCTGCATCGCGCGCGGAGCGCATTGACCGGCAAATGGATCTTTTTCTGTCGTTGGGCGGAGGCTGGGCCGCAACGGACTCGGCCCCGGGCGCGGTCCAATGATCCGCTGCCTGGCGACGACTGCAGGCCGCGCCGTCCGTTCAGAAAAGCACCGCCTACACCCGCATTCATTCACATGGATTGCCCTATATTCCCGCCACAGCGCCGCATGCTGCGGCCATGACGGAGGCATCCCCATGAAGACCACACGTTTGCTTGCCATCGCATTGAGCGCAGCCACCGCGTTGGCCGCGGCCCCCGCCTTCGCCGATCCGCCGCACCACGCCCGAGGCAACGGGCCGCCGCCGCACGCAGGCGGCCCGCACCACCGCGATGCGCCGCCGCCGGGCTGGCAGAAGAAGGCCTGGCGACGTGGCGAGCGCCTGCCATGGGCCGAAGTGGACCGCCGCTACTGGGTAGACGATTACGCGCGCTATGACCTGCGCGAACCGGGCCGCGACCGGCGCTGGGTGCGCCAGTCCGATAACGAGTATCTGCTGGTGGAGATCGCCACCGGCTTGATTGTTGACGCGCTGCATCGTTGAATGCGGAGCGCGCCGGGGCCCTGTAGCCGTGGCCCTGGCGCGCTCCCACCACACTGCGGCCGAAATGAATGATGCGAACCACCGGATTCCAGAGCGCGTTTCTCATTGTTGGCCTCATCGCAGGCCAGCCGGCCCACGCAAGCCAGCAGCCATCAGCGGCGGATGTAAAAGCGATCGAACAGGTGGTCGAAGCGTTCCGTACTTCGCTGATCAACAAGGACAAGCCGACCTACATGGGCCTGTTCTTCTCTGATAAACCGGAAGACATCGGCTGGCAGTTCGTTTCCGAGGATGTGCGCCTGCAGGACATCCGCAAGGCCAAGCCCGATGCAATCAAGGCGCGGCAGATTCCTGCAAACAACTTCATCGCGCTGATCGACGGGGCGGTGGCCTCGCCGAAGCCGAAGGAGGAGAAGTTCTCCAACACGAAGATCGAGACGGATGGTGATGTGGCTTCGGTCTCGTTTGACTACAGCTTCCACGACGATGGGGTGAAGACCAACTGGGGCAAGGAAATGTGGCAGCTGATCCGCACCGAACAGGGGTGGAAGATCTTCTCGGTGATCTACTCGGTCCGCGATTCACGCAGCCCGGCCGATTGAGCAGGGCTTGATGCGGGCGCCCTCACCCGCGATCCATTCAGCAAGGGCATTGGCATTCGGCCAGCGATCGGGCAGAGTTCGGCCACGCGCAAGGACGCATGCCATGACCCGCCTGCTGATCATCGAAGACAACCCCGAGCTGGTTGCCAACCTGTATGCCTTCTTTGAACCGCTGGGTTACGTACTGGACGACGCCCGCGACGGCGCCAGCGGCCTGCGCCGGGCCACGCAGCACGACTACGACGCCATCCTGCTGGACCTGATGCTGCCGCGCCTGGACGGCATGACGCTGTGCCAGAAGCTTCGCCAGGAGTTCCAGAACCCGGTGCCGATCCTGATGCTGACCGCGCGCGATCCGGTCGAAGACCGCGTGCAGGGCCTGGCCTTGGGCGCGGATGACTACCTGGTCAAACCGTTCTCGCTGACGGAACTGGATGCGCGGATCAAGGCCCTGGTACGACGGGCGCAGGGTCGCCAGGTCCAGAGCGTGCTGGCGTGGAAGGACCTGCAGGTGGACACGCGCTCGCCGCAAGCCTGGCGGCAAGGCCGCTGCATTGCGCTGACGCCCACGTCGCACAAGCTGCTGATGTGCCTGGTGCGTGCGGCGCCGGCCGTGGTGCGCAAGCAGGAAATGGAATACCTGGTCTGGGGCGACGAGCCACCCGACAGCGGCGCGCTGCGAACCCACATCCATGAGCTGCGCCTGCAGGTGGACCGCAGCTTCGACACCGCGCTGATCACCACGGTGCACAGCGTCGGCTGGCGCATGCGGGCGTGACTCGTGCCTCCCTCTACCGCCGCCTGAGCCTGCGCACCCGCATCACGATCTCGTTCGTGCTATTGATGGCCGGTGCCATGGGCTTCATCGTACTGGCGGAACAGGTGGACTACGATCAGGTCCGGGCCGCTGTCGTCGCGCGGACCCAGGACAATGAAGTACGCCGCCTGCAGGACGAACTCGCCCGTGGTCGGCGTCCCGACCTGCCCTCCGGCAGCGCACTGTTCGATGCCCAGGACGTGCCTGTCGTGCTGCGCCAATATGGCCCGGGATATCACGGCGAAGCAGCACCCAACGAGTGGCACTTGCGCGTGTTCGACAGTGCCGGCCAACGTTACTACCTGCTGCAGGACGCAGCCCCCTATGGCTATCTGGAATACCTGATCAATGCCTTTGCGGCACTGGTCATTTCGATCTGCGTGCTTGGCGCCTTCCTGATCGGTCGCAAGGTCGCGACCCACGTCATCGCGCCCATCACACGATTGGCCGATGCGGTGCAGGACGGCCACAAGCCCTTTCCCTACCAGGACGCACGCGATGAGATCGGCGTGCTCGCGCGCGCCTTTGCCCGCCATAGTGACGAGCTCGAACGGTTCCTGCATCGCGAACAGTGCTTCAGCGGCGATGCCAGCCACGAGCTGCGCACGCCCTTGGCCATCATCGGTGGTGCTGCCGAGACGCTGGCCTGCCAGCTTCCGGCCGACAGCCACCTGGTTCCCAGTGCCGAGCGCATCCTGCGCACCACCCAGGAGATGCAGCGCCAGCTGACCTGCCTGCTGCTGCTCTCTCGCGCCCCCAGCACCGTGCCACGCAACGAGGTGGCCCTGCGTGCGCTGATTGAATGCTGCATGGATCGCTGCCAGCCCTGGCTTTCCGGCAAGCCGGTGATCGTTGCGTTTGATGCCCTGCATGACACCGTGCTGCACACCAACGCGGATCTTGCGCGCAGCGTGATCTGGAACCTTCTGCGCAACGCCTGCCAGTACACCGAAAGCGGCGAAGTCCGGATCTCCCTCCACGACGCCGCACTCATCGTCGCCGACACGGGGCCCGGCCTGCCCTCCAGTATCGATCCACAGCTGTTCCAGCGCTTCGTACCCGCTAGCGTGCACAGCGGCGAGGGGCTGGGGTTGTCGATCGTGCAGCGCATCGTCGAGCACCTGGGTTGGAGGATGACGGTGCATTCATCGCAGCAGGGATGCCGGTTCAGCCTGGAGTGGCCCCTCTGACGATTTCCTGACGCACGCGTGCACATGCTGGGGATTGCTCACTTCACGGCGGAAACCGCATGCAGCACCCCAAGGACAGCGGCAAGTACCCGCACGGGAAGACCGGCCTGAGCCGCATCTTCCACACCCTCATCCATTCGCGTGATGGCTTCGTCGCCACCTTCCGCGGCGAGGCTGCCTTTCGCCAGCTGCTGCTTCTGCACGCGCTGTTGATCATTGCAGCGTTCGTACTGGACATCAGCGCGGTCGAGCGCGCGATAGTGCTGGCGGTCTGCTTCATCAGCCTGCTGGTGGAACTGCTCAACTCGGCGATCGAAGCGGTGGTTGATCGCATCTCCCTTGAACAGCATCCGCTGTCAAAGAACGCCAAGGATATGGGCAGCGCCGCGCAGACCACCGCACTGTTGATGGTGGGTGCTGTGTGGGGCCTCATCCTGCTGGGCTAGTCCGCCCAACCTGACAACTTCCTGATAAAGCGGTTTCGATACTGCGCGCACTCCCGCTCCACGGAACCTGCTCGTGCGTCAATGCCGCCGTTTTCCACGGCCCCATCCGATCGTTCTGGTCTGGGCCGTCGCACTGTTCTTCACCACGATTGGAAACATCGCCCTCTGGAAGACGCTGTGGGGGCTGGTCGACCTCAACAGCGTGCGCAGCGTGCTGTTCCTGGCCAGCCTGCCGGTGGTGCTGTTCTGCCTGTTCAACCTGTTGCTGACGCCACTGCTGGCACTGCCATTCCTGCGCAGGCCGCTGCTGGTGCTGCTCGTTGTCGTCAGCGCCGCCTGCAGCTACTTCATGCTGCACTACAACGTGCTGATCGATCGCAGCATGGTGCAGAACGTGTTCGAGACCAACCAGGCCGAACTGAACGCCTATCTGTCGCTGCCACTACTGTTGACCCTGCTGGCGCTGGGCGTGCTACCTGCTGCCGGGCTCGCTCTGCTGCGCACCACCAGCGGGGCCGGTTCGATACGTTCGCTGCTGGTGTGGCCGGCCAGCGCTCTGGCGTCATTGCTGGTACTGCTGGCAATCGGCTTCGCGTTCTACAAGGACTACTCCTCGCTGCTGCGCAACAACCGCTATCTCCGTGACCAGGTGCTGCCGTTGAATGTCGTGCGCCATACCCACGGTTATCTGAAAGGCCTCTACAGCGCCCGCCAGCAACCCTTGCGCCCGATCGGCATGGACGCACGGCGCGTACCGGGCCCGCGTCCGAAGCTGGTGGTCATGGTCGTCGGCGAGACCGCGCGATCACAGAACTTCCAGCTCAACGGCTACCCACGCGCGACCAATCCCCGGCTCTCGCGCAAGGAAGGCGTCATCAGCTTCAGTGATGTTTCCTCATGCGGAACCGCAACGGCGATCTCGGTGCCGTGCATGTTCTCGCAGATGACCCGCCGCCAGTATGACGATGTACGCGCAGCGACCGAGGAGAACGTGCTCGACATCCTGCAGCGCACGGGCATCAGCGTGCTCTGGCGCAACAACAACAACGGTGGCTGCAAAGGCGTGTGCGAACGCGTGCCGACCGAGGACATGCCCGCGCTGAAGGTGGCCGGCCAATGTGTCAATGCCGACGGCACCTGCTATGACGAGGTGCTGCTGCATCAGCTCGGTACACGCATTGACGCCATGAACGGCGACGCCCTGGTCGTGCTGCACCAGCTTGGCAGCCACGGCCCGACCTACTTCGAACGCTACCCGGCACAGTCGCGGGCATTCAGTCCGACCTGCGACAGCAACCAGATCCAGCAGTGCAGCAACGAGGCGCTGGTCAACACCTATGACAACACCCTGGTCCACACCGACCGCATGCTTGGCAGGACCATCGACCTGCTGCAGGGCTATTCGGACCGGCGTGATGTCGCGCTGATCTATGTGTCCGACCATGGCGAGTCGCTCGGCGAACGTGGCATGTACCTTCACGGCACGCCTTACTTCATCGCGCCGCGCGAGCAGACCCAGGTGCCGATGGTGATGTGGTTCCCACCGGAATTCAGCCGCAACGCGGGCGTGGACCTGGCCTGCCTGCGCGGGAATGCCCTGCACCGGGCGCACAGCCACGACAATGTCTTCCACTCACTGCTGGGCCTGTTCGGGGTCAACACCACGGTGTACCAGCCCGATCTGGATGTCTTCGCCGGATGCCGCGCGTCGGCTTCGCCGGCTGTGGCCACCTCGCCAGCCAAAGAACGGCGCCGGTTGATGCCGGTCGCTGCCCGCAACGTGGCGCGTTACTGCGCCGCCAGGGCGAAATCCAGGCCCGCACACACCGCCGCCACCTGGGCGTCGTTGCACTCCTGCGGGTTGGTGCGCGGGCTGTCCGGGTAGACCTCGGTGGTGGTGGCAAAGCGCGCGTCGGTGAAGCCGGCGCAGGCGCCGATCGACCGCGACTCACCCCACACCACGCCCGGTGACTGCAGCGGCAAGCCGACCAGGTTGCCCTCGGCGTCGGCCGGGGCGATATGGGTGACTGGCGCGACCGCAGCGATCAGGGCCTTCTGGAACTCGGCCTGCGGGTCTTCGCTGTTGCCGATCACGTAGAAGCCATCCGGAATGGTGTCGCGCTCGAACGGCTTGCCGTCGCGGGCGCAGCGCGCCGGATCGAACTCGTGCAGGTCGCTGTCGGTGGTCTCGTGCAGGTCCAGGTGCACCAGCAGGTTCGGCTTGCGCTCGGCCACCCAGGCCATCAGCGCGGCCGCTTCCTCGATCTGGCCGCCGTCACGGAAGCTGCGGTTGGGGTCGATGGCATCCGGGTTCCAGCGCTGGATGCGTTCGTAGCCCCACGGGCTGACGCACGGTGCCACGATCAGGTTCAGCCGGCCCAGGTAACGCTCAGCCTGCTGTTCCAGGAACTGCAGGGCGCCATGCACGCCGCTGGTCTCGTAGCCATGCACGCCACCGGTGATCAGTGCGGTCGGCAGCGCCGGGTTCCAGTCGTGGTTGACCACGGCGAACAGCGGGTAATGGTCCGGCGCATAGTCCAGCTGGCCGTACTGGATCACATCGAAGCTGTCGTCCAGGCGCTCGAGCGCTGCCACAACGTCATCGTGGTAGCTGCGCTGGCGCTGCTGGCGGGCCCGCCACTGTGCGCGTTCCGCGTCGCCCCAGGGCTGTCCGGGGGTGCCGATCGGGTAGAACTGCGCAACAGTCATTGGGTACTCCAGGGGTCGAACGGGATGGGTGCAGCCGGTCATTCTAAGCCTTGTCGCGCCCGCGGGTCCCCTCCCCCGGCCCCGCCTTCATCCAGCCAAGGTCATCTGGTTGTAAAATCAATGGTTTTTGGCCCCTCACCCCTTGATGGCGAAAGCAGCGCAGCCGGTCCTGGGTGGACCGGAATTCCTCCGCCTGCTCGCCCGTCTCAGCGACGGCGCGATGCCGGCCAGCAGTCCCGCCCTGACCGATCGCCTCGGCCAGTGGGTGGACTGGAGCCGTGCCGTGGCCCTGTCCGGGGCGCTCGGCGGACGCCTGCCCGAGCCGGGTGAGGCCACCGAGGCGGTCGAGGATGTGCTGGCCGACTGCGCGCAGGCGCACGCCAGCCTGCTGGCCTCTATACGTGAGGATGCCGAAGCCGAGCGCCTGCTGGACCTGGCCGAAGCCGCCGCTGCACCCAACTTCGCCTCGCTGCGCCAGCGTTACCGGGTACTGCAGCAGGCCATCCAGACCGCCACCGGGCGCCTGCGCGGCCGCCTGCGCGACCAGCTGGTGCAGGTTTCGCCCGAGCTGGCGCGGCTGGCCGAGGTCGATGCGGTGATGGAACAGACCCTCACCCCGCGCGAGCACAGCCTGCTGGCCACTGCGCCGGCCGTGCTCGGCGCCCGTTTTGAACGCGTGCACGGCCAGCCCGGCTGGCGCGCGGCCTTCCGCCATGACATGCGCACCCTGCTGCTCGCCGAGCTGCAGCTGCGCTTCCACCCGATCGAAGGGCTGCAAGACGCCCTGCGCTCCCACTGACCGGAACACCATGTCCAGAACTGCTTTCCATGTCGTTGTTTTCCTTGTCGGCCTGCTGGCCGTGTGCTGGATCGGCATTGGCTATGTTTCGGTGCATCCGCTGGGTGCAGCGGTGGCGGCGATCATCGCGGCCTGCTACATCGCCGGTGGCGTGGAGCTGTACCGCTACCGCCAGGCCAGCAACGGCCTGCGCGGTGCACTGAACGACCTGTCCAGCGCGAAGGAGAGCCTCACTCCCTGGCTGGAGCGCGTGCCGGCAGGCCTGCGCAATGCCGTGCGCCTGCGCGTGGAGGGCGAGCGCACTGCCCTGCCCGCTCCGGTGCTGACCCCTTACCTGGTCGGCCTGCTGGTGCTGCTGGGCATGCTCGGCACCCTGCTGGGCATGATGGACACGCTGCGTGGCACCGGACTGGCCCTGCAGAGTGCGACCGACATGGCCGCGATCCGCGGCTCGCTGGCTTCGCCGGTGCAGGGCCTGGCGGTGGCATTCGGCACCTCGATCGCCGGTGTGGCCAGCTCGGCCATGCTCGGCCTGCTGGCGGCGCTGCTGCGTCGTGACCGCCTGCAGGCCGTGCAGCAGCTGGATCGCGCCATTTCCGGCGACCTGCATCCGTACTCGCAGGCCTGGCAGCGCGCCGAGTCGCTGCGCCTGCTGCAGGCACAGTCCGCGGCGCTGCCGGCGCTGGTCGACCGCCTGCAGGCGATGACCAGCACCTTTGAACAGCACAGTGCGGCCGCCAATGAGCGCCTGCTGGCCGGCCAGGCCGAGTTCCTGACCCAGAGCCAGGCACTGCAGGAACGCCTGGCGGTCTCGCTGCAGCAGTCGCTGCGCGAAGGGGCTGAAGCCAGCGCCGCCGCCATCGGTGGCGCGCTGCAGCCGATGGCCGAGACCACCCTGGCTGGCCTGGCCCATCACGGCGAAGCACTGCATGCCCGCGTCGAGCAGGCCGTGCAGCAGCAGCTGACCGGCCTGAGCGACGGTTTCGAGCGCAGCCGCGTCGCAACCGAGGCCAGCTGGGCCAAGGTGGTGAGTGAACAGACCCAGGCACAGCAGGCACTGGTGAGCGACCTGCGCCAGCACCTGCAGGCCTTCAGCGATGGCCAGCCCACGCATGCCGAAGCGCTGGTCACACGTATCGGCGAGCGCCTGCAGGCCGATGCACAGGACAATGCGGAGGCCTTGCGTGCTGCCGCCGAACAGCAGCAGGCCCTGAACAGCGCGCTGGTCGAGCGCCAGCAGCAGGCGTTGATCGCCGCCAGCGAGCATCTGGACGCGCGTGCGCAGGCGCTGCTGCAGGCACTGGAGCAGCAGCACAGCGCCAGCCAGTCGCTGCTGCAGGACCACGAACAGCAGCGTTTGCAGGATTGGCAGGCCGCGCAGGCCGCCGCTGCCACCGCGCACGCCGAACTGCAGGCCAGCCTGGACAGCCGCGAGCAGCAACGCCAGGCGCGCTGGGACGCGGTCAGCGCCGAGTTGCAGCAGGCCCACGCCGCCCTGCAGGCGCAGCTGCAGGCCGGCGACGAACAGCGCCTGCAGCGCTGGAGCGATGCTCTGCAGCACGTTTCCACCGAGCTGGCCGAGCGCCTGCAGGCCAATGGCGAACGCCTGGCCGCGCAGCAGCAGCGCGTCTGCGACACGCTGGCGGAGACCGCACAGCAGATCGGCGAGAACGGTCGCGCACAGGCCAGCGCCACGCTGGCCGAAGTGTCCACCCTGCTGCAGACCGCCGCCGCCGCGCCCAAGGCCGCTGCCGACGTCATCAACGAGCTGCGCAGTACGCTGTCCGAGAGCCTGGTGCGTGACAACGCGATGCTGGAGGAACGCGGACGCCTGCTGGCCACCGTGCAGACCCTGCTGGATGCGATCAACCACGCCTCGCACGAACAGCGCACCGCTGTGGACGCACTGGTCGGTGGCTCGGCCGAGCTGCTGGAACGCGTCGGCAACCGCTTCACCGACCATATCGCCGCCGAGACCGGCAAGCTGGATGGCATTGCCGCAGCGCTCCACGGCAGCGCGGGCGACGTCGGACAGCTGGCCAGCAGCTTCGGCGAAGCGGTCGCGCAGTTCGGCAGCGCCTCCACCGAGCTGTCCGGCCGCCTGGAACAGATCGGCGGCGCACTGGATGCCTCGCTGGCCCGCAGCGATGAGCAGCTGGCCTACTACGTGGCGCAGGCGCGCGAGGTGGTCGACCTCAGCCTGCTGTCGCAGAAGCAGGTGATGGAAGAACTGCAGCAGCTGGCCACGCGCCGCGGCAAGGCCGGTAGCGCATGAGCGACGAGCTGGAGGTCGACGGCGGTTCGCACGCCCCGATCTGGGCCGCCTTCGGCGACCTGATGTCGGTGCTGCTGGGCGCGTTCGTGCTGATACTGGTCGGTGTGGTCGCGGTGCAGCTGGAGCTGTCGCAGCGGCTGGACCAGGAAGTGAAGCAGCGCCAGGCCGAAGCCAAGCGCCTGCAGACACTGGAGCAGGCACTGGCTGGCCCGCTGGCCGCCGGTCGCGTGACCCTGGTCGATGGACGCATCGGCATCAGCGGCAGCGTGCTGTTCGCGCTGAACTCCGACCAGCTGCAGCCGGAAGGCCAGGAGCTGCTGCGCAGTCTGGCCGCACCGCTGGCCGCCTACCTGGGCAGCCGCGAAGAGATCCTGATGGTCAGCGGCTTCACCGATGACGCGCCGGTACGCGAAGGCAACCGGCGTTTCGCCGACAACTGGGAGCTGTCCGCGCAGCGCTCGCTGACCGTGACCCGCACCCTGATCGCCGATGGCGTACCGGCTGACGCCGTGTTCGCCGCCGCGTTCGGCAGCGAGCAGCCGGTCAGTTCCAATGCAAGCGAAGACGGCCGCGCACGTAACCGTCGCGTGGAAATCGCGCCGATTCCCAAGCCCAAGGCCCCGGATGCCAAGTAAGCTTTCAGCGCTCGAAGGCCTGCGCGCACTGGTGCGCGACCTCGATGCGGGGTCGCGCTCGCTGCCGCATTACCCGCAGGTGCCGATGCTGCAGCAGGTGCAGCGCGAGTGGTCGGAGCTGCGCAGCGAACTGCAGGTGCGCCGCTCACTGCGCACCGAGGCCCCGGCCGACGGCGGCCCGCTGAACTCGGCGGTGCTGGTGCAGCGCATGCTGGACACGATGCAGGCCACCAGTCCCGGCTACCTGCGCCACTTCATCGATTACGTGGACACCCTGTCCTGGTTGCAGGCGCTGCAGGACGGCGCCGCCAGCAGTGCGGATGCCGCAAAGCCGAAGCGGACACGCAAGCCGCGCTGAACATTCACTGGTAGTGCCGGCCGCTGGCCGGCATCAAACCGGACCGACCACGGCCGAAGCGCGCGCAAGCGGCGCTGAACAGCGAATGGCCGTGCTGAACATTGACTGGTAGTGCCGACTGCCGGCCGGCAGCCATGCATCTCCGCGCGGGTCATGGGGTTGCCGGCCAGCGGCCGGCACTACCATCGAGGCTGCTCTGTGTGCCGGAACGCAATCTGCGCTGCGCTTCGCATTTGCTTTGGTAGTGCCGGCCGCTGGCCGGCATCACAACCAGGCCGACCATCGCC
>NZ_JCAFSU010000019.1:0-78729 GCF_059369555.1 Stenotrophomonas sp. YJH_SMC_21
GGAGGCTGGGCTGGTGGAATACATCCAGTACTACAACCAGGAGCGCATCAAACTGAAACTGAAAGGTCTGAGCCCGGTAGAGTACCGGGAGCGGGCCCAATCGGCCGCCTGACCCCGTCCAAGTCTCGGGGGTCACTTCACAATGGGGGCTTGGCCGCGGCATCCATCCCGCGGACACCCCCGCGAACCCGACCGCCACGGCCTCTGACAGGTTCCGGCGGCGTCCCGCCACGGAATCAACAGAAGAAGGCAAAGGCAAACGCGGGTCGCTGCGCTCGGTGGATCCCCGCCATGCGTGGATGGCGGGGACCACGGTAGTGCCGGCCGCTGGCCGGCACCTCCGTAACGTTTGCTCTGGGCCTACGCCCAGGCCTTCGGCCGTGCCAGCAGCCACGCCACGCTCACCGCCAGCAGCAGCAACGGCAGCCATCCCAACTGGTTCGGGCCGCCCGCCTGCAGCAGCACACCCCCTGCAACGCCTCCGGCGGCGATGGCGAGGTTCCAGCCGGTCACCAGCATCGACTGCGCCAGATCCGCGGCGGCACCCGCACGCCGTGCCAATGCGGTCTGGAACAACGTAGGCACCGCACCGAAGGCCACGCCCCACAGGATCGTCGCCAGCAGCAGCGCGGTCGCGTCGCCCGGCCACAGCAGCAGCGCCAGCACCGGCACGATGAAGCCGATCACCGCCGCCCACACCAGCGTGCGCAGATGACGGTCCACGCCCCAGCCGGCAATGCCGATGCCGGCGATGGCGGCCACGCCAAAGGCCAACAGCAGGCGGTCCAGCCACGGGCCGGCGCCGGCCTCCACCGCCAGCGGTTCGATGTAGGTGTAGAGCACGTTGTGCGCCAGTACGTACAGCACCATCACCGCCAACGCACTGCGCACGCCGGGCATGCGCCACACCGTAGCCAGCGGTATGCGCCGGCCAGCACCGGCGGCGGGCAAGGCCGGCAGTGCCCAACGCGCATACGCCAGCAGTCCCACGCCCAGCACGCTCATCAGCGCGAACGCCCAACGCCAGCCGATCTGCTGGCCCAGCAAGGTGCCCGCCGGTACGCCCAGTGACAGCGCCAACGGCGATCCGACCATCGCCACCGCGATTGCCCTGCCCTGCAGCGACGGCACCACCATACGCGCGGCGTAACCGGCCACCAGCGACCACAGCAGGCCACCACTCACGCCGGCCAGGAAACGCGCGGCCAGGATCAGCGGATAGCTGCTGCTCAGTGCGGTCAGCGTGTTGACCAGCACGAAGCCGGCAATCGCAGCGAGCAGCAAGGGGCGTCGCGGCAGGCGCTGGGTCAGTGCGGTCATCGGCAAGGCGGCCATCACCGAGCCCAGTGCGTACACGCTGACCAGCTGGCCGACCGCCGCATCACTCACGCCGAGGCTGTCGCCCATCGGCCGCAGTACACCGGCCGGCAGGGTCTCGGTCAGCAGCGTGATGAAGCCGCCACCGGCCAACGCCAGCAGGCCGGCCCATGGCAGGCGCGTGGCTTCACCGGCGGGACTGGCTGCATCGATGGCATGGCCGCTCATCGCACGGTCCCGACATCGGTATACACCGCATCGCGCAGTTGATCGACGAAGGCACCGTCCATGCCTTCGTACAGGGTGTTGGTCAGCGCCACCACGCTCAGCCCGCGCACAGGATCGACAAACCAGCTGTGTCCGTAGGCACCGCCCCAACGCCATGTACCTGCGTTCTGCGGCGTGCCGCTTGCGGCCGCATTGCGCAGCACCGCAAAGCCAAGGCCGAAGCCCCAGCCGGCCGGTTCCGGCGGTCCCTGCTCGCCGACCTGCGGGCTGGCCATCTCCGCTGCCAGTACGGGCGGCAGCAGGCCTGAACGCTGCACGTCACGCAAGGCTTCCAGCACCGCCATCACGTCATCGGCGGTACCGACCAGGCCGGCCCCGGCCGAGGGGAAACGGCTGGCATCGGTGGCGCGCGCGAGGCTGTATTCGATGCCGACCGTACCCTCGAACGGAGCGACCACCTCGCCTTCCTGCAGGCGATGCGGCTGCGGCGCGTCGCTTACATAGGGGGTGGCCAAGCGTGCCGCGTTGCGCGCAGCAAAGGCGGTGTCGCGCAGGCCCAGCGGTGCGGCCAGCAAGCGCTCGTACAGTGCCTGCAGCGTTTCACCCGTCGCTGCTTCGGCAACGGCACCGGCAACGTCCACGCCCAGCGAGTAGAGCCATTGGCTGCCCGGCGCGAACAGCAGTGGCGCCTGCGCGATGCGGCGCACGTTATCGGCCAGGGAGAGCGGGTTCGCGTCCAGGCCATCGCTGACCCCAGCGCGCGCATACGGGCCGGCGGCATCGGCTTCGAGGAAGCGATAGCCCAACCCGCTACTGTGGCTGAGCAGTTGGCGCAGGCTGATCGGCGGCGTGCTGCCGTCGGCCAGTGCCGGGCGGAAGTCCGGCAGCCAGCGCTGCACCGGCATATCGAGGTCGAGCACGCCCTCTGCTACCAGGCGCAGGATCACCGTGGTCAGCAGCGGCTTGCTGACCGATGCCAGCCGGAACAACTGGTCGCGCTGCATCGGCGTGGCCGACTCGCGATCAGCCAGCCCGGTCGCGCTGGCGTGGCGCAGCACACCGTGCTGGCGCACCAGGACCACCGCACCGACCAGACGCTGCGGGTGCACCTGCTGCAGCAGCCGCTGCACCGATGGCAGCGTCGGCGTGGGTTCAAGGGAAGGAGTGGCATTCATCGCGGGAATCCGTGGGGAGAGGCCCGCCACGTTAGGCAGCACGGCGCAGCGCAAAAAGCCGGTTGCCGCTCCGGGCATCATGGACCGTGCAGTCCGCAATCGGCATGATGGCCGGAACTGCTAGGCCGTAACGGCCCCACGCCACCCCGCACCACAGTGTTGCGATGGCGGAGCCAGCCGCTACGGTCGCACCAACCTACCCTGCCGCTTTCATTGCCCACACGCCCATGTCAGTCCCGGACAACCTCGCCAACCTGCAGACCTTCGTCCACGCGGCCGATACCCGCAGCTTCGTCGAGACCGGGCGCCTGCAGGGCATCTCGGCCTCGGCCGCCGGCAAGTGCGTTGCCCGGCTGGAGCATGCACTGGGCGTGCGCCTGTTCCACCGCAGCACGCGCAGCATCACCCTCACCGCCGAGGGCCAGCTGTTCCTGGCGCGCTGCCGGCGCATCCTCGACGAGCGCGATGCCGCACGCACCGAGCTGGCACAACCGCACGCCACGCCTCGCGGCACGCTGCGCATCGGCCTGCCGTTGGTGGGCGACCTGACCCTGCCGCTGATGGCCGAGTTCATGGCGGCCTATCCCGATATCCGCCTCGACCTCGATTTCAGCGATCGGCTGGTCGACGTCATCGAGGAAGGATTCGATGCCGTGCTGCGCGTCGGCGAGCCCAGCGACTCACGCATGAACGCACGACGCCTGGGCGTATTTCCACGCCGCATCGTCGCCTCACCCGCCTACCTGCAGCGGCGCGGCACGCCGCGCACACCGGCCGATCTGATGCAGCACACGCTGCTGCACTATCGCTTCCCCAGTACCGGCAAGCTGGAACTGTGGCCGATCCACTGGCCCGACCAGGAAACACCGCAGGAACTGCCAGTGCACATGGTGGCCAACACCATCGAAGCGCGGGTAGCGCTGGCACTGCGCGATATCGGCCTGGCGTTCGTGCCCGTGCACTCGGTGCGCGATGCGTTGGCCGATGGCCGCCTGGTCACCGTGCTGGACGAGCATGTGCATTCCTGCGGCATCTTCCACCTGCTGTGGCCCTCCGGCCGCCACGTGCTACCGAAACTGCGCGTGTTCATCGACTTCGTCAGCGCACGCCTGGAAACCGTGCCCTAGGCGATCGATCCACCCCATGCCCGGCCCACAGTAGATCCACGCCATGCGTGGATGCCTTTGTAGAGTCGCGCCATCAAACCATTCAGCCAGCCCCGCTATACTGGCCGCTCATTCCTCCCAGAGGCTCGCGACCAATGCGCCATTGATGCCGCCGTCTTCCCACCAGACGGCCTGACTCTTCCCGCCCCTGCGCGCAGGGGAGAACCCGGCATCCATGGAGGTCGCATGACCCCGCATTCCCTCACGCTCGATCGCGTGTCGTATCGATTGGCCGACGGCCGCCCGCTGTTTTCCGATCTGACGTTTTCCTTCGAGCCGGTCGCCACCGGCCTGGTCGGTGCCAATGGCGCCGGCAAGAGCGTGCTCGCACGCTTGCTGGCCGGACGGTTGCTGCCCGACACTGGCCAGGTGCGCGGCAGTGGCCGCGTGTTCCTGTTGCCGACGCCCGGCTATCCGCCCGCCGGCACGGTCGGTGAACTGGCCGGCGTCGGCGCGGAACTGGCTGCACTGCAACGCATCGAAGCCGGCAGCGTGGACGAGGCCGACTTCGCCTGCGTCGGCGACCGCTGGGACCTGCGCGAACGCCTGCAGCAGCAATGGCAGGCGCTTCGGCTGCCCGACGATCTCGATCCCGCCCAGCCGGCCGCGCGCCTCAGTGGTGGCCAGGCCATGCAGGTCGCGCTGTCCGGTGCCTGGGCCAGCGGTGCCGATTGGCTGATCCTGGACGAACCCAGCAACCACCTCGATGCACGCCATCGCCAACAGCTGTACGAGCAGTTGCAGCAGTGGCGCGGTGGCCTGCTGGTGATCAGTCATGATCGCGAGCTGCTGGCGCACATGCAGCAGATCGTCGAACTCGATGGGCGCGGGCTGCATCGTTACGGCGGACCGTGGCAGCACTATGCCGATGCGCGCGCCGCCGAGCGCGAAGCTGCCGCCGCCCAGCTCGATCATGCGCGCGCCCAGCACCGCCAGCAGCAACGCAGCGCGCGCGAACAGCACGAACGGCAACAACAACGCCAGGCGCGTGGCAACCGCGATGCGAAGCAGGCCAACCAGGCCCCGATCCTGCTCGGCCGGCAGAAGCAGCGCGCCGAGGCCAGCCACGGCCGCGCACAACAGGTGCAGGCCGAACGCCTGCAGGCCAGCGCAGAGCATCTGCGCGCAGCGGCATCGGCGGTGCACGCGGCGCCGGAACTGGCACTGTTCGCCGGTGCGGGTGACCGTGGCAGCATGCGCCTGCTACAGGCCGAGGCGCTGGTGCTGCCACATGGCTGCAGTGCACCGTTGCAGCTGGAGATCCGCCGCGGCCAGCGCATCGCCGTGGTCGGTGACAACGGCAGCGGCAAATCGACCCTGCTGCGTGTGCTGGCCGGCCAGCTGCCTGCACGCAGTGGCGCCGTGCAACGGCATGCGCCACTGGCCCTGCTCGACCAGCAGCTGCTGGGGCTGTCCGGCGAGCGCAGCATCCTCGACACCGTGCAGGCCGCCAACCCGGGCGCGGACCCAGGCGAGCTGCGCACGCGGCTGGCCCTGCTCGGGCTGGATGCACAGCGCATCCAGCGGGCAGCCCACAGCCTCAGCGATGGCGAACGCGTGAAAGGTGCGCTGGCCAGCGTGCTGTACGCCGATCCCGCGCCCCAGCTGTTGCTGTTGGACGAACCCGGCAATGCGCTGGATCTGAGCGCATTGCAGGCGTTGGAGGAACTGCTTGCGGCGTGGCCGGGCGCGCTGCTGATGGTGAGCCACGACCGGCACCTGCTGCAGGCATTGCGACCGACGCAGGTGTTGCAGGTCACCGCCAACCACTGGCAATGGCGCGACAGTCTGTAGAGTCAAGCCATGCTCGACTCCGCCATGCATCCATCCACGCATGACGTATCGACCAGGGGGTAGTGCCGGCCGCTGGCCGGCAACCCATGGATCCTCAATGCACCGTCAACGCTTCCACACCGGGAACGCCTGCGGCAACTGCTGCCACAGCAATGGCCCCGCACGCAGCTCCTGGTCGTTGAGCAGGCACGCATCCAGCTCCGCACGCACCGCGCGCTCATCCATGTGCACGCCAATCACCACCAGTTCCTGGCGGCGATCCCCCCACAACGGGTGCCAAAGCCGCTGCATCGCCGTGTGCGCTGCCTCATCCGGGAATTCTTCAGGCCCCGGGAGCGGCGCGCTCCAGCAATCGGCCTGCTGCCGCGCCCATCCGAGGTCGCTGTAAGGCAGCGGCGTGGGCGGCAACAACGGCGCGGTGTCTTCCAGCCCGGCCCGCACGCGGTCACGTGCGGCGTACCAGAAGCCCGCCGCCTGCGTGCGCGTCGCCGCGCCCACGCTGTTCAGCTCACCCACCCAGTCCATGCGGTTGGCCAGCCAGAACCAGCCTTTGCTGCGGATCACGCCGGGCATGCCGGACTGCAGCGCGCGGGCGAAGCGCGCCGGGTGGAACGGACGTCGCGAGCGGTAGACGAAGCTGCCGATGCCGTACTCCTCGGTTTCCGGTGTGTGCTCGCCCCGCAGTTCCTTCATCCAGCCCGGCGCACGTTGCGCACGCTCCATGTCGAAGCGACCGGTATCCAGCAGCTCGGCCAGCGGCACATCGCCGAAGCTGGACAGCAGCAGCTTCGCGTCGCGGTTCAGGCCACGCAGCACGGCCAGCGTGTCCTGCAACGCTTCGTCATCCACCTGGTCCACCTTGCTGACCACGATCACGTCGGCGAACTCGACCTGCTCGCATAGCAGGTCAACCACACCTCGATCATCCTCCGGGCCGGCCTGCTGGCCGCGCTCGGCCAGTCGCGACGTCGAGCCGAAGTCGGCCAGGAACGCGCTGCCGTCGACCACCGTCACCATCGTGTCCAGCCGCGCGATATCGCTCAGGCTGAAGCCATGCTCGTCGCGCACCGCGAAGGTGGCCGCCACCGGCATCGGTTCACCGATGCCCGTGGATTCGATCAGCAGATAGTCATAGCGACCGGCATCGGCCAGGCGCAGCACTTCCTGCAGCAGGTCGTCGCGCAGCGTGCAGCAGATGCAGCCGTTGCTGAATTCCACCAGCGTCTCTTCGGTGCGGCGCAGCTCGGCGCCACCTTCGCGCACCAGCTGCGCATCGATGTTGACCTCGCTCATGTCGTTGACGATGACCGCCACGCGCAGGCCCTCGCGGTTGCGCAGGATCTGGTTGAGCAGGGTGGTCTTGCCGGCCCCCAGGAAGCCGGACAGCACGGTGACCGGAAGGCGACGGTCGGCGCGGGAAACAGTGTTCATGTCGGAGCAGGTTGGCTGCGGAACGGAAATGTTACTGTATAACAATTGTTGCGCAAGGAACCTCCCCCGATGAAGTCGCCTTCTGCCGCCCTGCTTGATGCCGGCGCGGTCGCCCTGTCCAGCCTGTGCCTGCTGCACTGCCTGGCGCTGCCCCTGCTGGCCGCCGCGCTCCCCCTGTTCGGCACCTGGGCCGAAGCGGAATGGGTGCACCTGCTGTTCGTGGCCATCGCCCTGCCACTGACCGGCTACGCGCTATGGCGCGCCGAGCGCCGTCACCCGCTGCCCGTACTGGCCTGGGCCGCCGCCGGCGTCGGTCTGGGCCTGTTGCTGGCCGGCGCGCTGGCGCTGCCCTCACATGACTGGGAAACGCCGATGACCGTCACCGGCAGCCTGCTGCTGGCCGCCACGCATATCTGGAACGCACGGCACCGCCACCCGGGGTAGAGTCGACTGTTAGTCGACTATCGCGCGAAGCGCGGGGTTTTTCGTTGGTTGTACGAAGAGCAGTCGACTAACAGTCGACTCTACCGCCCCCCGGCCTATTTGCCGTAGCGGCGCAGCAGCTCCACCAGCACTTCGGCCTCGTCCGCCCGCTGCTGCGGGTCATCGGCACCCACCACGTGTTCCTGCAGGTGCTCGTGCAGCAGCTCCATCAGTAGGCTGTGGGCGGCACCGCGCACGGCGGCGACCTGCACCAGCACGTCCGCACAGTCGCCGGCTTTACCCTCGGGCTGGTCCAGCGCCTGCTCCAACGCCGCCACCTGGCCCGCGATGCGGCGCACCCGGGTCAGCAGCTGCTTTCGATTCTTGTGTACATGCGCCATGGCGGGATCATATACCCTATGGGGGTATCCACTCCAGCTACCGCCGTCATGCACTTGGACGCCCTCGCCGCCGCCCGTCGCCACGAACACCGCTTCGACGACGGCAACCCGCTGGCCGAACGCAATACCCGCCGCGCCCTGTGGCTGACCGTCGGCATGATGCTGGTGGAGATCGTCGGCGGCTGGTGGTTCAACTCCATGGCCGTGCTCGCCGACGGCTGGCACATGAGTTCGCACGCGCTGGCGCTGGGCCTGGCGGTGTTCGCCTACCGCTGCGCGCGCCGCTACGCGCACGACCCGCGCTTCGCCTTCGGCACCTGGAAGATCGAGATCCTGGCCGGCTACACCAGCGCCATCGCCCTGCTCGGCGTCGCCGCGCTGATGGCCGTGCAGTCACTGCAGCGGCTGTGGGTACCGGCGCCGATCCACTACAACGAAGCCATCGCCATCGCTGCGGTCGGCCTGGGCGTGAACCTGCTCTGCGCATGGTGGCTGCACGACAGCCCGGGCCACGCGCATCACCACCACGGGCATGACCATGGCCATCATCACGGGCATGACCACGAACACCACGATCACGGCCATGCGCACGGTCACGACCTCAATCTGCGCTCGGCCTACGTGCACGTGCTGGCCGACGCCGCCACCTCGGTGCTGGCCATCGTCGCCCTGCTCGGCGGCAAGCTGCTGGGCCTGACCTGGCTGGACCCGGTGATGGGCCTGGTCGGCGCCGTGCTGGTGACGGTGTGGGCTGTAGGCCTGCTACGCGACAGCGGCCGCATCCTGCTCGACGCGCAGATGGACGCACCGGTGGTGGCCGAAGTTCGCGAAGTGATCGAACAGGGCCCCTGGCCGGCGCGCCTGGCCGACCTGCACGTCTGGCAGGTCGGTCGCGGCAAGTACGCGGTCAGCGCCAGCGTGGTTACCAGCGACGCCCGCCTGGATGCGGATACCGTGCGCAACGCACTGGCGATCCATGAGGAGCTGGTGCACGTGACGGTGGAGATTCACCGCATCGTGTGATCCATACCGGGTAGTGCCGGCCGCTGGCCGGCAACCTCATGAGCTTCGGACCCAAACTGCAGTTGCCGGCCAGCGGCCGGCACTACCGCTAGAGCTTCAACATCATCCGCAGCAGGTACATCAGCAGCGGCAGCGCACTCAGCACCGCACCACCGATGCCGATCCACGGCCAGCGCTCGCCGCGCACGCGCGAGGCCACCGCCAGGCCGCAGCCCACCAGTGCCGCGCCCAGCACGCCCACGCCCAATCCCGCAGCCATGCCATTGCCGCCTGCGGCCACCGCCGCCTGCGCCGCCAATGTGCCGGCTCCCCAACCCACAGCGATCCCCAGCCAACTGGCCATGCCGCACCACGGTGCCTTGCCCTGCGCCATCCCAAAACCCCTTTGTTCTTGCCGAATTTCTGTACGGGCGACGCCCGAGTGCTGCCTACACTAGCCCCACCTGCCCTGTAGGGACATCCCATGCGCATGCTCCGCCTGCTGCTGCCCGGTGCCGTCCTGCTGCTCACCGCCTGCAGTGGCGATGCCGGGCTTCCTTTCAGCGCCGACCCGTTGCAGGGCTGCTTCGCCACCGGCGCGCGCAAGCCGGCCGACTTCCGCATCGACAGGGAAGGCGGCCAGTACTTCGTCTCCTTCAGCCGCGGCGACCAGTGGCAACGCGAGCCGAATGCCCTGCACAAGGCCACCCGCAGCGAGATCAGCCGCTACTTCCGCGATGACGCCGAGCAGATCGACAGCGCGTTGATCCGCATGGCGGGCGGCTTCGGCATCTTCCACTTCAACAAGGACGCGACGTTGAAGGGCAAGGCCAGCGATAGTGACTACATGGCGTTGATGCTGATCGGTGCTGGGCCGGTGTATGCGGTGAAGTGCCCGTAAGACGCAATGATTCTGATGGCGGCTCAGGGCACTATGGGCGCATCCTGTCTTCTTTGAGGAGCGATGCCAATGCTGCTGTTTCTGCTGCTTGCGGTAAGCGCGCCGAAGACCCAGGCGGCCTATGACGAAGTCCGGCAGCTGCCCGATGGCCAGACCCTGATCATGCGCACCCTGGACTGGGATCTCGGTGATGGTCGCCACGAGCGCGTTACCGTGCATTGGCTGCTGCAGGAAGACGGCAGCCTGCGCTACGACTTTGATCGGCAGCCACCAGAAACTCAGGACGTCCATCGTCGGTCGTGCGCCCGTGTAGGCATGCAGCCGTCGCGTGGCGTCGGCATGCTCTCGGGGGAAGGGACCACACACGGCTACAGCTGCACCAGCCAGCGGTAGCGCCGAGCCCACGCTCGGCTCCTCCCGTCTACATCCACGCATGGCGTGGATCTACTGCAGCAGCCACACGTGGCCCCGGTAACAGCTGCGGTACCATGCCCTCCCCCGAACCGCCCCGGTACCCGCCGTGCCCCATTACACCGGCCCCCTGCTGACCCGCGACAGCGCTGACACCCTGCGCCGTGCCCATGACAAGGGCGCTGCCGACTGGCAGGGCTCGCTCGACCTTGGCCGCAGCGAGGACGGCGTGGCGCTGGATGCCGACGGCTTCCACTTCCGTGGCCAGCCCTACCCGTGGCCGGGCAAGCTGAAGGACCGCACGCTGTACTACTGGGACGGCGAGGACTTCGCGCCGATCTCGCGCTACAGCGGTTCGCTGATCAAGCTGGTGCCGACCGAATGGGGCGCACCGACCTTCGAGATCGACGGCATCAAGATGCTGCCGACCTCCAAGCTGTCACCGTTCGAGGACGCGCGCCGCAAGGTCGAGCTGGTCGCCCCGGCCGGCAAGGTCATCCTCGATACCTGCGGCGGCCTGGGCTACTTCGCCGCCTGCGCGCTGGAGGCCGGTGTCGGCCAGATCCGCTCGTTCGAGAAGAATGCCGACGTGATGTGGCTGCGCACGCTCAACCCGTGGTCGCCGGATCCGGAATCGGCCGTGGCCGGTGGACGCCTGCAGTTCAGCCACGGCGATGTCTCGCAGCAGATCGAACAGGTGGCCAGCAACAGCGTCGACGCGATCCTGCACGACCCGCCGCGCTTCGGCATCGCCGGCGAACTGTACTCGCAGGTGTTCTACGACCACCTCGCCCGCGTCATCCGCAAGGGCGGGCGCCTATTCCACTACACCGGCGCGCCGAACAAGCTGACCAGCGGCCGCGACGTGCCGCGTGAAGTGGCCAAGCGCCTGGAAAAGGCCGGCTTCAAGGCCGAACTGGCGCTTGACGGCGTGCTGGCCGTCAAGCGCTGAGCCTCATTCCGAGTCCACCTTCGCCAGCTTCATCACCCACGACGGCACCTCAGGTTCACCGGCGTAGAAGTCCTTCGGTTTCTTCTCCGCCATCGCCCAGCGGTGCAGCCAGCTCGGGCCGTAGCGACCGCTGTAGCCCTCGGCGCCCCGCGCATAGGCCGGGTCACGCATCGCTTCGTCCAGCGAAATGAAGCGATAGCCGCGCCGCTTCGTCGCCGCCACCAGTTCGGCGAACGTGGCTGCATTGAGTTCGTTCGCATGCATCAGCCAGACCTGCGGCAGCGCGTAGCCCAGCAGCGCCTGGGATTGCTTCTCGTAGTAGTCCAGCTTGTTCAGCATGTACGGCACATAGCCCTTGCGCAGCTGCGCCAGCGTCGCCTCGCGCGCCGGGGAATCCGGCTGCTCGTTCATCACGTTGGCATAGGCGAACGCCCACACCCACTCGCCGTTGTCGACCGTCACCGGTGCCACGCGGTAGCCATGCTGCTTGAAGAACACGTCCATCTCCGCGCGTTCTTCCGGCGTGCGCCCGGCACGCAGATAGGAGTGACGCATCCACTGCGGCTTGAGCCCGCGCTCGGCCAGCAACGGCCGCAGCACCGCCTCGCCACGCAGGAAATCCTGCTGGAACGCAGGCACGCCCTTGGCGTTCAGGTCCATGTGCGAGTAGGTGTGGTTGCCCAGCACATAACCGGCGTCCAGCCAGTCGCGCAGCATCTGCACCCGCGCCGGCTGCACCTGCCCATCGATCTCAAGCTTGTTCCCGTTGACGAAGCCAACTACCGGCACACCCGCCTGGTGCAGCTGCGCCATCAGCGCTTCGTGCCGCGCCTGCAGGTCCGGCGGAACGATCTCGTCCACCCGCGCCCAGGGCAGGTCGTCGATGGTCACTGCGATCCGGCGATCCACCTCAGCGGCGTGTACCGCCAACGAACACAGCAGCAACGGCACAGCACGCAGCAACCAACGCATCAGCACATCCTTGCAGGAGCGGAGCGCAGACTGTAGCGCGATTGCGGGCGCGTGGTCGGTCACACACCCGTTATGGGCTGGGCGACTGCACCTGACGTTCGCGCACGATCGCCCGCCACAGCATGAATCCTGCAGCCATTGTCACCAGCATCAACGCGACCAGCACCAGGGCAAGGTCATCGGGATTGCGCAGCAGCGGCGCATGCTCATGGGTGAGGATCTCGAACACCACCTGCTGCGCCTGTGCCAGCGGCAACCGGCCCTGTTCGCCCAGTTCCACCAGGCACGCCGCTGGGGACAGCTTGGCCACGCTGGTCCACGCCATGTCGTACAGATGCAATGCCCTGAGCGCCAGCGCCAGGATCGCGGCGTGCAGGGCCATCACCCCCCAGTTGGCGCGTCGCAGGCGTTCGGACAGACGTCCCAGACGGTAGACGCTGATCGACATCGCGCCCAGCAACGCCAGTACCACGCCTGCCATCGGAATCCACTGCAACGGTTGCCATGGTGCAAGCGCAGCGGACCGCGCCAGCAGCTGTTCTGCAACCTGCATGCGCGCGACAGGATCAGGCCCACCGCATGCGTCATCCACCGGCTCCAGCAGCAATCCCACGCGGTAGTGGAAGAAGCCGGCTGCAAGGGCTACCGCCAGCAGCGCCACCACCTGCAGTGCCAGCAGAATCGGGCCAGGACCACAGATACGACAGAAGCGGGCAGCAGCAGAGACCATCGGTTCATCCGTGACAACAAAGGACCATCCTAACCAAGCGCCCTGTGCTTGTCGGCTGGCGGATACGACAACCGCCGCGTGGTCCCGGTAGGATGTGGATGAGCATGGATGGTCGCATGTAGAGGTGTTGTGGATGGTCACGCTGTATCTGTGGGTGCGAACGCTGCTTCCGCTGCTGGCGTTCGTGATCGCGTGGATGCTGCTGTCGCGCCTGATCAAGGCCCGCGTGGCGCGCCTTCCACGGGTGCCCTTGAACCTGCCCGAGCACAGCAGCAGCCCGCGCAGGAAGGACCGGCGCATCTACGCGCGCAAGCTGCGGCGCAGACCGGGCCTGCGCACCGCAACGCGCCCGGCCACCGCGCCGCGCAGCTGGAACCTCGCGGCGGTGTTTGTTTCGTTCTCTGCGTTGATTGCCGCCGTGCTGGTCATGCCGGATGGCGCGCGCTTCCAGGTGCTGGTCGAGAGCCTTACAGGCTACCCGGCCACGATTGCTGAAGTACATGTTTCCGCTGCCGGGCAGCCCCTCGTGCTGCAGGCGTGGCAGCCCGCATTGGCGCAGCTGTCACGGCCGGTAACAATGCGCTACCCGATCGGGCGCACCGGCGGCCAGCATGACGCGCACGCCACGCTACCGGTACAGGTGAGGCATCAGAGTGATCGGCTGCAGGTGGCTACGGCCGCGCCGGTGGATTCCGAGCTGCTACGTGCAGAGCTTGCGCGCTTGGCGGGGCTGCCGACGGAGGCAATCACCGTCCGCCAGAGCGAGATCTCGCCATGGCTGGAACCCGGCTGGACGCCGCTGGACGGCATGTAGATGCCGGGCCAGGCCAGGCCGCTGTTGCAGTAGATCCACGCCATGCGTGGATGGGCACCGTGCGGGGTCGAGCACGGCTCGACTCTACAGATCAGGACCCGCGCGGCAGCTTCGCGGCCCACATGTTGTCCACCAGATTCGGATAACGCCGGCCATTCTCTTCCGCCCGCTGCCGCGCCGCCTCTTTCTGTGCAGGCGACAGCGGCTGCGAGGTCTGGCCCTTGGGATTGGGCTTCTTCCACGGGGGTGTCTTGGTCTGGCGCATGGCTGCAGCTTACCGCTTCAGGAAGTTCAGCAGCGCCAGATTGAAGTGGTCCGCATGGCTGGTATTGCACCCATGTGGTGCGCCTTCCAGGATCACCACTTCGCTGCCCGGAATGGCCTGGTGCGTGCGCCGGCCCGAGCCTTCAAACGGCACGATGGCGTCACTGTCACCGTGCAGGATCAGGGTTGGCACCGTGATCTTCTTCAGATCGTCGCGGAAGTCGGTAGTGGCAAACGCCTGCATGCAACCCAGCGCCGCCGTCTGGTCGGATTGATGGCAAAGCGCGATTGCGGCCTGGCGCTCATCCTCGGTCACCATCAGCTTGCCATTGGCACTGAAGAAATCGCGGGTGAAGCCATCGAAGAACGCCTCGCGATCCTTCTCCAGACCGCTACGCATTTCGTCGGCCTTGTCCTGTGTGAGCGGACCTTCCGGATTGTCCTCGCCGCGCAGCAGATACGGCGGCACCGCTGCTGCAAACACCACGCTGTGCAGGCGCGCCTGCCCGTGATTGGCCACATACCGCGCAACCTCACCGCCGCCCATCGAGAAACCGACCAGGGTCACGTCGCGCAGGTCATGTTCCTCGATCACCCCGGCCAGATCCGCCGCCAGCGTGTCGTAGTCGTAGCCCTCGGCGGGCTTGTCGGAACGGCCGAAGCCGCGCCGATCGTAGCTGATCACCCGGTGTTGGGCGTCGCGGAGGATCGAAACCTGCGTCTTCCATGCATCGGCGGACAGCGGCCAACCGTGAATCAGAATGACTGGTCGGCCGTCGCCACCGGTGTCTTCAACGTGCAGGCGGACGCGGGAAGCAGGCATGGAACCTCCTGTGGAAGGGGAGGATTTCAGCCTATGGGCCGGCCCCTATCGCGGCCGTGATGGAATCGCCGGTCGCCATGACATCCCCTGCACAGGGCACGCCACCCGGCCAATCCATAGGTGCGGGCATTCACTCCCTGGAAATCCCGTTTCGTCGCAGGGCGGCTGCGGCCCTCGGAGCACCGTGCGAGCCTGCATGAATCCCGCCCTGGAGCCTCGCCATGCTGCTGCTCACCCTGCCCCTGCTGGCCGCCGGCCTCGCCGCCGCACCCGCGCCCTCCGATGACCTGCGCGAGCAGATCCGCCAGGCCGACACCCAGCTGTTCGCCGCCGCCTTCGAAGCCTGCGATGCCGACAAGGCCGCCGCGATGACCACCCAGGACATGGAGTTCTTCCATGACAAGGATGGCAAGTCAGCCAGCAGCCGCGAAGACTTCCGCCGCAGCGTGGCCAACATGTGCAGCAATGCGCGCAAGGGCGGCTGGAGCCTGCGCCGCGAGCGGGCGGAGCCTTCGCTGCAGGTGTTCCCGCTACACGACGAGCGGGCGCTGGAAATCGGCGACCACCGCTTCCATGAACGCGGCAAGGACGGCGTGGAGCGCTGGGTGGGCCAGGCCCGCTTCATCCAGGTCTGGCGTCGCGTGGACGGGCGCTGGTTGGCCGAGCGGGTGATCAGCTATGACCATCGGCCGGCAGACTGACTTCGCGGGCCGGATCTATACTTGGGGGGTTCACCCACGACCCACCGCTACCGTTCGATGGCCATGGCAGAGATCACCCCCAACCACCCCGACTATGGCCTCAATCAGCAGGTCCGCCAGGGCGTGGCCGCACTGGACGCGCAGCATGGCCGCCCGTTCGACCAGACCAGCGAGCGACTGACCGCCAGCCTGACTGTGCTCGCCCGCGAGCAGGGCCTGCAGCAGGTCGACCATGTGCTGGTCAGCAACGCCACGGCCAATCATCCGGCCGGGCATAACGTCTTCGTCGTGCAGGGCGACCCGGCCAATCCGGCGCACCTGCGCGCGATGATCCCGACGGCTGTGGCAGCGCAGACGCCGGTGGAGCAGTCGATGCAGAAGTTGGGGGTGGGTGTGCAGCCGCAGGTCGAAACCCAAGCGCAGGAGATGCAGAATCCTGCGCACCGGTTGGGGTAAGCAGGCGCGGAAGCGGTTTCTCTCCCGCTATTTGAACTCTGAAACGAGCAGGCCTTCCCGCTTCAGGACGTCTCTGGCCTGGGTGACATAGCTGCTCACCGTCAGTCGATCCAACGGAAGCATCTCGCCGTGCTTCTTCGCCGGCAGCAACCTTCCCGCCTGCTGAAGACGGAATGCCTCGTGGTCCTTCTGGATGTTGATGGATGACACCTTTCCATGGACCTTCAGCAGCTCCAGCACGCACACATGGAAGACCTGTGGCCTGCATTGTGAGATGAACTCCTCAATGGACATCTTCGGGTCGACGAAGTACGGCTTGAACCGTTTGAAGAGTCCCTTCCTTGCACCGTCCTCCAGGTTCTTGATGTAGGCATCCAGCGGAACGTCGATGTTCGAGAGATCATGGATGTACTGGTTCCTGATCTCTGCAACGGCCTTGAACATCGATTTCTGTTCACTGTCGATGATGTTCATCTTGCGCAGAAAATTGATCCTCACTTCCTGCGGGAGATTGCTGATCACATCGAATATCAGCGGCTCGCGCAGGGCATCGACGACGGCCCGCGTGAAAACGGCCTCGACGAGCTGCGCCAGCTTCGAGATGAAGCTCCACGAGTCTTCTTCTTTGTAGAGCGCTACGGCGAATCCCTTCGGTATCGCCAGCTCTTTGTTCAACCTTTCAAATGCGAGCTCGACGAACGCGGTATACGTACTCATTGGATAGCCTCCCCTGGAAGGCTGAAGACGCTACATGTACCGCCCCACTGCAACAAGCGCTGCCCCTGCTTTTGCAACACTTCCTAGTCCAGCGTCATGCGAGCCGCATAAATGGATGAGGCCCGCTCCACGGCCGACGGCCGAGGACACGGGCCTCGTCAATCCAGCGCGAATGCTTACAGCTGGATGCGCGCCACACTCTCGTCAGCGCCCTTGTCATCCTTCTCGCCGTTCTTGATGCTCACGAACAACACGTTGTTCTTCGCATCCAGCGCCAGGCTGTTCGGGTGGGTCGGCACCGTGTAGGTGGCCACCTTCTGGTAGCTGTCGCTGTTGTACGCCGTCACCGTACCGGCTTCGCGGTTGGTCACGTACAGGCGCTTGCGCGGTGCATCCAGCAGGATACCCAGCGGGCCGGCATCGGTCGGAATGCTGGCCAGTTCCTTGCCGGTGCTGCGGTCGAGCACCAGCACGCGCTGGCCCGGATGCTTGCTGACCAGGCCGCTGCTCTTGGCCTGGTAGCCACGCAGGAACTCCGAGCCCTGGTCGGTTACAAACAGGCGCTTGCCGGCCGGGTCCAGCGCGATGTTCATCGGCTGCTCGGCGGCGATCCTGTGCTGCGCCACCACCTTGTTCGAATCGGTGCCCACCACCACCAGGTCGGCCAGCAGGTTGCTGGTGTAGACGCGCTTGTTGGCCGCATCCAGTGCGAGGCCCGGTGCCTTGGCATTGCCCAGGCCATCAATGGTGTTGATCACCTTCAGCGTGGTGGTATCGATCACGAACAGCACGCTGCTCAGGTCCGGCTGGCTGCTGTGGCCGGTCACGTACAGGCGGTTGGCGGCGCTGTCGACCACCAGCTCGCGCAGGTCGTGGGTGTAAGCGGCCTTGCCGTCCTTGCCGGTCTTCTTTTCCATCAGCTGGATGGTGCCGACCGCCTTGTTCTGCGCGGTGTCGACCACGGTCACCGACAGGTCCACGGTGTTGCCCACGTACAGGCGGTTGTGGGCGTCATCGAGGACCACACCGAAGGCTTTGCGCTCCAGCGGAATGCGGGTTTCCACGGCCAACGTGGCCGGGTTCAGGCGCAGCACCTGGGCCGGGCCGGCGTCATCGCCGAAGCCACCGGACGAGGCCACGAACACGACGTTCTGCTTCGGGCTGTAGGCCAGCTCGTACAGGCCCTTGGCCACGGCCTGGCGCTGCACGGCGGCGGTAGCACTGGCGGCGGGTGCGTTGTCGGCGAACGCGGAGGGCGCGCCGAGGCTGAGCGAAACGGCCACGGCCAGGGCGGCCGAGCGGAAGAGAGGATTACGGAACATGCGAGCGTCCTTGAATGGGCACGGGAAGGTGTCCTGGCTCGCTGGGCCGTCCTGCGACGGCCCGCCCCGCATCTGTCTGCGCAGGGTGGGCTGGCTGGGGTTGCGGGGGAATGGTAGCAGGTGGGGGGGCGTGGCGTGCGCCGACGCGCGTATGGCAGGCGCGCGGGTTACTGCTCCTTCAACCGCAGCGAATCGGCCACATCGGTCTTGGCTGCCACTTCAGTGGCGATGCTGGCGCGGCGGTGCCCCGGGTCGTTGCGATCGCCCTGCACGATGAAGATGCTCTCGGCGGCATGACTGCTTTTTGTCGGCCGGCTGAGCAGCACATGGTCCACGCGCGAGAGATTGTTCTGCTTGGCCAGCACCAGCAGGCTGGCGCTGATGCGCTGGCTGGCCGCATCGAACGGGCGGCCATGCGCAGCGTCCAGCTCGGCCACTTTCTGGATCAACTGCGAGAACAGGCGATGGTCTGGATGCGAAGGGTCCAGCAGCGTGCCGGCCACTTCAATCGGCGTCGGTGGCGGCTCATCGCTGGCGCGGTCGCCCTGGCGATGATGTTCAGCCTCGCGCTCGGGCATCGCGTGATGGGTTTCGGCATTCAGATCGCTGCCCGGGAACGGCGCAGCAATGCACTGGATTTCCGGCAGGTTGAACAACACCGCGAACTCGCCCAGATTGCTGCCGCCATCCAGCGGCGCCGGCAGCGGATGCAGGCCGGCGTAGCGCAGCGCCGCCCAGACGAAATCGCTGCAGCGGTTGATGGTGGCCGGGCGATCGACATCGAATTCGAACTCGGCCGGTTCCTCGGCGAAATCACGCAGGCAGCCGTAATGCTCCTCGGAGATTTCCAGGGTGCGGCTGTAGTACGGGTCCAGATGCTCGTCGGCATCGTCGTGGCGCACCTGCGGGTACTGCACGCCGGTGCGGGTTTCGCCCAGCGCCTGGCGCGGCGGTGCGAAGCCGTAGCTGTGGGCCTCGTCGCCCGCGGCCACCTGCAGGTACATGTGGCCGCGCGGGGAGATGCCACCACTCTTCAGCGGGGTGCCGGGCGCGGCCAGGTACAGCGTTGCGGTATAGCGTGTTGCCTGCTCCATGCCTGTTCAGCCTTGATGGGTACTGCGGTCCTGGGCGGATGATGGCATAGGTGGGATGGGAGGCAGGTGGAGATGGAAGCAGTTTCGAGGCCGAGGCGCTCGAAACTGTGATCTTCCGTGCAGTCGCTGGAAGTCAGCCCATCTGCAGCGGCGCCCGGGTTTGTTCCAGGGCCGGCTCCTGCGGCGCCAACGAGGCTCGCTCCTGCTGGGCCAGCGAAATCTGCTCGACCTTGGCAAATGACTGCTCCACCGGTGTTCGCGCACCCTCCTCCGCCGTCATCGAAGCTCGCACATGGGCCGGATCGTTGAGCTCCCCCCGCACGACGAACAGTCGCTGCGCCGAACCATCGCTTGGAGAATTACCCAATACCACATGGTCGACATGCTCCAGCCCGCTCTCCTTGGCGGTGGCCAACAACCCCGCTGAGATCCGCTCGCTGGTCCCATCGTAGGAACGGCCATGCGCCTCATCGATGCTCGCCACTCCCTTGCGGATGGAATCGAGCATATCTCGATCGCCGCGCGGCAGTTGCTCATCGCTGATGATTCGCTGCATCAGCGTTCTCTCCGGCATTTTGTTGTAGTGCTCGGTATTCAGCGCGCTATCTGGGAAGGGTGCGCGGATGCTGCGGATGTACTCCACATTGCTGAGCGGTTTCAGACCACCTTCGAAGCTCTTGTCTTGCATGAAGAGAAGGTTGGTTCGATGAAGCCCCGCGTGATTCAGTGCGCCCCACGTGTAGTCGATACAGCTGTTCTCTACACCGTGATACTCGGTATTGAATCCATGCTCGCCGGGCTTTGCGCCGAATTCCACCAGCTTGTCGTACTGCTGCTTGCTGATCTCCATCGTCCGCGTGTAGTACGGGTCTTTGTACTGCTCGGCGTCATTGTTGTAGACCATTCCGGGCCCAGTGACGACGCCATGCTCGATGGGTGCAAAGCCAAAGCTCACCTCGTCCTTGCCATGTGCCACTTTGTAGTAGACGTGGCCGGCGCTGGATGTCCCTCCCGCCAGCAGCGGCGTGCCGGGAGCGGCAACGAAGATTGTGACTGTGTACTTGTCGTCCATGACGCACTCCTACTTCGACTTGTTTACGTAGGCCACCAGCAACTCGGCTTGCGTGGCCGCCAATCGATCATCAGGCTTCAGTACCTGCATGCTCAGCCTGTAGTGGCCAGGCTGCAGTTCCTGAGCCCAAGCGAGGGCAAGTTGTGTGTGGTGACTGTCAGGCGCCTCCAATCCTGCTGACTGCAGAGACTGATGATCGACGTCATCCAACCACCCGCCTTCCACCCGGCCCATGGGTCCGATGGGCTCAATACGCGCGGGCGTACCTGCCACCGACTCCACCCTCACCAACGGAACAGGAATGCGCTTCTGCGCCTCCAGCCGCTCCAGTTTCACCTCGGCGGGTAGGCCCATACTGCGGATCTCACGGCTCGTATTCAGTGATTTCAGCCCGTCTTCTCCACCCACCCGGATTCCAAGAAACAAGGTTGGCGAGGAGCTTTTCCCTGGGGGCGGCAGGGTGAACTCGACCACCATGGGTGTGGTCATTGCTACCAGCGGCAGCGGCCTGATGAAGGGCACCAGGGTCCCGTTCTCTGCCGGAGCACGCGGCCCGGGTACCGCCTCCGAGCTGGCTCGGCAGCCGCTCAGCAGGGAACCTGACAGTATCAAGGCCAGGCAGACCAACCATCTTCCTTGTCGAAACATCGCTTTTCCTCTTCCAAGGCTCATCGAAGCCGTTGAAGGCGCCTTCGCCCGTACTTATACACCCCGGCCGCAGATGATTCTGCGACGAAGTTCGCTGCGTCGCGGCTCCTGCGACTGGGAGTGATCAAAGTCGACCACGCGCAATGGTGCGCTTACGTACACGCATAGGGGGTAGTAAATGGACCGCTACTTTGTGAACAGAACGCCGCAGGCCAATGGAGACCATGAGGTGCATAGACAGGGATGCTATTGGCTTGCTCGCGCCCAGTCCACACAGGACCTCGGCTTGCACACCAGCTGCAGGACGGCTGTGGCTGAAGCCCGGAGGTGGTACCGGCAGTCGAATGGCTGTGCCACTTGCGCTGCAGCTTGCCATACGAGTTGATCAACGGCCGAAAGCGAAGCGGATGCGGCCCCGCCAAAGTTGGGCGGGGCCGCACCGTCAAAGCCGCTGAGACAGGCCCAAGCCTCCCCCGTCCCCACTGGAGGATGCCCATGACCAAGATCCACCCCACATGGCTGGAAGCCTTCGACAAGGAGCTCCTCCACCTGTTCGCCATCGACCACCGCGACGCCGGCATGGATGAGTACCTGCTGGGCTGCTATGCGGACCTCCCACCGCGCGAGGCGGCTCTGGCGTTCGGCAGCGACTACGACCTGGAGCGCGACGATGCGCTGTGGCCAAGACCAGGCGTGCCTATGTGATCCGTGCAGCAGTCCGGCACACCGGCATTCAAGGCAAGCGATGCCAAGGGATGGCCGCTATGCTGGCAGCGCACCGGAATGGAAACCACGTACGCCCCGCTTCAACACCGCCCCGGCACTGAACCTCGTTCTGATGCTGCTGGGCGCTACACCTGCGATGGCCACGGCGGCAGACCTGCAGGTTTCCACTGAAGTGTTCATGGAGCGCGGTGACAACCCCACCTTCGAGCTGCAGCAGGCACCTGCCATTGAGTATTCAACGGCCCTCGTCACGCCGCCCGATACCTTCCTGCAGGCTCCCATGCAGGTGCTGCTGGTTGCTCAGTTGGATGAGCTGGGCCACGTTTCCAACGTGATGGTGGCGCGGTCCAGCGGACTGCGGGAGATGGATCGTGCGGCCCTTACCGCAGTACGCCAGTGGCGCTTTGATCCGGTCGTGGTTGACGGCGTCGCGCTGTATGCGCGCGTGCGGGTACGTCTGACCTTCGCGCCCACGGCCGAGGCGCCGCCCGGCTGAACCGCTGGTCCAATTTGTCGCTATTGGCCCTAGGCCATCGCCCTGGCTGCGGGCGCTCCTGCGCTTGGGGCCAATAGCGCCAAGCCCTTCAAGACCGTTGCAGCGCAATCGCTTGCCGGCTTAACACCGTGTGCGACAATGCCGAAAGCGTCAGGACTGCCAATCATCAGTCCTGTGGTTTCTTGGCATTTGGCAGCTGCGCGGGTATCTCTTGGCGTGCCACCGGAAAAGGGTGGCGCGGGACTCGAAAACCCGTGTTTATGCCAGCTGTATGCGCTTGCCAGCCGACGTCGCCTTTTATGTGGCGTCGGCTGGCAATCCGTTCGCGTTCCATGGCGGGCGGTGCGTGGGGGTCTTCGGACCCGCCGGTCTGGCATTTACCGGTTTTCGAGCCCGCACCGTCCGCCACCTTTATTGGTGGCGCTGCTGTCTGTCCTGTACGGAGCATTGCCATGAACACATCGGACTTCCGTTCCCTGCACGCGCAGTACGATCCGGACAACGCCGAGCCCGAGCGCGAACCGTCCGTCGATCCCAACGCCTTCGTCGCCACGCTGCATCGCATCGGAACCGGTGCGGCTGCGGACGGCCAGCCTTGGCCGGAGCGGCATCAATTGCCTGGGCGGTGTCTTCAGCTCGCGGATGCGGATTGCGCGCTAGCCGGGCTGCGCGTGGTGGCGGAGCTGATGTTGGCTGCAGAGCGGACTCGGCAGAACGGCTCGCCTGAGGAGTATCTGGGGGATCGGGTGATGGAGGGGTTGAAGATGGCGTGTGTGGCGTTGACTGCGCAGGTGACTGAGCGGTTGCAGGTGCGGGAGTAGAGCGCACCTCGCTACGTACATCGAGTGCAATACGCGGATCGTACGCTGGGTCCCAAGCATTCGCCGCTGTCTGAGCCATTTAGCCTCCAACACTGGCCTCACTATGCCGAGCCGGACTTTGCTTGCCCTGACGACGGCAGCGCTATTGGGATTGATCATTGGAGGGACGTACGCGCCGGCCACCACAATGAGTCTTGAGAGCTACCCAAGACTCACCGACTCGGAGTTTGCTCTGTTTCAGGCCGACGCCGAGAGCTTCGCCGAAGCGTTGGCTTGCCAAGGCGTCACCATCGGAAAGCATGATTCAAGTAGACGCTTCTTTGATATGAGCGTACTTGGCGATGTCATTCTGTTCGTGGACAACTCTGGGGCAAGTCTTCAGATAGTCACCATGTCTACGGTCGCAAGCGATGCAATGGAGCTACAGCGCTGGAAAGATGGATGGGGCTCACCAGAGAGACGCAGTAGGAACCTGAGCGCACCTGAGAACAGCTGCCCTAGGTCTGCGTCCCAGTAGCTCCCTATCTTCACCCTGTCGAGGAAGCCAAACGCGTCAACCAATGACACAAGGAACCTGGTTCTGGCTAGAATCCTGGGCAGTTAGCTTTCGGGACAGGGATCTAGGATGGAACTCCCATTCGAGGTGGGCGCGCTCTACAACCGTCAAAAGCAGATCCATGGTGTATTTGGCGGGCAACAGCAAGGCGGCATTTCGACGCCCAAGGAGCATCCGCTAGTCATCGCGTTCACTGGCGAGGCCGGCGTGTCTCATGGCTACCATGACTTTTGGGACGACGACGAAGTCTTTCATTACTTCGGCGAGGGCCAAGTCGGAGACATGAAGTATGTGGCGGGCAACCGAGCGATTGGTGAGCACGTGAAGGATGGCAAGACGCTCGTAGTGTTCCAGATGATGGGCAAGGGGCGGCCCTACCGATACCTTGGTAGGTTCATGTGCCAGTCCTCCTACGTTCAACCTGGCATGCCAGATGGAAGGGGGCAACGTAGATCTGCGATCGTTTTCCGCTTGAGATCACTGGATGCCTCACTTGGGCTCGCGGCGAGCGATACGGACCAAACCGAGATCGATGCAGCTATCGATGACGTCGGCGCGACGACCACAAGACGCGAAACCGAAGTGCGGACGAAGCAACGCCTGTTCCGTGAGCGTCTGATCGGCGTTGAAAAGGGTTGCCGACTGACCGGCATTGAGGACCTGAGATTCCTTCGCGCGAGCCATATTAAGCCATGGGCGGACAGTAATCACGACGAACGCGTTGATGGGGAGAACGGTCTTCTGCTAGCTCCCCATGCGGACCTGCTGTTTGATCGCGGTTGGATTAGCTTTTTGTCTAGCGGTCGTCTGCTAGTCTCGAGCGACCTATCGTCTGACGTACAAGTTCGGCTCGGCCTGAACCTGAATGCATCACTTCGATATGGAGTCTTCTCTCAGAAGCAGCTTGGTTTCTTAGAATTCCACCGAGACGTCGTTTTTGATAGGCGCCATTCTCAATCAAATCCGCCAGAGCATTGACGCCAGAGCCTCCTGGAATTCTCGCTGATCTCTCGCTCAAGTGTTGCATTATCCGAAAGACGCGAAGCCCCCGCTTTCAGTAGCGGCGCTCATTAAGGCTCAGGTTCCATCGTAGCGGCTTTTGCTGCTAGCTGTTGGGCATACGCGGCCGGCGTCAGGCCACCCAGAATCTTCTTCGGTCGCTCCTCCTTGTATTCGCGCCGCCATGTTTCGATCTCGGTGTGGGAGTGTAGCAACGTCGGGAACCGATGTTGGTTGAGGCATTCGTCCGGAGGGCGGCCGTTGAAGCTCTCAATGTAGTTGTTCCGATTGGGCTTGCCTGACCGGATCAGGCGCAGCAGGACACCTCGCTCGTAGGTCCATGCAGCCATCGTCTTGGGGCGGAATTTCTTGCCGTTGTCGATCTAATCGGTCCGAATCACCTACGGTGGGCCTCGGGTCAGCACCAGCCTATCCAGCACTCGTACCATGCCGCGGCCAGTGATGGTCCGCTCCACTGCGAACGCCTCCGCCTCGTGGTGGCATCGTCGACGATGGCCAGCGCCTTGAGCACACTTCCTTTGGCAGCTCGAACGAACAGGAAGTCCATCGACTCCACCACGTTCGCTGCCTCCGCCCGAAACAACGGTTGGTGTTCACCGTGCAGCATCGTCTCCCGCTTGCGCCAACGCACCTGCAACCTGCCCTCCCGGTAAAGGCGTTCGACCCGCTTGTAGTTCACTGGTCACTGTTCCTGCTGCAGCTTCAGGGAGATCATTCCTACGCCGTAGCGCTTGTATCGTTGTGCCAGCGCCTGGATTCGCTCGGGCAGTTCGATATTGCGATCAGGACGGGGGACATAGCGCAATGCACTGGCGTTCATCCGTACCACGATTAGCGCCGGCACTCGGTGGGCACGCGCTCCTCCAAACGCCGCACCAGCGCCCTGCGCGCAGGTGCAGTCACCACTTTTTTCGAAGGGCGTCGTAGATGACGTCGTTCTCCAGCCAGTGCTCGCACAGCCGCTTCTTCAGCCGCGTATTCTCAGTCTTCAGCTCCTCGAGCCGCTTGGCCACCGGCACGCCCATCCCGCCAAATTTTCTGCACCACAATTAGTAGGACGCCTCATTAAACCCGCTCCTTCGGCAATAGTCTTTCACCGCCGAGCCAGTCTCCATCTCATCCAGGAAGCCAATGATCTGTTCGGAAATTCGCTTCTTCATATCCAATCTCCGTATAGCTGGGGATTGGACTCCAAATCAGCCTACTACTCAAAGTCTGACGACGCCGAGTCACCAGAGCTATTACAGCAGTCGTTTCTGGCGTCCACCTCTTGCTCTCGGCGTCGGCGAATCAACGTTCCGCGGCGCCAAAACCCGACCCGCAAGCAGCTCTAGTGATTTTGCTGCAGAAAGAATCTCATTTGCCAGCTCCTGCTTAGCCACCTCGGAATCTTGAGGTACTGATACCGCCCCTCGATCACTACGCCTTCCGTAGCGGAAGCTCACATCGACATGCGGATACAGCTCAATGACAATTTCATTTGAGTGAGTCATGCGCTTCGATACGGAATCAATCTCAAGCTTATTGGCGAGAATAAACTCGTCATAAGCGATATCGGCTCTCGGCTCTGAGAACAGATCACTGGACAGTCTCATGTCCCTTAGGATTCTGAGACCTCGACCCTGGCGCTGTCTCAAAGCAGAACCGAACCGCTGAATTCCTGCAAAGAAGGCGTACCAAAGCACTACGCTGGGATTAGAGTTTCTCAGTAGAAGATTGAGGTGATCCATAGTTCCGGGCGAAATTCGGGTCGCAACTAATGCGCAAGCAGCCAGAAGCTCTTGGGGCGGATCCTTCGACGTTCTGACTTTCTCAAGGATTGATTGAAAGCCAGTCCCCCTCTCTTCGCGGGTGCCGTTTGAAAAGTCCTGCAGCGACCCCTCTAAGACAGCTCCGGTAATCCTCCTCCAATTTGCGTCACTCGGCTCCCCATACTTAACCGCATCACTGACCAAATCAGCAAGGGTGTCTCCATTGTCCTTTCCCAGGTCAACGGAAATGCAAACATCAAATATTCTGGAAAGAGTCTCAGAAGTCCCAGCCCCAGCCAGAAGCGGAGCGCCGGTAATTGCCTGAACCTCCATCCACCTTCTCAAGAATTCCTGAATTTCGTCCTCAGGAACGATCTGAATCGCCTTCCCAAATGCGTGAGAGATGGTGCGACTGCATACCGAAACGCCTATATTTTCCGATTGAGCGTCCTGCCCGGCGTAAATCGTTGCCTCTGCTATTGCCAGGCAAGCCAGGCCGTTTAGCAAGCTTGAGCGGGTATCAGACCCACGCATTTCAGCCATCGCGGAAAGCTGCTTATTCGTTACCAGCCTCGAAAGTGAAGTTATAGGAAACGGAAGCTGCGGAGCTGACAGCAAAGCTGCGAGCAGCGGAGCAATCGAGCTCTCATTGGATGCGATTAGACACGGAAGCGAGTCAACACTGGTTGAAGAACTGTCATGCCAGACTGCCAAGAAACCGGCGCCGTCTAAGAAAGAAAGCTGTCCACCCTCTTCCATCCTGGAAAGCTCTGGACGCCAGCCAGTGACGAGCACATCCATTATCTCTCTTCGATTAAGCTTCGCATACCACATTATCATCCTCCTTTTCCGAACAGCATCTTTCTGGATACCGGCTTACCGGTCGGCACTACCGTCCTTACTGCAGCCTCTAGATACCCAGGAACATGTGCGTCCCAGTAGAGCGACAAGGCTGTCTTGGCACGCGTGACGGCCGTAAAGGCTAGCCGCTTTTGCGCCCCCCTCCCAACGGCCGCCAACTGATCAAGACCGACCAGATGAAGCGCTCTGAACTCAAGCCCCTTGGCTGATGATATCGTTCCTACCCATATCTTTTTCTTAGAATCAAAATCTTGAGATCCACACCTAGTCACTTCATCCACAAGCTCGGATTTCATTAGAAGCGCCGTGACGGAATTGACATCGTCAACTTTCGGACATAGAACCCCAATTACTTCATCCGGGTAAGCAACCCGCTGCAATCCAACTTGCTCTATTACCAGCTCAACCTGGGCTTCAATTGATAGACCACTCTTATACGAAACAGACGATGGATACTCAGCCTCATCGTAGTGACTTGTATTAAAAAGCGGAATATATCCAGGCTTACCTGCCATCAGGGCATCAGCAACGCGGCATATCTTCTTTCCATTTCTAAAATTAAACGTTAGCTCACGGACTTCATCCACGACAGATTCCAGCGCCGGCTGACTATCATCGCCCTCATAAATTTTCTGCTTAGAGTCACAAGCAGCGGTTATGTTTTCAGCCAATTTTGAGATTAGCGAAACCTCCCGCGGCGTATAATCCTGAGATTCATCCAGAAGCAATGCTTGGCTAACAACCCCAACCTTGCCCGCATTAATAAGCCCCTCAATGATTTCCACTCTCCGATCTCGAATCTCCGTCAGACCCATTCCGGCTTCATTAAACTCCATGTCAAATTCACGGATGATGTCAAGAAATAGCCGGCTATGCGTTATTATTTTTGAAGAAGGAAACTTGTAGACCTCACCACCGAGCTGAATAAACTGACGCAGAACAGAGCCAAAGACCACTACATTGATGTTGGGACGATCAGCAATGTACAGATGATTTGCTCTAAGTAGAAGCAGATTGGTTTTCCCACAACCCGGCGGACCTTTTATCAAAAGATTCTTATCCAATGGAACATCTAGAATATCCAATTGTTCTTTAACCAGATCACCATCATCCTTCCACCATGTAGCGGTCATTCCCTCTCCCCCGCAGAGAAATTGCAATCTTCTATGTAGTCGTACGCCTTGGCCAGCATGGATAACATCCACCCCTCGAGCTCTCGATCTGGCAGTACTTCTTCGATAGTCCCAGCGCAAAGCACAGACTTCTCGGCCAGCGGGTGACCAGCAACGTCAGCATGGGCACTAAGCTGAAAGACGAGAGCACCTGCGTTCCGTGCAACGCAGGCCAAGATGAAGACCATTTCGATGGATGCAGTTAGACCCAGTGTGTCATCCTTTAGGAATGACACGCCACACGTCGCCTCGTCTTTCCGAAGGTCCACGTTTGCACTTAGAGAGTGGAGAGGAAAGCATTTGAGCGTAGTAATTAGCTTTCCCACCTTAAAGCTTAGACTTGAGCTAGCCCTACGAATCTCCTCGCGATGAATTCGCTGCTCTTCTCCATTCAGTGGGAGACCTGAGACTTCTGCGGATTGATGGGAGTAGTAGCCCTGACGATTTCGAATTTGATGAAAAAGCTTAGATCTTTCATCGCTCGCAGACGGCTCAACATCGAATGAATCCCAGCTAATTAGCTCCAATCTCGCGAGCGGATCTTTCAGAAGGCAGTTCTTGCACAGCCTCACAAGCCTCAGATCTTCACCAGCCACATTTGGATTTCTCTGATGAACAGCTTCTACCAGAATTGCATACGGTTCCGAATATTCTTCGAAGAGCTCTTTTCGCATGAGCAAGTCATGGAGTACGGCTCCGATTTGATAGAACGTTAAAGCCCGCCATCCATCAATCGAGTCAACCTCTTCTCTACGAAGAAACTCTGGCGAGCTGTATCGGAGAGTGCCGATGAAACTGCGAGAGTCGACATCAGTCAGACCAGCCGCACCAAATGGGCGTATCACACCGAGATCAAGAAGCTTCAGTGTTGAGAAGTCTTCATTTATCGCAATGTTCTCAGGTTTGATGTCACGGTGCGCAAGCCCATTATCCTCAAGAAATCTCGCTGCAGACGAAAGCTGCGAAATCAACGCCGGCACTGCGTCTGTCGGTATCTGCGGCAACGCTTGCTTCAGGTTTTTCCATGGCAGCTTTTCCATTGCCACGTAGAGCCATCCACTATCCGCTTCCCCGCCACCGAGGATAGTGACAACATGTGGGTGGGTTGCACCCACGAGACTGGCTTCGCGCCTGATTCGCTCTAGTTGAGCATCGCGACCAAATCTCTCCACCAGCTCTGGATGGAACACCTTGATTGCTGCACTTGTGCCTTCTTTCTCACCCACCATAACAACCGCGGACTTTCCATGGCCTAGGCCTCCTGTGATGGTCCACCCATCAAGAGTTGCTCCCATTAGTTCTTGCTGAAGAATTTGGGCTTGCGCTCCGTCCATGGCACTCTCTCATAAAGTAAAGAGGCGGCCAGTGGCCGCCTCTGTGAACTAATAATCAAACCCCAACAGGATTAGCCTTCTCCGGATCAATCTTGTACTGCTTGATCGCCCGGGCCACATCCTTCGCGGTCATCTTCCCTTCCTTCGCCAGCGCCGCAATCGCGGCATGCGCGATGTAGTACCGATCCACCTCAAAGAACCGGCGCAGGTTCGCACGCGTATCCGAACGGCCGAAGCCATCCGTACCCAGCACCGTGTAGCTCATCGGCACGAACGCACGGATCTGGTCCGCATACGCGCGCACGTAGTCGGTGGCGGCAATCGCCGGGCCCTGGCGGCCTTCCAACAGCTCGGTCACGTAGGCCTTGCGCTGCTCACCTTCCGGATGCAGGCGGTTGGCACGCTCCACGTCGAAACCATCGCGACGCAGTTCGTTGAAGCTCGGGCAGCTCCAGATGTCGGCGGTCACGCCGAAGTCCTTGTCCAGCAGCTCGGCCGCGGCAATGGCTTCGCGCAGGATGGTGCCTGAGCCCAGCAGCTGCACGCGCAGCTCGCCCTTCTTCGGCTTGCCGGCGTCGGTCAGCAGGTACATGCCCTTGACGATGCCTTCGGCCGCGCCTTCCGGCATTTCCGGGTGGGTGTAGTTCTCGTTCATCAGGGTGACGTAGTAGTACTCGTCCACCTGGTCTTCCATCATGCGCTTGGTGCCGTGCTGCAGGATCACCGTCACTTCGAAGCCGAAGGTCGGGTCGTAGCTGCGCACGTTCGGAATGCCACCAGCCACCAGATGGCTGAAGCCATCTTCGTGCTGCAGGCCTTCACCGTTCAGCGTGGTGCGGCCGGCGGTGCCACCCAGCAGGAAGCCGCGGGTACGCATGTCGGCGGCCTGCCAGGCGATGTCGCCCACGCGCTGGAAGCCGAACATCGAGTAGTAGATGTAGAACGGCAGCATCGGCACGTTGCTGACCGAGTAGCTGGTACCGGCGGCCATCCACGAGCTGATCGCACCCGGCTCGCTGATGCCCTGCTGCAGCACCTGGCCGCTCTGGTCTTCGCGGTAGAACATCAGCTGGTCGGCATCGACCGGCTTGTACTTCTGGCCGAACGGCGCGTAGATGCCGATCTGGCGGAACAGGCCTTCCATGCCGAAGGTACGGGCTTCGTCGGCCACGATCGGCACGATGTGCGGGCCCAGTTCCTTGTCGCGCAGGGTGATGTTCAGGCTCTGCACGAAGGCCATGGTGGTGGAGTAGCTGCGCTCGCCGCTGCTCTTCAGCAGGCGCTCGTAGGCGTCCAGCTTCGGCGCCACGAAGGTCTTGTCGGCCTTGCGGCGGCGCTGCGGCAGGTAACCGCCCAGCGCAGCACGGCGCTCCTGCAGGTACTGCACTTCCGGCGAATCCGGGCCCGGGTGGTAGAACGGCACCTGACCGTCGGCCAGCTGTGCATCGGTCACCGGAATGTTGAAGCGGTCGCGGAAGTGGCGCACCGCTTCGTCGTCCAGCTTCTTGGTCTGGTGGGTCGGGTTCAGCGCTTCACCGGCGCTGCCCATGCCGTAACCCTTCACGGTCTTGGCCAGGATGACGGTCGGCATGCCCTTGGTGTTCACGGCCTGGTGGTAGGCGGCGTACACCTTGTGTGGGTCGTGGCCACCACGGTTCAGGCGCCAGATGTCGTCGTCGCTCAGGCCGGCCACCATCGCAGCGGTTTCCGGGTACTTGCCGAAGAAATGCTCGCGGGTATACGCGCCGCCGAAAGCCTTGCAGTTCTGGTATTCGCCGTCGACGGTTTCCATCATCAGCTTCTTCAGGACGCCGTTGGTGTCCTTGGCCAGCAGGGCATCCCAGTAACCGCCCCACAGCAGCTTGATCACGTTCCAGCCGCCGCCACGGAACACGCCTTCCAGTTCCTGGATGATCTTGCCGTTGCCGCGCACCGGGCCGTCCAGGCGCTGCAGGTTGCAGTTCACCACGAAGATCAGGTTGTCCAGGCCTTCACGGCCGGCCAGCGCGATGGCACCCAGGGTTTCCGGCTCGTCGCTCTCGCCGTCGCCGATGAAGCACCACACCTTGCGGTCGGACTTCTCGATCAGGCCACGGTTTTCCAGGTAGCGCATGAACTGCGCTTGGTAGATGGCGGCCAGCGGGCCCAGGCCCATCGACACGGTGGGGGTCTGCCAGTAATCGGGCATCAGCCACGGGTGCGGGTACGAGGACAGGCCGCCGCCGTCCACTTCCATGCGGAACTTGTCCAGCTGCTCTTCGCTGATGCGGCCTTCCAGGAACGAACGCGCGTAGATGCCCGGGGCGCTGTGGCCCTGGATGAACAGCAGGTCGCCCGGGTGGTTTTCGCTCGGAGCGCGCCAGAAGTGGTTGAAGCCCACGTCGTACAGGGTGGCGCCGGAGGCGAACGAGGCGATGTGGCCGCCCAGGTCACCCGGCTTGCGGTTGGCGCGCACCACGGTGGCCATCGCGTTCCAGCGGATGATCGAACGGATGCGCCATTCCAGCTCGGCATTGCCCGGGCTCTTGGCCTCGAGCTGCGGCTCGATGGTGTTGACGTATTCGGTGGTGGGAGAGAACGGCAGGTAGGCGCCCGAACGACGGGTCAGTTCCACCATGCCTTCCAGCAGCTGATGCGCGCGCTCGGAGCCCTCGACATCAATAACGGCCTTCAACGACTCGATCCACTCCTGGGTTTCCACAGGATTCGGGTCGTTGTTCAGCACCTCGTTCAACCAGTTCATTAGCGCTCCCATAACCGCACGCACGCGCGCGACTGTTGTATAGATTTCTAGACCGCAAAGTGTAGCGCACCAAGGGCTTTCGTCACTTGGCTACGCAGGCGTATGGATGCAACCGGCCAGTGTCCGCAAGGGGCTTGCCGGGCCCGCTGAAGGCCCTGCGGCGGGCCTTGGTGGCTGCGCGGGCTGTCGCTTGCGGGCCGCTGCGCCCATGTGCAGGACGCAGTGTTACCGCTGCCGATGACGGTTGTAGGGCAGCGCCACACCCACCGGTATCGGCTGCGCGTGCCGGCGCTGAACCGGCGACAACGTGTCGCACCTGCCTCTGGATTGGCCCCCAACCTGCCCTCAGGGTAGGCCTCGAGTGTTGGCCTCGCCCGCTTCGGTCCGCCGTCTGGCCCTGCCTCGCTCCCTTCCACAGTGTTGCCCGGGGCGCCTCGCAAGGGGCGCCCCTTTTGCCGTGCGCGGGGCTGGCCGTGGCCCAAAACTGACCCGCTTGTGGCCGGATCGGTGATTGCCGGCTTCGATATATCGATATATCGTTTGCACACTCGTTTACCGATATATCGAAATGAGCCGCACCGCTTCTCCCAGAGCCCGTTCCACCAATCCGGAAGTGCCGCGCCGCAACGGCCAGCCGCGGGTGCTCAGCCGCGGCGACCTGCGCCTGCTGGTGCTGGCCCTGATCGGCGAACAACCCCGCCATGGCTATGAGCTGATGCAGCTGATCAGCAACCAGTTCATGCAGGCCTACACGCCCAGCGCCGGCACCATGTACCCGCTGCTGGCCAGCTTCGAGCAGGCCGGCTGGATCGAGGCCGAGGAAGTGGACGGCAAGCGGATCTTCCGCATCACCGCCGCCGGCGAGTTCGAGCTGAAGGTGCAGCGCACCCAGGTGCGCCTGGCGCAGCGGCGTGCCTTCGACCGTGCCCGCGAGATCACCAAGGCCTCGCTGCCGCCGCCGCTGGCCGGTGCCCTGCGCGAGTTCAAGCGGGCGCTGGTGCACCACCACGGCCGTTGGGCCGAGGGCGAAGCGGAAGAAGTAGCGGCGCTGCTGACGCGGGCGTCTGCCCTGCTCAACGGTACGGCCGGTAGCGAGAGCCCACCCATTTCAACGACCCAGCCAGACTGACTCCAGCCAGGTCTCCCCTACGCCGCGCAGCACTGCGCGACACCTTTACAGGTAACCCCATGACCGAACACAACAACACGCGCCTGCGCCTGGATGTGCGCTTCCGTGAACTGACCGTGCTGCGCACCGAAGAGGTCACCCCGCACATGCGCCGCATCGTGCTGGGTGGCGCCGAGCTGGCCGGTTTCGATTCGCCCGGCGCTGACGACCACATCAAGCTGTTCTTCCCCAATGCCAGCGGCGAGATGGTGCTGCCGGTGGTCACTGCCGAAGGCCGCAGCTATCCGGCCGGCAAGGAGCCCTCGCCGGCCCGCGACTACACGCCGCGCTGGTGGGACCACGAGACCGGCGAGCTGGCCATCGACTTCGTACTGCACGACCAGGGCATTGCCGGGCCGTGGGCCGAGCGCGCGCAGCCGGGCGACGTGCTGGTGATCGGCGGCCCGCGCGGCTCGTTCGTGGTGGCCGACAGTTACGATGCCTATGTGCTGATCGGCGATGAAACCGCGCTGCCGGCCATCGCCCGCTGGCTGGACGTGCTGCCGGACGGTGCCGAGGTGCAGGCCTTCATTGAAGTGAGCGATGAGGCCGAACGCCAGGACCTGCCGCAGTACGAGAACGTGCGCATCCACTGGCTGGAGCGCAATGGCTTCCCGGCGGCCACCAGCACGCTGCTGGAAGACATGCTGACCGACTTCGAGGCCCCGGAAGGCGATGTCTTCTACTGGATCGCCACCGAATCGCGCCGCGCACGGATGATGCGCAAGTTCATCGAAGGCCACTTGGGCGTGCCGCGCGACTGGATCCGCTCGACCGGCTACTGGAAGGCGCACCCCGACGAAACCGACGGCGATTGATCCAAAGACGGTGGGTGCGGACCCTGCTTGGTAGGTGCGGACCGTTGGTCCGCACGCCCTCCGACAGGTAGTGCCGGCCGCTGGCCGGCAACCTCATGAACCTTCGGCAGGAAACCGCAATTGCCGGCCAGCGGCCGGCACTACCACCCGGCGCGCCCACCCGAACCGCTGCGCGGCCCAGATCTCCAGCGCCACCAGCAGCGCGATGACCAGCAGCGGCAGCAACAGCCCGAAGTACACGCCGGGCATCATGCCGTTGATCTGCGCCTTCACCAGCCGCAGCACACCACGGGTGTGCAGCAGCTCATCCACATGCATGGTCAGCGCCTCACGCACCACCTTGGGCTCCAGGCCAATCGTGCCGGCCTTGTCCACCAGCGTGTCTTCCACCATGCCGCGCAGCAGGCCTTCGCGCACCTTGCCGATCACCCAACCGGTGCCGCGTGACAACGGGCCGTTGCCAAGACGATCCAGGCCGGGCAACGGATGTTCGCTGAGATAGGCCGAGGCAATGGTGTCGGCGACATCACCCACCGTGCCCTGGCTGCGCAAAGCCTCGCGTATGCGCGGGTCGTCCAGCGAGTCGGTGAAGCCTTCGCTCCAGCCTTCCACCAGGGTCTGCAGGTGCGGCTGGAAATGATCCAACTGCTTGAACAGCGCGCGGTGCGCACCAGCAGTAAAGCCCAGCTGCAGGCCGAAGAAGGCGGTGGCCAGTGGCAGCAGCACCACGTAGCTGGCCAGCAGCCAGTGATGCCAGCGCTTGCGCCGCTGCAACCAACCACGGCGGTGCAGCCCGCGCCAGGCGAGGATGCCCAGCACCAGGCCAAGCAACGTGCCGAGCACGCTGCCGCCCACCAGATCGAGCACGCTCAGGCCCGACCAGAATTCGTTCAACCAGTACTGCGCGTCCTGCATGGGTCTTCCTTCCGTGGGTGCGGCCGCGCCATTGTAGGGGCCTGCCCACGCTCGGCTGCTCTCTGCCCTCGGTGGGTGCGGACCGTTGGTCCGCACATTCCCATGCGATTGCCGGCCGATTGCCGGCACGACCGAGCCGGCAATGCGACAATCGCGCTCTTTCCTGCAGCGACGAGGCCCACATGGCCAAACTGACCCTGGCCAGCGTGGATGCGCTGCGTACCCGCTTCGCCGATGACGCCGCCTGCGATGCGGCCCTGGCCGCCTTTGCCGACACCGCTGCACTGCGCGTACCGCTGCGCGAGCTGGTGGCGGCACAGCACCGTTACCTGCAGGCCGAATTCGAAGTGGCACAGGTGGCCGACGTGCTGCGCCGCGACCAGAAGTACGCGCCGGTGGGCCGCCCGTCGGTGCACATCGTGCAGCTGCGCAAGCAGCAGGCCGCGACCAAGCAGGCGGCGCTGATCGCACGCCAGGTGGTGGCGCAGGCCGCGCAGACCTTCGTTCGCGTGAGCGGGCTGGCAGTGAAGGCCAAGCAGAGCCCGAGCGAAGCGTGCGTGGCATGGTTGGGCGCGTTGCGCTGAGGGATCGTGCGGACCAACAGTCCGCACCCACCAGATGCAGGTTGGCGTCTACCGGGTAGTGCCGGCCGCTGGCCGGCAACCCCATCAGCATCGGGCACCCCGCATGCAGCCGGCCAGCGGCCGGCTCTACCGGCACCCAAAAAGAAGGCCCGCTTTTCAGCGGGCCTTCTGCCTTCTCACGACGAGTGAGCGGGGTGCATCAAGCCGCCGGCTTTTCGCCGGTGGCTTCGGTGGTGATGCGGATCTTCACTTCATCGCTGACGTTCGGGGCATACGCGCCGACGCCGAAATCGCTGCGCTTCAGGGTGGTGGTGGCATCGAAGCCGGCGGCCGGAACCTTGGCCATCGGGTGCTCGCCGCCGCCGTTGACGGTCACGTCCAGGGTGACCGGCTTGGTGATGCCCTTGATGGTCAGGTCACCGGTGACGGTCAGCTTGTTGGTGCCAGCGGCTTCCACCTTGGTGCTCTTGAAGGTGGCATCGGCGAACTTGGCGGCGTCGAAGAAGTCGGCGCTCTTCAGGTGCTCGTCGAACTTGGCGGTGAAGCTGTTCAGGCCGCTCAGCGGCAGCTTCACTTCCACGGTGGACTTGGTCACGTCTTCGGCGTTGTACACCAGGGTGCCTTCGACGTTGCCGAAGTGCGCGCTCGGGTTGGAGAAGCCGAAGTGGCTCCACTGGGCCAGCACGTCGGTGTGGGTCGGGTCCAGCTTGTAGGTGCCCGAGGCGATCTTGATCGCTTCGGCGGCCGGCGCGGCAGCGGCGGCATCGGCGGCCGGGGTGGCGGCCTGCTCGGTGGTGGCCGGGGCGGCGGCATCGGCAGCCGGGGCAGCGGTGTCGGCCGGCTTGGAGCAGGCGGCGATGGCCAGGGTCAGGGCCAGCGGCAGCAGCAGTTTACGGGTGGCGCTCATCTGAGGAACTCTCCGGATCGTAGGGTGGGTACACGGTGCAGCAAGAGCCTGCCACGGGACAGCAGGCCCGAAACCGATACAACGACTTACGCGATGCGCGCCGCTTCGTCGAACGACAGGCGCGGCAGACGCGGGAACAGGCCCGCCGGGTCACCGTAACCCAGGTTGACCAGGAAATTCGACTTGATCGAAGTGCCGGCGAAGAACGCTTCGTCCACCTTGGCCGGGTCGAAGCCCGACATCGGGCCGGCATCCAGGCCCAGCGCGCGTGCGGCCAGGATCAGGTAGGCGCCCTGCAGGCTGCCGTTGCGGAGGGCGGCTTCGTGGCGGCCTTCCTGCGGGCCGTCGAACCAGGCCTTGGCATCGGTGTGCGGGAACAGGTACGGCAGCTTCTCGTGGAAGTCCAGGTCGAAGCCGATGATGGCGGTGACCGGAGCGGCCATGGTCTTGTCGTGGTTGCCTTCGGACAGGGCCGGGGCCAGCTTGGCCTTGGCTTCCTTCGAGGTGACGAAGACGAAGCGGGCGGGCGTGGTGTTGGCGGCGGTCGGGCCCCACTTCACCAGGTCATACAGTTCCTGCAGCAGGCTGGCCGGGACCGGCTTGTCGAGGAAGGCGTTCTGGGTGCGGGCAGTACGGAACAGCTGGTCGAGGGCAGCAGCGTCGAGCGCGTGGGACATCGGTGGATCTCCAGGGCGGCTAAGGGAAGTCAGTGCCCGCGGGCGGCGCGGGGCGAAACGACGAGCCGCAGTGTAGAGTGTCGCGACTGTTGCAACACCCAGCAGGGCTGAAACGAATTAATGCCAATGGTGAAACGATCGAGCGCGCCATGGACGGTCACTGACGGCCGTGCGGGCAATGTCCGCCAAGCGGTCGCGCTGGCCTCGGCGCTGCGCCAGGGCACCCACCGACCGCTGGTCCTGCAGCCCCGCGCACCCTGGCGCTGGCTGTCGCCGCGGCGCCTGCCGGGTGATGTGAACGGCTATGGCGAGGCTTTCGCGTCATTGGCTGCCGAGGCCCCGGCGCTGGCGATCGGCTGTGGCCGCCAGGCCGCCGGCGCACTGCGCGTGCTGCGCGCACGTGGCAGCCAGGTGGTGCAGATCCTCGACCCGCGCATCGGCGCACGCCACTGGGATGTGGTGGTGGTGCCCGAACACGATGCCCTGCGTGGCAGCAACGTGCTGACCCTGCTCGGCAGCCTCAACCCGGTGGACGACGACTGGCTGGCCTGGGGCCGCGCCGCGTTCGCCGGCTTCAGTACCTTGCCCGGCCCGCGCACCGCGTTGCTTGTCGGTGGACCGACGCCGCTGGCGCCGTGGGATGAAACGGCGATGGTGGGCGTGTTCCAGGCGCTGGCCGGGCAGATCCGCAGCGAAGGCGGCAGCCTGCTGGCGACCACCTCGCGACGCACGCCGCCGGCGTTGGCCGAGATCCTGCGCGCGACGTTCGCCGACCTGCCGCATGTGATCTGGGGCGACGGCGGCGACGGTACGAATCCTTATGGCGGCCTGCTCGGCTGGGCCAACCGCGTGGTGGTCTCGCCCGATTCGGTGAACCTGCTGTCTGAAGCCTGCGCCACGCGCATGCCGGTGATGGTGGCGCTGGCCGATACCGCGCAAGGCCGGCTGGCGCGCTTCCAGCAGCAGCTGCGCGAGCGCGGGCGGCTGCAGGCGCATTGGCTGGACTGGCAGTACGACCGCATCGAACCACTGCGCGAGACCGCGCGGGTGGCCGCGGAAGTGAAACAGCGTCTGGCATTGGGGTAGTGCCGGCCGCTGGCCGGCAATGCTCTACGCGCTACCGAAGATCCTGACGTTGCCGGCCAGCGGCCGGCACTACCGGGTGCGCAGCGTTTTCTGAACATTTCGATCCGACTGTGCGGTTAGAGTCCAGCGTCCCCCATCACGCTGAACGTCTTCATGCGCACCCTGCTCCTGCTGCCCCTGGCCCTGCTCGCCGCCTGCTCCACCACGCCCACCGAGCTGGATCCGATCTCGTATCAATGCCAGCAGCAGCTGGACGCGTACCGCGAACAGCCGGCGCTGCGCGATCCGAAGACTGGTCAGCGCCCGCCGCTGCCGGTGGCCCCGATCAGCGACGCCTGCGACAAGGAACTCCAGCGCAAGGGCCTGGATCGCCCGCTGCGCTGACCGGCGTATGATCGGCGCGCGGGCCTGCCCGCCGTTGAAGGTATCGACATGGATCGTTTTTCCCGCCTGCCCCGCGCCGCGCTGCTGATCGCCAGCCTGCTGGCGACTGCACCGGCCTGGGCCAACAGCACCGAATGCCGCGAGCGCTACCCGAGCGTGGCCGCGCAGGCGGCGATGCTGGACGTGGCCTGGACCACCGCCGAGCGTCTCGATGCGCTGCCCGATGTGGACGTGGTGGTCGCCGCGCGCGGTGGCCAGGACCTCAGCCGATACGGCCTGCGCCACAGCCACCTGGCCTTCCTGCTGCGCGAGGACGACGGCCGCTGGCGCGCGATGCACCTGCTCAACCGCTGCAAGACCGACAGCTCGCAGCTGTACCACGAGGGCCTGGGCAACTTCGTCGGCGAGAGCGGCGGCCATACCGACCTGCGCATCGGCGTGCCGTCGGCGCCGCTGCGTGCTGCATTGAAGGCGATGCTGGTGTCGCCGTCGATCCAGCCCAAGGCGCTGCACGAGACCAGGTACAACGTGGTCGCCTACCCGTTCGCCACCGACTACCAGAACTCCAACCAGTGGGTACTGGAGGTGCTGGGCGCGGCGATGGCGCAGGCCGATGGCGCACCGGCCATCGTCAAGCGCGAACAGGCCCAGCAATGGCTGCGCCAGCAGAAGTACCAGCCCAGCGTGCTGCATATCGGCCTGGGCAAGCGCGTGGGTGCACGCCTGTTCATTGCAAACGCCACCACCACCGACCACCCCGCCGGCGAACGCATTTCCGGCAACTATTCGGTGGTGACGGTGGAATCGGTGTTCGACTTCCTGCACCAGCGCAGCCAGCTGCAGCAGGAACTGGTGATCCCCCATGTGCCGGTGGCCGGTGCTGCTGCCGCCACGCCCTGAATCCCGCGAGGAGAACGACATGCGTCCGCTGCCTGTTTCCCTGATGTCGATGGTGATCATTGCCGGCCTGCTCGGCGCGAACACCGCCCATGCCGAACGCCGCATCATCATCCTGCAGGACCCGGGTCCGCAGGGGCCGAGCCTGGAAATGTCCGCGCCCCTGGTGGCTTCCGCGCGCGCCGCCGCTGCCAAGGAAGCCCGGGATGCCGGGCTGCCGCCCGGCCACGGCGCATCGGTGAAGCTGCCGCAGATGCAGGTGAGCGCCATCGCCACCACCGTCGACGGCCGCCGCGAAGTACTGCTGCGTGATGCCAACAACCCGCAGAACACCGCGTCGATGCAGTGGCCGAAGCGCCCCGGCGATCCCGCCGTGCAGTTCACCGTGGGACAGACCGTGAACTTCGAGCCGACCGGCACCGACCAGGGCTGGCAGGTGAAGGACAACCAGGGCCGCCCACTGGAATACCTTCCCGAGGCCACCGGCCCGCGCGACATTTTCGATACCCGGCGCTGAGCCGCCGCCCCCACGTTGACCAGGAGGTCTCCATGTTCCGTTGCCTGCGCATTCCCGCGTCCGCCCTGCTGCTCTCGGCGCTGCTGGTGCCCACTGTCCATGCTGGCGCCGCGCCGCAGTTGAACAGCAGCGAGGCCAGCGTGATCGTGACGTCGTTCGTGGTGCTGTCGTTGCCACTGGCGGCCTCGATGGGCTTGTCCGAACTGTCCAAGGCGCCGTTCAAGGCCAGCGAACGCAACGGCCGGGCCACGCGCACCAAGGCAGTGCCGCTGCCGCCGATGGAGGTGAAGAAGGTGGAGACCACGCCGGAGGGCGAGCGCCAGGTACAGCTGCAGGTGCCGGACAAAGCCGACCAGACCGCCACCCTGCGCTGGCCGGCGCGCGTGCATCAAGACCAGGCGGCAGGCTTCGTGGTCGGCCAGCAGGTGCACTTCGACCCCACCGAAGCCGGTGCCGGCTGGACCGTGAAAAGCGCGCAGGGCCAGGCACTGGCTTACGTGCCCACCGCCTACGCCGCTGGCGACGTGTTGAGCGAAGCGCTGTAAAGCTGAACGAGTGGTTTTGGCTTTGCCGCGGGCCGGGCGGATAATGGGCGATCCCCTTTGTCCCCCTGGCTCGCCATGTCCGTGCGTCCTGCCCCTCTTTTTGCCCCGCTGACCCCGCGCGCCCTGGTGCTGGCGGTACTGGCGATGGGCGCGGTGGTGCTGCTGTCCAACGTACTGGTGCAGTACCCGATCAACGATTGGCTGACCTGGGGTGCCTTCAGCTATCCAGTCGCGTTCCTGGTCAGCAACCTGATCAACCGCCGCTTCGGCCCGGGCCCGGCGCGCCGCGTGGCGTGGATCGGCTTCCTGGTGGCGGTGGTGTTGTCGGTGTGGGTGGCCACGCCGCGCATCGCCATTGCCTCGTGCTCGGCCTTCATCGTGGCGCAGCTGCTGGACATCACCGTGTTCGACCGCCTGCGTCGTGGCAGCTGGTGGCGCGCACCGATGGTGGCCACCACCTGCAGCGCGACGGTGGATACCACCATTTTCTGGTCGATCGCGTTTGCTGGTTCCACCCTGCCGTGGGTGAGCTGGGCCGCCGGCGACCTGGCGGTGAAGCTGGCGATCGGCGTGTGCCTGCTGGTCCCGTTCCGCGCGTTGTTGTGGAAGATGGCGCCACTGCGGGCCACCAGCTGACCGCACATGCTCTGGTGGGTGCCGACCTTGGTTGGCACGCTCCATCGGAGTTCATTACCGCTGGCGGATTGTGCCGACCAACGGTCGGCACCTACCAGGAGCGGGCATCGCAGGGCCATTGATCCGGTGGGTGCCGACCGTTGGTCGGCACGCCCTGCAGAACTCATTGCTGCCGACAGATTGTGCCGACCAACGGTCGGCACCTACCAGAGCGGGCATCGCAGGGCCATTGATCCGGTGGGTGCCGACCATTGGTCGGCACCCCCTGCAGAACTCATCGCTGCCGACAGATTGTGCCGACCAACGGTCGGCACATACCAGGAGCGGGCATCGCAGGGCCATTGATTCGGTGGGTGCCGACCGTTGGTCGGCACGCCCTGCAGAACTCATCGCTGCCGACAGATTGTGCCGACCAACGGTCGGCACCTGCCAGGAGCGGGCATCGCAGGGCCATTGATTCGGTGGGTGCCGACCGTGGGTCGGCACGCCCTGCAGAACTCATCGCTGCCGACAGATTGTGCCGACCAACGGTCCGCACCCACCCAAAGTGGTTGCAGCATTTGCCCCCGCTCAGGCGAACGGCAGCTCCGCGGCTCTGCACGCTGCCGTAATCGCGGCACACGCCTCTTCAATCGCAGGCGTGGTCGGCGCCAACCGCGGGCGCCGGTCCAGCGTGCAGGCCAGGCCTACGTCCAGCAGCGTGGCATGTGCCCCATGCAGTGCATGCGCGGTGGCATCGGGAAAGAAACCGGCCACCGCCAACGCATCGATCAACGACGGTGTATCGCGCGGCTGCAGCAGCACCGCATGCTGCGCACTGCGCGCCAGCACGCCGGTCTGCAGCAGGAACTCCAGGTCCACCACGCCGCCGGCACCCTGCTTCAGGTCCAGTCGTGCGGCATCGCTGCGGTCCAGTTCGGTGCGCATGCGGCCGCGCATCTTCAGCACGTCCGCATACAGCACACCCGTGTCGCGCTCACGCCCAAGCGTTTGTGCACGCACCTGCTCGAAGTCGGCCAGCAGGCTGGCATCGCCGGCCACGCCACGCGCGCGCACCAGCGCCTGGTGTTCCCAGGTCCACGCGCGTTCGCGCTGGTATTCGGTGTAGCTGGCCAGCGAAGACACCAGCGAACCCTTGCCACCGTCCGGGCGCAGGCGCACGTCGATGTCGTACAGGCGCCCGGCAGCTGTGACTGCACCGAGCAGCGCCATCACCTTCTGCGCCAGGCGCGCATACCAGCGGCCCGGCTCCAGCGGCCGTGCGCCGTCGCTGGCGTCCAGGCCCGCCGGGTTGTCGTGCAGGAACACCAGGTCCAGGTCGGAACCGAAGCCCAGTTCAAGCCCACCCAGGCTGCCGTAGCCGATGATCGCGAAGCGCCCACCGGGAATTCCGCCGTGTGCGGCATGCATGTCCGCTTCGGCCATCGCCAGCACGGTGACCACCACCGCCTGCGCCAGCTCGGCCAGTTGCCGGGTGCTGTCCACCGCGCCTTGGCGCCCGTCCAGCGTAGCCATCGCCATGCGGAAGCTGAGCGCCAGCCGCGTTTCGTTGAGCCAGCGCAGCGCGGATTCGGGATCTTCCACCACCAGCACCTGCTGGCACTCGGCCAGCATGCCGGCGGCATCCGGCATCGGACCGGACACGCGTACGTCCAGCAGTTCGTCCAACAGTAGCGGATACGCCGCCAGGCGCTCGGCCAGCAGCGCGCTGCGCGCCAGCACATCGACCAGCCGCGCCAACGCGCTGGGTTGCTCGTCCAGCAGCGCGAGATAGCTGGTCCGGCGCAGCACCGCCTGCAGCAGGCCAAGCACACGCTTGAGCGCGGCGTCGGGTTGTGGCGAGCGCGTGGCCGCATGCAGCAGTGCCGGCAGCACGCGATCCAGCCGCGCACGCGCGGCATCGGACAAGGACTTCACGCCGGTGCCCTGGGCGAAATCGCGCAGTGACTGGTCTGCGCCGTTGGCATCGAGGAAGCCGGCTTCGGCCAGCAGTGGTGCGTTGCTGCCTTCGGGCAGGCTGCGCCAGTAGTTGGCCAGCGCGTCGGGCGCGGCCTGGCCCTTGCGCGGCGCCAGCAGCGCGGCGAATTCAGTACTGACCCGCTGCTGCTGTTCGGCCAACGCCGCGCGCAGCACGTCCCAGTCCGCATAGCCGAGGCCGACGGCGATGCGTTCGCGGTCCAGCGCGTCACTGGGCAGTACGTGGGTCTGCGCGTCGCGCAGCATCTGCAAGCGGTTCTCCAGCCGGCGCAGGAACAGGTAAGCCTCGCGCAGTGCGGCGCCATCCTCGGGCGCGATCTGTCCGGCGGCGACCAGTGCATCCAGCGCCACCAGCAGGCGACGCTCGCGCAGTGCCGGTTCACGGCCACCGCGGATCAGCTGCAACGCCTGGCACAGGAATTCGATTTCGCGGATGCCACCGGCGCCACGCTTGATGTCCTCGTGCAACTCGCGGCGCGCGACCTCGGCGGTGATCGCCGCCTTCATTTCGCGCAGGCCATCGAGCGCGGTGAAATCGAGGTAGCGGCGGTACACGAACGGGCGCAGGGTCTGCAGCCACGCTTCACCGGCGGCGATGTCGCCGGCCACCGCGCGCGCCTTCAGCCACGCGTAGCGTTCCCAGTCGCGGCCCTCGCGCTGGAAATACTGGTCCATCGCCGCGAACGACAGCGCGACGCGGCCGGCGCTGCCGAACGGGCGCAGGCGCAGGTCGACACGGTGGCTGAAGCCATCGACGGTGGTTTCGTCCAGCAGCTTGGCCAGGCGCTGGCCGAGGCGGGCGAAATACTCTTCGGCGGCCAGCGCGCGCGGGCCATCGGATTCGCCGCCGTGCGGATAGGCGTAGACCAGATCGATATCGGAACTGAAGTTGAGCTCGCCGCCGCCCAGCTTGCCGAGGCCGAACACGACCAGCTGCTGCGGCGTGCCTTGGTCATCGGCGATGACGCCATGGCGCTGGGCGAATTCCTGCTGCAGGGCCTCCAGCGCCAGCCGCAGGCAGTCTTCGGCCAGGGTGGTGGCGCCGGCCAGGGTCTGCGCCACGTCGTCCAGCCCGGCAAGGTCGCGCCAGATCAGCCGTGTGGACATCGCCGCACGCCAGCGCCGCAGCTGTGCCGGCCAGTCGCTGGGCTGCAGTGGGTCGAGCACCGGCGCCGGGATCGGCGGGCAGCCGGGCGCGGCCAGCTGCGCCAGCAGCGCCGGTTGCCGCACCAGGGTGTCCAGCGCGAAGTCGCTGGTCACCGCCAGGCGGGTCAGCAACGGCAGCAGGTCGGCCGGGATGGGCTCTGGCAGGACTTGAGCCAGACGCGCCAGGGCGCGGTCGACAAGAGGCTGCAGGGAGACGGGCAGATCAGCGGGGGCGAGGGTCATGCACTGATTGTATCGACCCGGCCGGGGCGCAACGGACCCGGTAGTGCCGGCCGCTGGCCGGCAACCCCGGTAACCTTCGGCAGCATCATCGGATCTGCCGGCCAGCGGCCGGCACTACCAAGTCAACGGATCTGCCGGTTAGCGGCCGGCATTACCAACAATGGAGGCCGCGTATTCATACTGGGCGACAGGCAATAAAAAAGCCCGCTTGCAGCGAACTGCCAGCGGGCTCTGCTCCCTCCCCCACGTCGGGATGCAGGGCCATCGTGCGGGCTGCGAAAGCACTTTGCACGCTGCACTGCAAAACAAAACCGACGGGTTTGGGTGAGCCCCTGGGGAAAAGCCATTCCACGAAGGTAGAACCCCCCGTACGGATGAGGATGGCCGATAATCGGAATTCCCCCCAGCAACACGTGTCGTCATGTCTGTTGATCGCATCGCCAACGCGCGTCTCCGTGACCGCGTGGTCTCCGCAGAGGCCGCAGCCGCGCTGATCCAGCCCGGTGAAACCGTGGCCATGAGCGGCTTTACCGGCTCCGGGTATCCCAAGGCCGTTCCCGTCGAACTGGCCCGCCGCATCGAAGCGGTGCATGCCCAGGGCAACCCTTTCCAGATCAAGCTGATGACCGGCGCCTCCACCGCGCCGGAACTCGATGGCGCGCTGGCCAAGGCCGATGGCATCGCCATGCGCATGCCGTTCCAGAGCGACCCGGATGCGCGCAACCGCATCAACGAGGGCAAGCTGGACTACATCGACATCCACCTCAGCCACGTTGCCCAGCACGTGTGGTTCGGCTTCTACGGCGAGATCGATACCGCCGTGATCGAAGTCTCGGCCATCCGCGAGGACGGCTCGCTGGTGCCTTCCACCTCGGTCGGCAACAACAAGACCTGGCTGGACCTGGCGAAGAAGGTGATCGTCGAGGTCAACGAATGGCAGCCGGCCGGCGTCGACGGCATGCATGACATTTACTACGGCACCGCGCTGCCGCCGCACCGCAAGCCGATTCCGCTGGTGAACGCCAACGACCGCATCGGCGACACCGCACTGCGCTGCGACCCGGACAAGATCGTGGCCGTGGTGCGCACCAACGGCCCGGACCGCAACAGCCCGTTCAGCCCGATCGATGCGACCAGCGAGCAGATCGCTTCGCACCTGATCGAGTTCCTCAAGCATGAGGTGAAGAAGGGCCGCCTGCCGCCGAACCTGCTGCCGCTGCAGTCGGGCGTGGGCAACATTCCCAATGCGGTGCTGGCCGGCCTGGCCAAGAGCGGTTTCCGCGACCTAGCCGCGTTCACCGAAGTGATCCAGGACGGCATGCTCGACCTGCTGCGTGATGGCGTGCTGAGCTACGCTTCGTGCACCGGCTTCGCGCTGAGCCCGCAGGCCAACGAGACGTTCAAGGAGAACATCGATTTCTACCGCGAGCGCATCATCATGCGCACGCAGGAAATCTCCAACCATCCGGAACTGGTGCGCCGCCTGGGCTGCATCGGCATGAACGGCATGATCGAGGTGGACATCTACGGCAACGTCAATTCGACGCACGTGATGGGCACGCGGATCATGAACGGCATCGGCGGTTCCGGTGACTTCGCCCGCAACGGTTTCCTGTCGGCGTTCCTGAGCCCGTCCACCGCGAAGAACGGCACCATTTCGGCGATCGTGCCGATGGCCAGCCATGTCGACCACACCGAGCACGACGTGTCGGTGATCGTCACCGAACAGGGCCTGGCCGACCTGCGTGGCCTGACCCCGCGCAAGCGCGCGCAGGTGCTGATCGACAACTGCGCGCATCCGGATTTCCGCGCGCAGCTGCAGGATTACTTCGACCGCGCCAGCCGCGAGAGCTACGGCAAGCACACCCCGCACCTGCTGCCGGAAGCGCTGTCGTGGCACCAGCGCTGGCTGGATACGGGCACGATGAAGGGCTGACCCCAGGTCCGGACATCGGGTAGAGCCGGGCGCTGGCCGGCTTCCCCTACAGCCGGCCAGCGGCCGGCTCTACCTCACGCGGTGCGCCCGGCCAGCGGCCGGCTCTACCTTCACGCGGTGCGCAGCGCCGCCAGCGACTCAGCCTGCAGCCGCTCGTAGATCTCGAACTCGTCATTCACCGCCACGCCCAGCGCCTGCTCGAAGGCCTCGCGGTTGGCATGTGCGGCATAGGCGCGCTGTTCTTCACCACCCAGGTTCGACTGGAAGATGCCCGCGGCACTGACCGGCAGGAAATCCTCATAGACGATCGGGTCGGCCGTGGCCAGGCCGGCGGCCACCAGCACTTCAGCCGGCAGATCCGCCACGCGCTCGGGCGCGGCACGGCCGGCGTCGGTCAGCTGGTAGCGGTAATAGCCCAGTCCTTCCTGGCGCAGCGTGTCATGGTCATCCGGGAAGCTGGCGAACACCGCCTGCAGGCGCTGGCCGTAGTCGCCGCCGGTGCTGCCTTCGCCACCGGCATCGCGGGCCTGCGACAACAGCTGGTCGTACAGCGCGCGGCCCTTCGGGGTCAGCGCAAGGCCGCGCTGTTCGATCTCGCCGAAGCGCGCGGTGTGGGTGCCGGCATCGCCGCCTTCGCCGCCCGGGAAATGCACGGCCTCTTCCAGTGCCTTGAAGCTGGTCTGGCGCAGCAGGATCGGGCAGGCGCGGCGCGGCGGGCCCTCGATCACCGCCTTGGCCGCCATGCCGTGTTCGATCATCGCCGCCTGCGCAGCGTCGATGTCCAGCGTGCGCGGGGTCAGGTGATTGATGTGCGGGCCACGGAAACTGACCACGTCGGCCACCAGGCGGTGCGCGTTGTGCAGCGCGTGGTAGGTCGGCAGGTCGACCGTGGCATCGCCGTGCCAGCGGAAGGTTTCCAGTGCTTCCTCGACGAAGCGCTCGGCATCGGCCTGCGCCAGGCCACCGTCACGCTCGGCCTGGTCGATCAGCGCCAGGGCGCCCTCGGTGAAGATGCGGCGGTGTTCGAGGATGCGCGCGGACTCGGCACGCAGCGCTTCGTCTTCGATCAGCTCCAGGCGCAGCAGCGAGGTGAACACGCGGAACGGATTCTGTGCCAGCGCGGCGCCGGTGAGCGGGCGGAACGCGGTGGAATGCACCGGCACGCCCGCGACCGACAGGTCGTAGTAGCCGACCGGGTACATGCCCATCACCGCGAACAGGCGGCGCAGCGTGGCCAGTTCCTGCACGGTGCCCACGCGGATCGCGCCATGGCGTTCTTCATCCAGGCGCGCGCGCTCGTCGTTGCGCTGCAACTGCGCGGCCAGAGCGGGGTCCTGCGCCAGCACCTGCGCGTTGATCCGCTCCACCAGTTCCACCAGCGTGCCGTACAGCGGCACTTCGGTGCGGTACATGCGGGACATGGCCTGTGCGAACAGGCGGCGGATCACATCAGGCGAAACCAAAGAGGCGCTCATCAGTCACTCGATTACGGGAACGGGGGAACAGCTCGGACCCGTATTGTCGCCGGAGCGCGGGGCGGCGGCGATATGCAGAGCAACATGAAACAGATCGGTAGTGCCGGCCGCTGGCCGGCATCCGCTGCGAGCGGGTATCCCCAGGTTGCCGGCCAGCGGCCGGCACTACCGCTTCAACTGGCGCTTCAGGGTGGCATCCAGGGTGATCGGCCGGTCCCAGTGCTGGTAGCTGGCCACGATGGCGTGGCGCACGGCCCGGTAATGCAGGTTGTCCGGCTTGGTGGACATCCGCTTCACCACCGCTTCCCAGCCGCCGTCCGGGTCCTGGCTGAAGGCGCGCACGCTGTCGCGGCAGGTCTGGCCGCTGGCCTTGGCCCAGAAGCAGGCGAAGTAGATGTCCCCGGCCTGCCAGCCATGGGTGGTGAACAGCGCGCTGATGTAGCCACGGGGCACATCGGCATAGCGCGATACCTCATCGAGAAAGGCATCCGGGTAGCGTTCGGCGTAATGGTTGATGTCCTGCAGCTGGGCATCAACCCAGCTGTCGCCGGTTGCCACCTCATACGCAGCCGAACGCTCGGCGGTCTGCTGGGCCAGCACGGTGGCCGGCGCCAGCAGCAGGGACAACAGCAACACGCGCAGTCGGTAATTCATGCCCCGATTCTGCCGCAGCCGCCGGGCCCTGTCAGGCCGCCGCAGCGGCCTTGGCTTCGATCGCCGCCAGTGCGGCCGGCCAGTCGTGGGCGGTGTCGGCGGTGACCATGCGCGGTTCATCATCGGCGACGCCGTGCTGGGTCTCGTGGGCCCAGGTCACTGCGTACGGGGTATGCACGCCCCAGCCTCCCAGGGTAACCACCGGCTCGATGTCCGAACGCAGCGAGTTGCCGACCATCACGAAGCGCTGCATGGGCAGGTCGAATTCGGCCAGCACGCGGGCGTAGGTTTCCGGGTCCTTCTCCGAGACGATCTCGATGCGCGGGAACAGCTCGCCCAGGTTGGCGACCTTGATCTTCGCTTCCTGGTGGAACAGGTCGCCCTTGGTGATCAGCACCACCGGGTAGTGCTCGGCGATGGCCGCCACCGCTTCGCGCACACCGTCGATCAGTTCGACCGGGTGGCGCAGGGTGTCGTGGCCGATATCCAGGATGCGCTGGATGTCCTTCGCTTCGATGCGCTGCCCGGTGATGTCGATGGCCGCTTCGATCATCGACAGCGTCATGCTCTTCACGCCGTAGCCGAAGGTGCCCAGGTGGCGCTGCTGCACTTCCAGCAGGTGGCGCGCAGTCTGGGTGTCGTGCACGTCGACGTAGCGCGACAGCAGGTCAAGGTAGTCCTGCTCGGCCTTGCGGTAGTAGTCCTCGCTCTTCCACAGCGTATCGTCACCGTCAAAACCGACCAGGCCGATGGCGCGCGACGGCGCAGGCGTGGAGGTGTTCATCGCGCAAGGATACAGGGGCCGTGGTGACGAAAAAAACCCGGGCGGCCGAAGCCGCCCGGGTTCCCATACGCCCCGATACAGGTCTTACCTGCCCTGCGCACCCTGCGCTGCGCCGCCGGCGCCGGCCTGCTGGGCGGCCACATAGGCCTTGTACTCATCGGCGCTCAGCTCGCCGTCCTTGTTGGTATCAGCCTGGTCGAACACCTGGGCCAGGCCCGCGTTCACCTGCGCCTCGGTCTTGCTGATGGTGCCGTTGCCATCGGTATCGATGCTGGCCCAGGTCTGGCCACCGCCGTTGGCCTGCGCCGATGCGGCTGCGGCAGCGTCGGTCGCCTGGTCGGCGGCCTGGCCGGCCTGTGCAGCCGCCTGCTGGGCCTGTGCGGCCTCGTTCTGCGCATGCGCCGCCTGCTGCTTGGCCGACTGGGCCATCGCCGGAATGGCCAGCACGCTGCCAGCGGCGACGATCAGGGCGATCAGGGGCTTGCGGTTGCGAATAGTCATCAGGGGTGTCTCCTGCCAATTGGGTGGTGTTGCGCGGCGTGTTGTCTCCGCACGGCACCTACCCTGCCACCCCGTTTCTGAATCGATTTTGCCCCGCGACCGGCGTCAACACGCACCATTAACCACTCGCCCCCGCGCATGCATTAGCACGGTGGTTAGCAGCAAGTGAGCAGCTCATAAGATGCGCATTCAGCGCTGCCGGATTTAACCGGCAACCAACGAAAAACCTGCGTCAGTCGACGGTTTTTTCCGATGACCGCGAACTGAACAACACCCACCCCAGCGCAACACCGGCGAGCGCACCGGCGATTTCCAGCACCACGCGGCTGCCGAGTTCGTTCGGATCGTGGATGGTGGCCAGGAACAGGCGCGCGTACAGCGGCGACTCCAGCCGCACGATGCCCATGTAGAACAGCTTCCATGCATCGATGCCGGCGGAGATGATCACGGCGATGACACAGGACCACCCGATCGCGTGACCCGCGGTCCAGTGCAGGAGCCGGCACAGCTGCGACCACAGGAAGTACACCAGCAGCCCGACCAGCAGGGCGATGGCGCCGGCTTCCAGGGTACCGAGCAGGCCGAAGTGCAGGGGAAGGTTCATCGGGTGGGCAGGGATGAAGAGGCGGCCAGTGTAAGGGATCTGCCCCGGACCCAATCCGGTAGCCCCAGTAGATCCACGCCATGCGTGGATGAATCTGCATCGAGATCGAGTATCTCGACGATTGAACAAGAAGCAGCCGACGAACAAAGAGCAGCCGAGCATGGACTCGGCTCTACAACGGACCGCGCGGGAAACTGTCAGAGGCTGGGCGGTGCCGGAGTGCGGGGTGTCAGCCGCATGGATGCGGCTGCCAAGCCTCCATGGACGGATTTACGGCGTCCCCGCACTCCGGCACCGCCCAGCCAACCCACGGAACGCACGCTGTTGCTGTTGCGTCTGATGTTGCCGGCCAGCGGCCGGCACTACCGCGGGTGCAGGGCGCAGCCCTGCCGATACCCCTACCGTACCGGGACGTCGTACGCGGTGCCGGGATCCGGTTCGGGCTGCAGGGTGTAGTGCCACCACTCCTGCGGATAGTTGACGAAGCCACGGCGCGCCATCGCCTGCACCAGCTGCTGGCGGTTCGCCTGCTGCACAGTGCTCAGCCCGCTCGTCCGGGTATGCGCGCGCGGGCCAAAGAAATCGAAGTCGGTGCCCATGTCCAGCGGCGTGCAGGCGCCAGTGCGGCAATCCAGCAGGCCAAGATCAACCGTGGCGCCACGACTATGGCCAGAACGCTCGGCGATGTAGCCGTCGGCAAGCAGCCGTGGCTTGTCCAGGTCCGGGTACTGCTGTGCCTTTCGCGAGAGTTCGCGCGGATCGTTCACCCAGGCCATGAAGGCCTGCACCGAGCGCACCGGCCGGTAGCAGTCGTAGAGGCGCAGGCCAAAGCCCTGCGCGCGCAGATCCTGTTCTACCTGCGCCAGCGCTTTCGCCACGGGCGCCAGCAGGTAGCAGGATGGCGCCTCATAGCCGGGCACGCGCGCGCCGGTGAAGTTGTTGGCATTGGCGTATCGGATGTCCATGTCGATGCCTGGCGACAACGTGCGGATCTCCACCAATCCGGCGCTGGCCGCATCAGTGGCCGGCGAAACGCGCGGTGGCTCAGCGGCGTTGGCGGTCGCCGCCAGGGCAGTCGCCAGTACGAGTGAAATGCAGGTCCTGGAAGTCATAGCTGAAGTCGATGTCAGGATCGATGGCGCGCAGGTCCAGTGTCGGCGCCGGGCCCTGGCCCGGCTGCAGCCACGCCTGCGCCTCGTCACCCAGCGTATCCCAGCGCAGCAGCCAGCGCCCCTGCAGTTGCAGCACGGCCGCTTGCAGCCTGGGCGACTTGTCCACGCTGAAGCGCAGGCCATCCTTGCCCGGGCACAGCGAAGCCGTGCCCAGCCAGGGGTCGGAGTAGCGGCCCTGCCAATGCGGCAGGTCATTGCCGCGTGCCGGCTGTGCGGCGGTGGTCGCTGGCCGTTGATGGCCAGATGCTGCCTGTGCTGCCCGGTCAGCCTTCAGTTCGGCCAGGTACTCCATCGCAGGGGGCGCATCGTCTGGTGCGGTGAAGCGCTTCAGCGTGGCCTGCATCAGCGCCGTGCGTGCATCCTCGCCTTCGCCGTTGATCAGCATCACCACGCCGACCCTGCGATCAGGAAGCAATGCCAGCGACGAGTACATGCCCGACAACGTGCCGGTATGCGCCACCTTCCACTGCCCGTCCATGTCCGACACCCGCCAGCCATATCCATAGCCGTAGAAATGCGCGTTGTCCCAGCGCCGCTGGCGTTCACCCAACGGCATCGGCATGTGCAGGGTCCACAGCGTGCGCCGCTGCTCGCTGCCCAGCCAGTCCGGCACCAGCGCGGGATCGAGCAGCACCTGCATCCAGCGTGTCATGTCGCGCAGCGAACAACGGATGCCTCCCGCCGCCATCGAGGGCAGGTCCGGGCTGATCGCAGCATCGGCGTTCACCACCTCGTTGCGTTCACCACGCCAGGCATGCGGCTGTGCCACGTTGCCCACGCGTTTCACCGACCACGCACCCACCTGGCAGCGCGTCATGCCCAGTGGTTCGAACACCTGCTCGCGCATCAGCTGGTCATACGGCTTGCCACCCGCTGCCGCCGCCACTTCGCCGGCCACCACATACATCAGGTTGTCGTAGGCGTAGTGACTGCGGAAGCTGCTGACCGGCTTGAGATGCGCCAAGCCGGCGATGATGTCGGCGCGGGTGAACGCGTTCGGCTCCGGCCACAGCATCAGGTCCCCGGCGCCCAGGCCAAGGCCACTGTTGTGGATCAGCAGGTCGCGCACCTGCATCTGCTCGCCCACCCACGCATCGTGCATGCGGAGGCCCGGCAGATGCCGCTGCACCGGATCATCCCAGCGCAGCGTGCCCTGCTGCACCAACCGCGCCAGCAACGCAGCGGTCATCGCCTTGCTGTTGGAAGCGATCTTGAACAGCGTGTCCTCGTCGATGCGGCCGCCATCGCCGCGCGCCCCCTCTGCATGGCGATGGACCAGCTGTCCGTTCTCGACCACCGCCAACGCCAGCCCGGGCAGATGCTCGGCCCGGACCACGGTCGCGATGTCGGCCTCGATGGCTGCACTGTCGGCCGACGAAGCGGACGGTGCGGCCAGTGCCGCCGCGAGGATCAGCAGGTGGTGCATGCGGGCAGCCCCTCCATTGCCCGCGCCGTCACGGTGGACGGCGCGGATCGTGGCCTCAGAAGTTCCAGGTCACCACCAGCTGGGTGTAGCGCGGTGCCTGCCAGCGCGTACCGGTAGCGAACGTCGCCTCGCGATACTGGCCGGGCTGCGCCTCGTAGCGCTGGTGCACGTTGATGGTCTTCTGGTTGTTGAACAGGTTGTACACCGACAACCGGGCGCTGAGGTCGATGCCCTCCACCGGCAGGCGCCAGGTGACGTTGGCGCCCATGGTCCAGGTCCACGGCAGGCGACCAAACGCGCCGCGCGGGCTGTACTCGAACTGGCGCTGGTTGTACGGGCCCGAACAGTTGGCCACGCACAGCCAACCGGTGCCACCACCACTGCCTTCACTGGACGTGCTGCCACCGGCGATGGAGTCGTTCGGCCACATCACGCCGTAGGCGGTGATCGGGCCACCGGACTGCACCTGCAGCGTGGTGCCGAACGACCACTGCTTGTTCAGCGCATACGCGGCACGCAGCTTGAACTGATGGCGGAAGTCGTTGAACAGAACACCATAGCGTTCATTGGTGGCCGGGTGGTCCCAGAACTGCACCATGCCGGTGTCGCCGTAGTTGGTATCGGAGTTCACCGGGCCTTCGAAGTTGCCCTCGCTCTTGGACCACAGATAGGACGCGTTGAACATCCACTTCTCGTCCCACGCACGGTCGATCTGGAACTCCAGCGCCTTGTAGGTGCGCTTGGGCTTGGAGTAACCGATCACCTCGCCACTGCCGCCCTTTCGATAGCCGCTGTTGGCGGTGTCGATGGTGATCCAGCCTTCGTTGGCGCAACCGATGCTCTTGTCGCCCCAGATCGTCAGGCTCTCGCCCGGGTTGGCGATCGGCCACAGCGTGCTGGGGGTCGGGCCGCACGGGGTGTAGTTGATGCGGATGTCATCCAGCGCGCGGGTCATGCGCCGGTAGGTGGCATTGACGCCCCACGACCAGGCCTGGTTGATCATGTTCTGGAAGCCCAGGATGTATTCGTCCTGGTAGACCGCCTTCAGGTCGCGGTCCACGCTCTGGCGCAGGTCGGCACCGCCGGTGTTCATGCGGGTGTCGGTCGGCCCGATCTGCTGGCCGACGATCGGTGCCATGTACGGCGAACCGGTCGGCGAGGTTTTCTGCTCCCAGCCGTTCAGCACGTAATAGCTGTATTCGTCGGTCAGGCCACCGGCGAAGTTCACGTTGATGTTGTTGGTGACCGGCAGGTAGTAACGGCCGGCGTTGCCGAACAGCTTGGTGCTGCCATCACCGCGCATGTCCCACGAGAAGCCGACGCGTGGCGCGATCAGGTCGTCCATCTTGATGAACGCCTTGCCGGCGGCGGTGCGGTTCTCGAAGCGGTCCCAGCGCACGCCGAGGTTCAGCATCAGGTTCGGGGTGATGTTCCAGATGTCCTCCAGATAGAAGGCATTGGCCTCGGTCTCGAAGGTGCCGCCGGAGCGGCGGTTGCGAGCGCGCAGCATCTCGGTGACGCCAGCCGGTACGTAGGCGTTGGCGCCATCCCACACTTCATCGCCGGGGCGCGCCACGTAGGCGGTGTAGCTCAGCTCGGTCGGCCCTGGATAACGGGTGGACTGCTTGGTGGTCATCAGTTCGCGGTCGACACCGAAGCGCAGCAGGTGATCACCGAGCTGCCATTCGAAATCCAGGCGCGCGACATCGCGGGTGTCATCGCGCTCGGCCACCGCCGCGCCGGTCGGGTGGCAGCCCGCGCGCAGCCCCTGCAGCTTGCCCAGCCGCGGGCCGTAGGTGCTGTCGGTGAACACCGGGCTGCAGGCCTGGTCCAGCGACGAATTGGTGAAGGCACGCTGCTTGTTCTGGCCGACCATGGCGCGCGCGGTGAAATTCTGGCCGAAGTGGCCGGTGTAGGTGGCCGACCAGTTGCGGCCGCCGGTCTCGGTGACCGAGTCGCCGCCCCATGAACCGATCCGGTCCGCATTCCAGTTGTAGCCGTACGACGCGTTGGTGACATCGCCCTCGTCGGAGAACGCCAGCAGCGCCAGGCTATGGTTGTCGTTGATGTTCCAGTCCAGCTTGGTGCCCCAGAAGCCGTTGCCGGAGTCGTTCTTGAACCAGGTACTGCCATCGGACGAGGTGTTGTGGCCCTTGTCGCTGCGGTCCTCGTACATCGCGAACAGGAACAGCTTGTCCTTGACGATCGGCCCCGAACCCCAGACGTTGGTCTTCAGGAAGGAGTTGTTGTCGCGGCTTCCGTAGGAATGCGGGGTGCCGTCGCGGTGGAAATGATCGCCGCCACTGGCGCGCCACGCACTGGGCTCGGCGGTGACTTCAACGCCGCCTTCGAACTCGTTGCTGCCCGAACGGGTCACTGCATTGATCACGCCACCGGTGGAGCGGCCGAACTCGACCGAGTAGCCACCGGTCTTGACCTGGAATTCCTTGAAGAAGGCGAACGGCGCGGTGCTGAAGCCACGACGGGTATACATGTCGGTGACATTCAGGCCGTTGATGAAGACCGCATTCTCGGCCACCGATGAACCGGCGAACGACAGGCCTCCGAATGACGAGTTGCCGCCGACCACGCCCGGCGCCATCAGCGCGACCGCGGACAGGTCCTGCGCTACCGGCAGCCGCGAGATCTCCTGGCGGTTGATGTTGAACGAGGTTTCGGTGGAGTACACATCCACGCGGTTGACCACGCGGGTGCCAACCACCTGCAGTGCATCCAGGTTGGTGACACCGCCGCCGCTGCCAAGGTTGACCGTGGTGGTACCGCCGACGGCAACGCTCACCGATACCTGGTCGCCCAGCTTCTGGCCATCGCGGCTGAGCTGCAGCTGGTAGTCGCCCACCGGCAGCTGGCCGAGGCGGTAGCTGCCATCGGCGCCTACGGTGACGGTACGGGTCAGGCCGGTGCTGCTGCTGACCACGGTCACCTGGTCACCGGCGGTTGCACGGCCGGCGACTGCACCGCTCACGTTCTGTGCCATCGCGATGCCGGGCAGCACTACGCCCAGACACGCCCCGAGGGCGACGCACAACGCCGCCCGCTTGATGCTGTAAGCCTTCATCCCCTGCTCTCTCCTGCAAGAATTGAATGGTGTGGAATGCGATGTGTCGCGCTAGCGTTGCCTGGCTGGCAGTACCCGCCACTGGAAGTCGTAGCTCCATTGGTCGAAGTACAGGTTGCCGCCTGCCCACTCGGCCTCGCCGCGCTGCGAGTCGACCGTTTCCGAGCGGAAGTGCTGCTTGGCCGGCACGAAGGGCTGGCCGAAATCGTCGTTGAAAGCAATGCGGTAGCCGTCGAGGCCACCCAGATAGAAATCGCGCAGTGCCGGCACATCGCTGGCAAGCGCGCCGGTGGTCACGTCCATCGGCAGCCAGCCGTATGGCGCCAGGTAGACCTGTCCCCAGTCATGCAGGTTGTTGTAGCCGCTGCCGTCGCTGGAGAACACCATGCCCGACTGCCAGCGTGCAGGAATGCCGTTCATGCGCAGCAGCGCGATCAGCAGCAGGGTCTGCTGCCCGCAATCCGCATGGCCGGCGCGCAGCGCATGATCACTGATGTTGCTGAGCGTCGAGTATTCGCGCGCACCGGCCCATGGAATGCGGTCCACGGCGGCAAACAGCTTGCGCACCACTTCATAGGGGCGCGTCTCGCCCTGCAGCACCTGCTCGGAGAACAGCTTCAGCGCCGGGGTGAAACGCACATGCGGCAGCTGCTCGGCCAGATAGGGCTTCAATGCGGGATCATTCGGGGTGGCCTGCACCTTCGCAGGATCGATCGCGGTGTGTCGCGCGAAGACCGTTACCGCATAGCGGATCTCGAACCGGGTCGGCTTGCCGGCTACGGCTTTGGCTTCCAGGTAGGCGGTGCGCTGCAGGGTACTGGCCGGTGCCACCCGTGCCTTGCCCGGGGCGCTGCCCAGCCACTGCACCTGTTCCTGCTGGCCCGGGATCTCGCGCGGGTATGGAATCCAGGCGCGTACGGTTTCACCCGCCGGGACGGCATCGGCTTTCACCGTGAGCGACTGGGTGAACTCAATGCGCTGCGGCAGTACGGACGCCTGGCCACTCTGTTCGGCTGCGGCAAGCACGCGCGCGTGGTGCGCGTTGAGCACTTCGTTCGGGCCCGGCGGTGACATCGGTGCATCCGCGCGGCGGCGTGCGCGTGCTTCGTCACTGAGCAGGAACAGGTTCGACGGTGCGCGCTTGAAATACCAACGCGTACCATCGATATCGAGATGCTCGATCAGGCCGAGTTGATCCCACCGCGCGAACTCCTCGTCGGTCAGGTCGGGAATCCAGCGGCGCACGGCCGCCTTGGCGGCGGTTTCGTCGAGGGAAAAATCCTGGCGGATGCGGCGCATGCGCTCACGCTGGAACGCGCCTTCGGCAGCATCGCTCCCGGTCGCCAGCAGCGCATCGGCGTCGCTGAAGCGGCCGCTGTCGATCAGGTCGATCACCTGCGTTTCGCGCGCCCGCTGCTGGCTGCTGCGCCCGTCTGCCGCCTGCGTGGCCGACGCCCACAGCAGCAGCGCGGCACACAGGCCGGCAGCAGCAGGCAGACGCGGTTTGCGAACGGCAGGATCCACAGCGACACTTCCCCAGCGCGGGTGGTAACGGCTGTGTAACACGGGCCGGGATGCCGGTCAATAATTTATTCTTGCTTTCGATGCCAAAAGGAATAAATATTCCAACAGGCATTCGAGGAGGGTGTGCACCGCATGAGCCTGGCTTCCCGCGAACCGCACCGGCGTTGGCCGCGCCGGTTGACCCTGGCCCTGTGCCTGCTGGCCGCACCGGCCTTTGCACAGGCGGCACCGCCGCCCGACCCGGGTGCGCCGCTGCCCTATGTGATCGGCCTGCACGAGGCCTACCTCACCCCGCAGTACTGGGCCGCGCGCCTGGACAACGCTGATGCGCCGATTCTGGATCGCACACAGATCGAGGCGCAGAACGCGCGGATGCGTGCGCAGGACAGCCATATCCAGGACATCGCCACACTGCCCGCCCAGCTTGATGCGGCGACGGTGCGTGCCAGCATCAGCGCGCTGTCCAGCTGGCCCACGCGTGCACTGTTCAACGAGACGGGCCAGGCCATCGCCCCCGCGCTGCGCAGCGGCATCGAAGCCAACCTCGGCCTCGATGCGATTCCTGCCCAGGTGGCACCGGCCTACGGGCTGGTGGTGAAGCGCGCGGCACTGCGTACCTTCCCCACCCGCGAGCGCGTCTTCAGCACCACCGGTGATACCGACATCGACCGCTTCCAGGAATCGGCGCTGTTCCCCGGCGACAAGGTCGCGGTGGTTCACCGCAGTGCCGACGGCCGCTGGCTGTTCGTGCACAGCGAGCGCTACAGCGCGTGGATCGAAGCCGATGCCATCGCCAGCGGCGACAAGGCCACGGTGCTCGGCTACGGCGCGAAGGGCCCGTACCGCATTGTCACCGGCGCCACCGCGCAGACCGTCTACACCCCGGAGGAACCGCGCGTATCGCGCCTGCAGCTGGACATGGGCGTGCGCCTGCCGGTGCTGGCCGACTGGCCTGCGTCAGAGCCGGTGAACGGCCAGCAGGCGCATGCCTCGTGGGTGGTGCAGTTGCCGGTGCGCGAGGCCGATGGGCGTCTGAAGCTCGTACCGGCGCTGCTGCCGCGCTCGCAGGACACCGCCGCCGACTACCTGCCACTGACCCCGCGCCTGCTGCTGCAGCAGGCCTTCAAGTTCCTGGGCGAACGCTACGGCTGGGGCCATGACTACGACACCCGTGACTGCAGCGGGTTCGTCTCCGAGATCTACCGCAGCTTCGGCGTGCTGCTGCCGCGCAATACCAGTGCACAGGCGGTCAGCCCGGCACTGGATCGCCTGCCGTTCACCGACAAGGTCGGCAAGGCCGCGCGCGACCGTGCGGTCACCGAACTACAGGTCGGCGACCTGGTCTACATCCCCGGCCACGTGATGATGGCCATTGGCCACGTCGACGGCCGCACCTGGGTGATCCACGATACGGCGGGCGGCAGCTGGTTCGGTGCCGATGGCAGACGTGTGCAGGCCCATCTCAATGGTGTTTCGGTCACGCCGCTGGAGCCGATGATGGCCAGCGATACCGTCCGCTACATCGACCGCATCACCAACATCCAGCGCCTGCGGGCCAAGACCCCCTGAATGAAGATCACTGCCATCGAACTGGGCATGCTGCGCGTGCCGCTGAAGACGCCGTTCAAGACTGCCCTGCGCACGGTGGAAACCGTGGAAGACGTGGTCGTACTGATCCGCACCGACACCGGCAACACCGGTTACGGTGAAGCCCCGGCCACCGCGGTGATCACCGGCGATACGCACGGCTCGATCATCGAAGCGATCCGCCACTTCATCGCCCCGCGCCTGATCGGCCAGGACGTGGTCAACCTCAACCGTCTGTGCACGCTGGTGCAGACCGCGATGGAGCGCAACACCAGCGCCAAGGCAGCGGTGGAGATCGCGCTGTACGACCTGTGGGCGCAGCTGCACGGTGCGCCGCTGTACCAGATGCTCGGTGGTGGCGACCCGGTGATCACCACCGACATCACCATCAGCGTGGACTACATCGACAAGATGGTGGCCGATTCGCTTTCGGCGATCGAACGCGGCTTCGAGTCGCTGAAGATCAAGGTCGGCAAGGACATCGGCCTGGACATCGAACGGGTCAAGGCGATCCATGCCGCCGTGGAAGGCCGCGCCCTGCTGCGACTGGATGCCAACCAGGGCTGGACCGCCAAGCAGGCGGTGCATGCGATGCGTACGCTGGAAGAGGCCGGCGTGGTACTGGAGCTGCTGGAGCAGCCGGTGAAAGCCGCCGATATCAGCGGGCTGAAGTACGTCACCGATCGCGTCAACACGCCGGTGATGGCCGATGAAAGCGTGTTCAGCCCCAGCCAGGTGATGGACCTGATCCAGCAGCGCGCGGCCGACATCATCAACATCAAGCTGATGAAGACCGGCGGCCTGTCCAACGCGATCCGCATCGCCGACACCGCCGGCATCTACGGCGTGCCGTGCATGATCGGCTGCATGATCGAGTCGAGCATCAGCGTGGCTGCCGCCGTGCACCTGGCCGTGGCCAAGAGTGATGTGATCACCAAGGTTGACCTCGACGGTCCCTCGCTGGGCCAGTTCGACCCGGTTAGCGGCGGCGTGCATTTCAACGAATCGGAGATCAGCATCAGCGACGTACCGGGGCTGGGCATTACTGAGGTGCGTGGGCTGGAGATGCTGGGTTGAACCGCACAGTCGAGCATGGCTCGACTCTACAGCGGCCACGGGTGACTGACGCTTGGTCGCGCGTTACTTTTCTTTCCGCGGAAAGAAAAGTAACCAAAAGAAACGCTCCGCCGGCCGCGAGCCGACGTGCTGCGCACGCCGGTACCCTGCGCTCCTCGGTCCGTCGAGGGACGGCGCGGAACTCGCTGCGCTCAAACACCCGCGCCTCTTCGCCCTCGCCGGACCTGCGGTGCTCGGCTCGCTTGAAGGCGGACTCAACGACAGCTCCGGGTAGATCCACGCCACGCGTGGATGCTCCTGCTTCTGCTCTACCTCGTATCCTCTTCGCGGCTGGCACGCGCGCGATCTGTCCGGGGTCGGGCGGGCGGGGCTTGCGGGGGTGTCCGCCGCATGGATGCGGCGGCCAAGCCTACACGGACGTACTTGCGGCGTCCCCCGCAAACCCCGCCCGCCCGAGCCACCACATAATCTGCTCTATGCTGCCAACCGCAACGCGCCTACACATGCCCGGACACCCCGCATGCCGCCCCTGCTGAAGATCCGTTCCGAGCGCGGGCAGATGTCGGCCATCGAGCGCCGCATCGCCGACTTCATCCTCGACAACGCCCACCTGCTGCGCGACTACTCGTCCCAGCAGCTGGCCAGCGCGCTGGGCATCAGCCAGTCCAGCGTGGTGAAGTTCAGCCAGAAGCTCGGCTTCAAGGGCTACCCGGACCTGAAGTACTCCATCGGCCAGGATGTCGCCCGTGCTGGCGCCGATCCGCAGCAGGCCCCCAGCGAACCCGACAGCGGCGACGACTACCTGCGCCTGGGCGACACCCTGCGCCGCAGCAAGGCACAGGCCGAAGAGGAAACCCGCCAGGCCAACCCACGCGAGGAAATCGAGCGCATCGTGCAGCTGCTCGACGGCGCGCCCAAGCTGTTCGTGTACGGCCTGGGTGACGACGGCCTGTATGCCCGCGAGTTCGCCATGCGGCTGTCGCTGCTCGGCCTGCTGGTGGTGCCACATACCGACCCGATCCTGATGCTGGCCAACCTGTCGGCCGCGCGCCCCGGTGATGCGCTGCTGGTGTTCTCCGAATTCGGCAACCTGCCTCAGCTTTCGCAGCTGTCGCGCCAGTTCCAGGACATGGGTGGCAAGGTGATTTCCATCACCCGCCATACCGCCAACCCGCTGCGCGCGCATGCTGACGCAGCGCTGGTGGTGTGTGCGCACGAGCGCACGCCGCAGGTCGCGCAGCTGCTGTACCGTAGCGCCATGCACGCCCTGCTCGATTTCCTGTTCGTGCTGCTCTGCCACACCAATCCGGACCGCCAGCAGCAGCTGGCGGTGAACCTGGAGCGGATCGACCACCTGCTGGATTCCTGACCGGAGCACCTGTTGATGAAATCGCTGGTCCGTCTCGCTACCGCTGCACTGCTGCTTGCCGCGGCGGTATCCGTCCACGCTGCGCCGCTGCAGGGTGCGCGCCAGCTGATCGTGGTCACCAGCGAAAGCTGGGACAGCACACAGGGCCAGCTGCAGGCCTACGTGCGTGATGGCAAGGGCTGGCACGCACATGGAGAGGCGTTCCCGGTGGCACTGGGCCGCACCGGCAGCGCCTGGGGCCTGGGCCTGCACCCGGCGCAGGCCGATGGCCCGCAGAAGCAGGAAGGCGATGGCCGCAGCCCGGCAGGCGTGTTCACGCTCGGCAGCGCGTTCGGCTATGCCGTCACCCGCCCCGGCACCGCCATGCCCTACCAGCCGATGCTCGACAGCAGCTACTGCATGGATGTGCCGGCGTCGCCGTTCTACAACCGCATCGTCGACGCGAAGAAGGTCGGCAAGGCAGCTGTGGAAGGCTCCACCGAGCCGATGCGGCTGGATCTGCACAACAAGGGCGACGTGCGTTACCAGGAGGGCTTCGTGATCGCCCACAACCCAGACAACCAGCCCGGCAAGGGCAGCTGCATCTTCGCCCATCTGTGGCGCCAACCCGGTGAGGCCACGGCCGGCTGCACCGCCATGCCGCAGGCCCGCATGCAGGCCCTGCTGGACTGGTTGCGGCCGCAGGATGCGCCGCGCTTCGTGCTGCTGCCGCGCGCCGAGTACACGCGCCTGCAGGCCCAGTGGCAACTGCCCGCACTGCGCGGAGACGCCCGTTGAGCGCGCAGGACGAACCGCAGCTGCAGCGCGCGGTCAGCCGCTGGCAGATCGTCGGCCTGTCGATCAACGATGTGATCGGCAGCGGCATCTACCTGCTGCCGGCCGCCACCGTCGCTCTGCTCGGCCCCTTCAGCCTGTGGGGCGTGGTCGCCGCCGGCATCGTGGTCGCCCTGCTGGTGCTGTGCTACGCGCAGGCCGCCAGCTACTTCGATGAGCCCGGTGGCAGCTACCTGTATGCACGCGAGGCGTTCGGGCGCTTCGCCGGGTTTGAGATCGGCTGGATGATCTGGCTGACCCGCATCAGCTCGGCGGCCGCACTCAGCAACGCGCTGGCCGATGCGGTCGCGCGCTTCTGGCCGTGGGCCGGTGCCGGCATGGGGCGCATCGCGGTGATCGTGGTGTCGCTGGGCTTCCTCACCGGCGTCAACATCATCGGCGTGCGCTCGGCTGCGCGCACCGGCGTGGTGCTGGTGATCGGCAAGATGTTGCCGCTGCTGCTGTTCGTGGCCATCGGTGCGTTCTACATCGACCCGCAGCTGGCGTTCTCCGGCCAGCGCCCGGACCCGCACGACCTGCAGCGCATGGGCGAAGCTGCCCTGCTGCTGCTGTACGCCTACGCCGGCTTCGAGAACATCCCGGCCGCCGCCGGCGAGTACCGTAATCCGCGTCGCGATATTCCGTTCGCGCTGATCACCATGATCATCACCGTCACCGTCATCTACGGCGCGGTGCAGGTGGTGGCACAGGGCACGCTGGCCGGCCTGGCCAGCTCGGCCACGCCGCTGGCCGATGCCGCTGCCGGCTTCGGCGGCGAAGCACTGGCGCTGATCCTCACCGTAGGCGCGACCATCTCCATCCTCGGCACCAACAGCAACACGATGATGATGGGCCCGCGCTTCCTGTTCGCACTGGCCCGCGATGGCTATGGGCCGAAGATCCTGGCGCAGGTGCATCCGCGCTTCCACACGCCAGCCGCGTCGATCCTGTGCCAGGGTTTGATCGCGCTGGGCCTGGCCCTGTCCGGTTCGTTCGTGCAGCTGGCCCTGCTGTCGATGACCACGCGCCTGTTCGCCTACATCGGAACGGCCGCTGCGGTACTGGTGCTGGCCAAGCGCTATGCGGACCGGCCGGGCGCACTGAAACTGCCGGGTGGCCCGCTGATTCCGGTACTCGCGCTGCTGCTGTGCCTGGCGCTGTTCGCCAGTGCCAGCTGGCAGAACATCGCTGCTGCGCTGGTGGCGTTCGCCATCGGCGCGGTGATCTACAAGCTGCCGCGAAAAGATGCCGACGCCGGATGACCGATAGCGCCGGGCCATGCCCGGCGGATTGATCTGGTGATCACGCTGCCGGACCGGGCCGTTAACCGCCACGCAGGCAGGATCAGGCTTCGTCCACAACGGAGCCTTCCATGACCGAGTACCAGATCCCCGGCCGCGTACCGGACGACAGCACGCCGCGCGATGCGGTCAGCAACTACTGGCGCGAACGCTACACCGCCGAACCGTACTACGACGACCAGCTGTTCTTCGAGGACTATGAACCGGCCTACCGCATCGGCCATGCCGCGCGTGCGCAGGACATGATCCGCGCCTACGAACAGGTCGAAGCTGAACTGGAGTCGCGCTGGGCCAGCGAGCGTGGCCGCAGCCGGCTGGAATGGGCGCAGGCACGCAATGCCGTGCGCCGTGGCTGGGAGGACGCGCAGCAGGCGGATCCGCTGTTGAAGCGATAGCGCCACGCTTTTGTCGGGCCGAGCCTACGCTCGGCTCGACTCCGCAAACGCCGCGGGACAGCCGAGCATGGGCCCGGCTCTACACATTCACTCCTGTTCCGGCAGCGGCGGCACGACCGCGCTGCGCTTGCTCTCACCGCCACCGGCGGCGATCAGGTCGCGGGTGTTCTTCTGCACCGCCACCGCGCCGAACAGCGACAGTGCATACGCCATGCCGTAGAAGCCCTTCTCGCTCGGTGCCAGCGTGGCATTCCACAGGCCAACCAGCAGCAGCATCAACGCCGACAGCAGTGCGAACCAGCACAGCGCGTAGTACAGGCCACTCACCGGAATGCCCTCGACGCGGTCACGCACGCTCTTCTGCAGCGACACCGCCGCGAACAGGCCGAACAGCAGCAGGGTCAGGTAGTAGCCCTTTTCGTTGAGCGCCATCGTGGCGTTGAACAGACCGATCAGGTAGGCCGCCGCACCCAGCAGCAGGGCCACCCATGAGGCGGCGATGAAGGCGGTGGAGGGCTTGTGGGGCATGGCAGTGTTCATTGCAGATCCTTGGCAGGCAGACGGGCACGCTTTGCCCGGGCGTGCCCACCCTAGACGATCCCGCCGCGCTCGCACAGGGGTCGCAGGACCTTCGGGCCACGACGCTCACGGCGCCGGTGGTATACAAGGGACAGCCCGGCCATCCGCATCCCCGCACTGGAGATACCCATGACCCGCACGCCCCTGCTGCTCGCCCTCGGCCTGGTGCCGATCCTTGCCACCTCCGCCTGCAATGCCGCCGACCCGGCCGCCAACGGCGCCCAGACCGCAGCGCCCGCAGCCTCCACCACTGCCGACCAGCGCCCGTTCACCGCCACCGAAATCAGCCGGTTCGACCAGCCGTGGGCGATGACCTTCCTGCCGGACGGCAGCCTGCTGGTCACCGAAAAGCGCGGCAAGCTGCAGCACCTGGACCTGGCCAGCGGCCAGAAGCATGAGATCACCGGCGTTCCGAAGGTCGCTTACGGCGGCCAGGGCGGCTTCGGTGACGTGATCCTGCACCCGCAATTCGCGAGCAACCACGTGATCTACCTCAGCTATGCCGAGGAAGGCACGCTGGACACCCGCGGCGCTGCCGTGGCCCGTGCCACGCTGGCGCTGGATGCCAACGGTGCCGGCCAGCTGAAGGACCTGAAGGTGATCTGGCGACAGAGCCCGAAGGTGAGTGGTGAAGGCCACTACGGCCATCGCCTTGCTTTCGGCCCGGACGGCAAGCTGTGGATCAGCTCCAGCGAGCGCCAGAAGTTCGATCCGGCGCAGGACATGGGCGGCAACCTCGGCAAGATCATCCGCCTCAACGATGATGGCAGCCTGCCCGCCGACAACCCGTTCGCCTCGCAGGGCGGCGTGGCCGCGCAGGTGTGGTCACTGGGCCACCGCAACATCCTCGGCATGGCCTTCGATGCCAACGGCAAGCTGTGGGCACACGAGATGGGCCCGGCCGGCGGTGACGAACTGAACCTGATCGTGCGCGGCGCCAACTACGGCTACCCGATCGTTTCCAATGGTGACCATTACGACGGCCGGCCGATTCCCGACCACGACACGCGCCCGGAATTCGCCGCGCCGAAGGTGACCTGGACGCCAGTGATCTCGCCGGCCGGCTTCGTGATCTACAGCGGCAACCTGTTCCCGCAGTGGAAGGGCAGCGGCTTCATCGGCGGCCTGTCGTCGACCTCGCTGGTGCGTGTGGCGTTTGATGGCGACAGCGCGCGCGAAGCCGAACGCTTCAACATGGGCGAGCGCATCCGCGAAGTGGAACAGGGCCCGGATGGCGCCCTGTGGCTGCTGGAAGACGGCAGCAAGGCGCGCCTGCTGAAGCTCACCCCGAAGACCTGATGCCCGCCGGTGCCGGGCGCTGGCCGGCACCTGGATCCTTCCGACATCCTGCGGTTGCCGGCCAGCGGCCGGCACCACCTTGCCAAACGGCCCCGCACGCGGGGCCGTCTGCGTTCATTGGATGGTGATGACCTTCACCTCGGTCTTCGTGCAGGCCTGGTCCAGGCACTGCCCGTTCAACCACACCTGGCCGCTGCCGATCATCACGCCCTGCTGGTTGACGAACACCTTGCCGAAATCCTGCTCGGACACCGCCTTGACCACCGCCGGGGTGATGATCTTCTCGTAGTTGCGCTGGAACTCACCGGGGCCGGTGATCTTCTTTCCGCTACCGACGTTCAATGGAAAGCGCACTTCCTCGACCACCGCAGCGCGATCGCCGCCAACCACGGCGGCCTTGAACGCATTGAAGACCTTCTCGAACTGCGCCGCATCGCCAAGCAGCGTTTCGATGCGCGCGCGTGCGTCTTCGGCCGGCGCTTCCGCTGCGGGCGCGGCCGGTGCCGAAGCAGCGGGTTCAGTGGCAGACGCCGCAGGCGTTGCCGGGGCGCTGGCCTCCATCGGCGGCGGTGCATCCGCCGCAGGCTCGGCCGGGGGTGCCGCCGGCTGCGAACAGGCGGCCAGCATCAGGGCGGGAATCAGACAAGCCATCCGGCGCATGCGCGCACTCCATCGAAACAGGGAGCCCGATGGTAGCGCCGCCGCGGTGAGGACAACAAAAAGGGGACGGAGGGGATTAAGTCGTTAGTGGCACAAACGACTTAATCCCCTCCGTCCCCTTTTTCTTCGATCAGGCCTTCAGCAGCTCGAACTGCACGGCTTCGCCGGCCGCCGAGGACGCGCAGACCCACAGGTCGAAGTGGCCCGGTTCGGCACGCAGCACGCCGTCGCGGCCGGTGAAGGCCAGTTGCTCGCGGGTGAGGGTGAACACCACGTCGGTCGACTCGCCTGGCTGCAGTGCCACCTTGCGGAAGTCCTTCAGTTCACGCACCGGACGCACGCGGCTGGCCACGCGGTCGTGGATGTACAGCTGCACCACTTCCTCGCCGGCCATGTCGCCGCTGTTGGTCAGCGTGGTGGTGATGGTCAGGGTGTCGTCCCAGCCGAGCTGCGCCGCACTCAGCTGCGGCACGCCGTAGGCGAAGGTGGTGTAGCCGATGCCGTGGCCGAACGGGTACAGCGGCTCGTTCGGGATCTCGCGCCAGCGAGCCTTGAACTCCGACATGGTCGGCAGTTCCGGGCGGCCGGTGCGCGGGTGGTTGTAGAAGTACGGCTGCTGGCCGGACACCTGCGGGAAGCTGACCGGCAGGCGGCCGGACGGGCTGTAGTCGCCGAACAGCACATCAGCCACGGCATGGCCGGTCTGCGTGCCCAGGTACCAGGTGACCGCCACCGCGTGCGCGTTGCGCACCGCGCCCTGCAATGCCAGCGCGCGGCCGTTGCGCAGCAGCACCACCAGCGGCTTGCCGGTCATCGCCACCGCCTCGGCCAGTGCCTGCTGTGCCGGCGGCAGGGTGATCTCCACGCGCGACTGCGCTTCACCGCTGTAGCGCTGCGGTTCGCCCAGCGCCAGCACCACCACGTCGGCGCGCAGCGCGGCAGCCACCGCTGCTTCGGTGCCGCCCGGAATGGCGGTTTCCAGTTCGCAGCCCGGCACGATCTCCAGCAGCGCTTCATCGCCGATGGCGGCGCGCACGCCGGTTTCCAGGTCCACGTAACGCTGCTTGTCGCCGAACAGGGTCCAGCAGCCTTCAATGTTCTCGCGGTCCTGCACGAACGGGCCGATCAGCGCGATCTTCTGCCCGGTCTTCTGCAGCGGCAGCACGTTGTCACGGTTGTTCAGCAGCACGATCGAACGGCGCGCGGCATCGCGCGACAGTTCGTCATGCGCGGCGAGGTACGAGGTATCGGCTTCGCGCACCGGGTCCAGCGAACGGTACGGGTCGTCGAACAGGCCGATGGTTTCCTTCAGCCACAGGATGCGGCGCACGCCCTCATCCAGCACCGCCATCGGCACCTCGCCGCTCTCGACCAGGCCCGGCAGGTGCTCGGCGTAGAAGCCGCTCTGCATGCTCAGGTCCAGGCCGGCGGTGAACGCCTTGGCAGTGGCGTCGCGGTCGTCGGCGGCGTAGCCGTGGGCGACCAGTTCCATGTCGGCGGTGTAATCGGAGATCACCACGCCCGGGAACTTCCACTCACCGCGCAGGATGTCGGTCAGCAGTTCGGCGTTGGCACTGGCCGGCACGCCATTGATGTCGTTGAACGAGGACATCACGGTGATCGCGCCGGCGTCGAAGGCGGCCTTGAACGGTGGCAGGTGCACGTCGCGCAGGGTCTGCGGCGAGATGTCCACCATGTTGTATTCCATGCCGGCCATCACCGCGCCATAGGCGGCGAAGTGCTTCGGCGTGGCCAGCAGCGAATCGGCGGCGCGCAGGTCGCTGCCCTGGAAGCCGCGCACGCGGGCGGCGGCAAAGGCACAGCCCAGCACCACGTCCTCACCGGCACCTTCGGCGCCACGGCCCCAGCGCTGGTCGCGGGCGATGTCCACGGCCGGGGCATAGGTCCAGTGCAGGCCGGCAGCGGTGGCCTCGATGGCGGTGGCGCGCGCGGTGCGCTCGGCCAGCGCCGGCTCGAAGCTGGCGGCCTCGCCCAGCGGAATCGGGAACACGGTGCGCATGCCGTGGATGACGTCGGCCGCCAGGATCACCGGGATGCCCAGACGGCTCTCTTCGGTGGCGACCTGCTGGATCCGGCGGCCCAGTTCGGCGCCCACACCATTGAACAGCGAGCCGACCTTGCCCTCGCGCACCTGCTGCAGCACCTGGTCGGCATTGCGCACGTTGGCTTCCGGGTTCACGTCCGGGGCGAACGGGCGGACCATGTCCGCGAAGACACCCAGCTGGCCGACCTTTTCCTCGACGGTCATCTGGGCAATGAGGGATTCGATGCGATCGGAGGCCACCGGCAGTCCTTGATGAAAACGTTTACAAACCCGGCATTCTAGCGATCCCGGACGATTTGGCGAGGGGTTTGTTCATTCAGTTTCAGCCACCAGCGGGGTCCGTATGGCCCCGCCGGGGGCACCGCAGCTTACTCCGAGCCGGCCAACTGGCGCTGCCCGGCCATCAACATGGCGTCGCTGGAGGCCTGGAACACCCGCAGGCCGAAGGCCGGCAGGATCGCCAGCAGGTGGTCGAAAATGTCCGACTGCACCGCCTCGTACTCACCCCAGGCGGTGCTGCGGGTGAAGCAGTACAGCTCCAGCGGCAGGCCTTCGGTGGTCGGCTGCAGCTGGCGTACCAGCAGGGTCATGTCGGTATGGATGCCCGGGTGGCTGCGCAGGTAGCGCTCCACATAGGCCCGGAAGGTACCCAGGTTGGTCACCCGGCGGCTGTTGACCTCGGCCACGCCCTGCTCGCGCAGGCGCCCGTTCCACTGCCCCAGCTCCTGCTCCTTGGCCTGCAGGTAGTCGCGCAGCAGCGCGAATTCACCGAGGAAGGCCAGGTCGCCCTCATCCAGGAAGCCGACGCTGTGCTGGTCCAGGTACAGCGCGCGCTTGATCCGGCGGCCACCGGCCTCCTGCATGCCGCGCCAGTTCTTGAACGACTCGGTCACCAGCTTCTTGGTCGGGATGGTGGTGATGGTCTTGTCGAAGTTCTGCACGGTGATGGTGTGCAGGGCGATGTCGATCACATCACCGTCGGCGTTCTGGCTGGGCATCTCGATCCAGTCACCGATGCGCACGCGACCATCGCCACTGATCTGTACGCTGGCCACCAGCGACAGGATGGTGTCCTGGAAGATCAGCATCAGCACTGCGGTGGCGGCGCCGAGACCGGTGACCAGATAGCGGAGGTCGACGCCGGCCAGGGTGGCAACGATCGACAGGCCGGCGATCACGAAGATGACGATCTTGGCGACCTGCAGGTACCCCTTGATCGGCTTGTTGCGTGCCTCGGGGCGGCGCTCGTAGAGATCATTGGCCGCATCCAGCGCATGCGAGATGGCCAGCACCACGGTCAGGATCGCCCACGCCTGGCAGGCGCCGATGATGAAGCTCACCAGCCCCGGCGGCAGGTCCGGCACGATGCGGATGCCCGAGGCGATCACCTGGCTGGGCACCACATTGGACAGACGCGAGATCACCCGCATCAGGTGGCTGCCACGGCCGGTATCAGCGCCCGGCAGGCGGCTGAGCAGGCGTCGCAGCCCGCGCAGCAGGATGCGCTTGGTCACCCAGTTGGCCAGGCCAGCGGCGATCAGCAGCGCCGAGATCATCAACGCCAGGTAGGCGCCAGGATAGGGTTCCAGTGTGTTCTGCAGCCGTTCCAGCCACTGTACCGCCACCACCGCGTCCACCATCGGTTGTCTCCTGTCTGTTTCGTTGTTGCCAAGGTTGCCGGCCAGCGGCCGGCACTACCGGGGTTGCTGGCCAATGGCCGGCGCGACCGGGTCAGTCCCGCGTGCGTTCGATGATCACGCCCACCGCGCGCGCGCCGCGCACCGCGCCCGGCTTGCTCAGCTTCAGGCGCAGCCACTTCACATCGAATTCGTCCAGCACGATCTGCGCGCAACGTTCGGCCAGGGTCTCGACCAGGCCGAACTCCGACTCGCGCACGAACTGTTCCAGGCGCTTGCTCACCGCCTTGTAGTTCAGGGTGTGGGCGATGTCATCGGTGGCTGCGGGGCGACGGTTGTCGAAGCCCATTTCCAGGTCGAACACCAGGTCCTGGCGGATCCGCCGCTCCCAATCGTAGATGCCGATCAGGGCGTCGATCGTCAGCCCCTCGATGAAAACCTTGTCCATTGCGGTTACCAGCCGAATACAGACGGCCATGGTACCGGCACGGCGGTGAGCCTGCCCGGAACGGGCGGCGGGCCACCGGCGTGGGGCGGTCCGGAAAAAACAAAGGGCCCTGCTAGCGGGGCCCTTTGGTACCTCTCAACGTCCCCGGGGGGAGCTGGAATCCAGCCGCGAGTCCCGGAGCACACGATGCAGATCGTGACGTTCATTTCCTCTACGGTCCAGAGTCAATCACGACATACTGGAGGAAGCCCAAGGCGATACAGGAATTTTGCTGCCTGACACGGCGGCATTGCCCGATATCACGCCTGCGGCAACCAGCGCAGGCTAGTGATCCGCCATGTGGTCCCGTATTTGATGAGAGAGCAACGAATCCTGCAGGCAGCGCTGTCACGCCCACGGTGGGCGACGTACAAACGCATTGCATACCGGCACTGTTTGGACGCCGCCTCACTTTACGTATGGAACATGCAGATGTGCGGCGCGCTGCTATCTCCCCTGCACGTCTGTGAAATCGTAATCCGCAATGCGGTGGCCGCGGCGCTGGCGCATACCTTCGGGCCGCGCTGGCCCTGGCATCCTGCACTGCTGCAGCGGATGCCAGCAGATGGCGCGTTGTCGGCCTTGCAGGATATCCATAGACAGGCAGATCCTCGGATGGACACTCCGGAGATCATCGCCAGTCTTCGTTTCGCTTTCTGGCAGCAGCTTTTCACGCGGCGCTTCGAGGGAGCCATCTGGGCGCGGGGCTTGAAGATTGCGTTGCCGAACGCGCCACAGGATGCTCTCAGCGTGGTCCGCACGAACATCCATGCTGACCTCGACCGCATCCGCCACCTGCGCAACCGCATCGCCCATCACGAGCCCATCCTCGAGCGCGACATCGGCGCCGACCTGGCCGCGATCGGGCGGCTGATCCATGCCCGCTGCCCACACACGCTGGGCTGGCTGCAGCGCCATGAGCGGGCGACAACCGTGCTGGCGGCGTCGCCGTTGGCAGTGCATCGGTAATGCGTCCGCCGGCCGTGGCCCGACGCTACCTGTTCACACCGCCGGCAGGGTCGCCATGTCCCAGCGCGGGGTCACATCCACCTTCGGCGGACTGTGCTGGCCGGCCTGCAGGCGCAGCGCGCCGGCGAAGGCGATCATCGCGCCGTTGTCGGTGCACAGTGCCGGCCGCGGGAAGCAGGCGCGGCCGCCGAGGCGCTCGGCCATCTGCTGCAGGCGGGCGCGCAGGCGCTTGTTGGCGCCGACGCCGCCGGCCACCACGATCACGTTGGTCCCCGCCGCTTCCAACGCGCGCTCGCACTTGATCGACAGGGTCTCGACCACCGCATCTTCAAAGCCCCGGGCGATGTCGGCACGGGTCTGCTCGCTCTGGTCGCTGTCGCGCCAGGCCATCAGGACCTGGGTCTTCAGGCCGGAGAAGCTGAAATCCAGCCCCGGGCGGTCGGTCATCGGCCGCGCGAAGCGATACGCGCCCGGCGTGCCCTGCTCGGCCAGCCTGGCCAGCTGCGGGCCACCGGGGTACGGCAGCCCCATCAGCTTGGCGGTCTTGTCGAAGGCCTCGCCGGCCGCATCGTCCAGGGTTTCGCCCAGCAGGCGGTACTGGCCGATCGCATCCACCGCCACCAGCTGGGTATGGCCACCGGACACCAGCAGTGCCACGAACGGCGCTTCCGGCGGGTCGTCTTCCATCAGCGGGGCCAGCAGGTGGCCTTCCATATGGTGTACGCCCACGGCCGGTACCTCCAGCGCCCAGGCCAGCGAACGCGCCACGCCCGCGCCCACCAGCAGCGCGCCGACCAGGCCGGGACCGGCCGTATAGGCCACGCCATCGATATCGCCTACCCCCAGACCGGCTTCGGCCAGGGTCTGGCGCACCAGCGGCAGCAGCTTGCGGACGTGGTCGCGGCTGGCCAGTTCTGGCACCACACCACCATATTCGGCGTGCAGGGCGATCTGGCTGTAGACCGCATGGGCGCGCAGGGCCGCGCTGCCGGACAGGCCGGTGTCATACACCGCCACGCCGGTCTCATCACAGGAAGATTCGATGCCAAGGACTCGCATGCCTGCTATTATGACGCCCCTGCCGCCCCCTCGGGGGATGTGCAGATCTCACTGCTTTCGAACTTCCGGCCCGTATTCAGGGTTGGCCGCTTGCAGTTTGTCTATTCGCCGCTATAATGTGCGGCTCGCCGGGCGTGACCCGGTTCTACTGTGTCCCGGAGATTCCATGCCCAGCGTCAAAGTCCGCGAGAACGAGCCCTTCGAGTTTGCTCTTCGCCGCTTCAAGCGCACTTGCGAAAAGGCCGGTGTGCTGGCCGAAACCCGCAAGCGCGAGTTCTACGAAAAGCCGACCCAGGAGCGCAAGCGCAAGGCCGCCGCTGCTGTGAAGCGTCAGCTGCGCCGCTCGTCGCGCGACGTCACCAAGCGTCAGCGCCTGTACTGATCGGACGCATCTTCATTGCGGCGGGCCTGCCTGTCGCGATGGAGCCGAAGCCGGCACGCGCGAGCGTCGCCGGCTTTTTGCGTTTCCGGGTTCGGGCATCCGCCCCCGCCCCACCTACCACCACGAGGTTCCTCATGAGCATGAAGCAGCAGCTCACCGAAGACATGAAGGCCGCCATGAAGGCGGGCGAGAAGCACAAGCTGGGCGTGATCCGCCTGATCAATGCCGCCATCAAGCAGCGCGAAGTGGACGAGCGCATCGAACTGGACGACACCGCCGTGGTCGCCGTGCTCGACAAGATGGTCAAGCAGCGCAAGGACTCGGTCAGCCAGTACGAAGCCGCCAACCGCGAAGACCTGGCCGAGATCGAGCGCGCCGAGATCGTGGTCATCGAAGCCTACCTGCCGGCCAAGATGGGCGAAGCCGAGATCGTGGCCGCCATCCAGGCCGCCATCGCCGAAACCGGCGCCTCCGGCCCGGCCGACATGGGCAAGCTGATGGGCGCACTGAAGCCCAAGCTCGCCGGCCAGGCCGACATGGGCCTGGTCTCCAAGCTGGTCAAGCAGCTGCTGGCGTAATCCAGCACTTGCGGTCGGATCCCTTCCGCGACGCGGAAGGGCTCTGACCCCATTGATGCACCCGCTTCACCGCACCTTCGTCGGTCGCCTGCTACAACCGCACACATGGTTGAACCCGAGCCCAACGTTCCCGTGTCACTGCACAAGTACATCAAGCGCCTGCAGGACAGCTTCCCGATGGCGGTGGCCAAGCGCTTCATCGACGTCGACGTGCTGACCCAGGCAGCTTCCGTCTCCTTCTACGCCCTGCTGTCGATGGCACCGTTGCTGGTGCTGCTGCTGTGGCTGACCGCCTCGCTGTACCCACCGGCCCAGCAGGCACTGATCGACCAGATCAGCTCGGTGGCCGGCAGCAGCGCGGCCACCGTGGCCGAAACCGTTCTGAAGAACGCCGACAACCAGCCGGATGTCGGCTCGCTGGCGGGTGTGTGGAGCACGCTGCTGCTGTTCGTCGGCGCCACCGCCGTGTTCGCCCAGCTGCAGAACGCACTGAACCTGATCTTCCGCACCAGCGGCGAGCGCCTGGAAGGCCTCAAGGCCTGGCTGCGCAAGCGCGTGTTCTCGTTCGGCGTGGTGCTGGCGCTGGGCTTCCTGCTGATCCTGTCGATGACCGCCACCACGGTGCTGCAGGTGGCCTTCGCGCAACTGCCCTCGATCCTGCCCGCGCTGGGGTACGTCACGAGCCTGCTGCTGTACGCAGTCGGCTTCGCCTTCATGTACCACTACCTGCCAGACCGTCGCGTGGCGTGGCGCCAGGCCTTCATCGGCGGCGTCATCACCTCGGCACTGTTCGCACTGGGCCGGTACGGCATCGGCGTCTACATCGCCACCGTGGCCCCCGGCAGTGCCTACGGCTCGATGGGCGCGCTGGTGATCTCGCTGGTCTGGATCTACTACGCCACCGTCGTGTTCTTCGTTGGCGCCCTGATGACGGCGGTGATCGATGAGCGCCTGCGCGCGCGTCATCACCTGGCCGCAGCCGGCATTGATCCGGCAACCGCCAGCCAGGTGCCCGACAGGGGGTAAACTAGGCCAACCGCCCCGGTTCCGTCGCGTGGTCCTGCACCGCGCCCTGCCCTGTTGCCCATGGCCCGTATCCCCGACGCTTTCATCGACGACCTGCTCGCCCGCACCGACATCGTCGAGGTGGTGGGCAGCCGCGTGCCTTTGAAGCGCCAGGGCAAGGAGTACGCCGCGCGCTGCCCGTTCCATGACGAGCGCTCCGCGTCGTTCACGGTCTCGCCCACCAAGCAGTTCTATCACTGCTTCGGCTGCGGCGCGCACGGCACCGCGATCAGCTTCCTGATGAACTACGACCGCCTCGAGTTCCTCGACGCGGTGGATGAGCTGGCCAAGCGCGCGGGCATGGAAGTACCGCGCAACGAGAACCCGCGCAGCCCCCAGCAGCAGGACGACAGCCGCGAGCTGTATTCGGCACTGGATGCCGCCGCCCGGTTCTTCCAGAAGAACCTGGAAGGCAGCGACAAGGCACGCAGTTACCTTGATGGGCGTGGCGTGGACGAAGAGAACCGCGCGCGCTTCCAGATCGGCTATGCGCCGGATGGGTACAGCGGCCTGCGCGATGCACTGGGCAAGGACGAGCGGCGCATGAAGCTGCTCGACCGCGCCGGCCTGTTCTCCAAGAACGATCGCGGCCATGTCTACGACAAGTTCCGCGACCGGGTGATGTTCCCGATCTTCGATCGTCGCGGCCGGGTGATCGCCTTCGGCGGCCGCGTGTTCGAGAAGGACGACGGCCCCAAGTACCTCAACTCGCCCGAAACCGCGCTGTTCCACAAGGGCCGCGAACTGTACGGCCTGTGGCAGGTGCGCCAGGCCAACCAGAAGATCGAGCGGTTGATCGTGGTCGAGGGCTACATGGACGTGGTCTCGCTGTTCCAGTTCGGTGTCACCCAGGCGGTGGCAACACTGGGTACCGCAACCACGCCGGACCATGCCGAGCTGCTGTTCCGCAACGCGCCGGACGTGTTCTTCTGCTTCGACGGCGACGCCGCCGGCCGCCGCGCCGGCTGGAAGGCGCTGGAGTCGGTGCTGCCGCGCATGAAGGACGGCCGCCAGGCCTTCTTCCTGTTCCTGCCCGATGGCGAAGACCCGGACACCATCGTGCGCAAGGAAGGCGCCGAGGCCTTCAACGAGCGCCTGAAGCAGGCCACGCCGCTGTCGCAGTTCTTCTTCGATGAACTGACCCGCGAGATCAACCTGGGCACACTGGACGGCAAGGCACGCCTGGCCGAGCGCGCAAAGCCGATGCTGGCGCAGATTCCCGACGGTGCCTTCGGCGACCTGATGAAGCAGCAGCTGGCGCAGCTGACCGGGCTCGGCGGCAACGCCCAGGCTGCACGCACGCCGATGCCGCAACGCCAGCCTTCGCGCACGATCCAGCCGGTGGCCAGGCGCAGCCTGGTGCGCGGCGCGATCGCCGTGCTGCTGCAGCAACCCTCGCTGGCGCTGACCCTGGGCGGCAAGCATCACTTCCAGGGCCTGCGCCTGCCCGGTGTGGAACTGCTTCTGGAGCTGCTGGGGCTGGTCGAACAGCGCCCGGACATCAGCACCGGCGCCCTGCTGGAACACTTCGACGGCCGCGAGGAACAGGCCTCGCTGCATACATTGGCCGCACAGACGCTGCCCGGCACCGAGGCCAGCTGGACCCAGGAACTGCACGACGCAGTGGCCCAGCTGGAGAAACAGCTGCTGGTGCAACGTCTGGAGGAGTTGTTGGCAAAGCAGCGCCAGCAGGGTCTGGACGATACTGACAAATACGAACTGCGCGAGCTGTTGAAGGCCCGCGCCGGACTGCGCTTGTAGCGGCAGGACGTTTTCACGGAGAGGACCATGCTGCTGCGCCTGACCTGCCTGCTGTTGTTGTCGCTCTGCCTGCCACTGACGGCCCTGGCCGAAGACGTGCCTCTCAACGAAGTCCGTCCCGGCCTGTATGCCGGTGGCCAGCCCAGCGCCGCACAGCTGCAGGCCCTGGCCGCACGGGGCGTACGCACGGTGATCGACCTGCGCCAGCCTGGCGAGGACCGGGGTTTCGATGAAATCCACGCGGCCGAATCGCTGGGCCTGCGCTATGTGCGCATTCCGATGGCCGGCGCCGAGGGCCTGGATGCGGCCAATGTGCGCGCGGTGCACCAGGCCCTGCAGCAGAGCCAGGGGCCGGTGTTGCTGCACTGCGCGTCCGGCAACCGCGCCGGTGCCGTGCTCGGCCTGGTCAATGCACGCTACGAACATGCCAGCCCGGAACAGGCCCTGCAGCTCGGCCAGCGTGCCGGCCTGAAGTCGCTGGAAGCCGCCACCCGCCAGCGCCTGGCCACGCCATCCACTTCGCCCTGACTCCACCGCACCAAGGACTCTGCCCACCATGACCCGCTGGTGGTCGCGCCTGCGACCGGACAACTTCACCCTCGCCCTGCTGTGCACCGTCGGCCTGGCCTCGCTGCTGCCGATGAAGGGCGCCGCCGCCATCGTCCTCGACGATGTCACCACCGTCGCCATCGCCGCGCTGTTCTTCCTGCATGGTGCGCGCCTGCCGCGCGAGTCGATCATCGGCGGCATGCTGCACTGGCGGCTGCACCTGACCATCCTGGCCTGCACCTTCATCCTGTTCCCGCTGCTGGGGCTGATGTTCAAGCCACTGTCGGGCTGGCTGCTGACTCCGGAGCTGTACCTGGGCGTGCTGTTCCTGTGCACCCTGCCGTCCACCGTGCAGTCGTCCATCGCGTTCACCTCGATGGCCCGCGGCAACGTGCCGGCAGCGGTGTGCAGCGCCTCGCTGTCGAGCATCCTCGGCGTGTTCCTGACCCCACTGCTGCTGACCGCGCTGGCCGGCACCTCCGGCGGCGTACATGACCCACTGCACGCGATCGGCGGCATCATGCTGCAGCTGCTGGTGCCGTTCGTGGCCGGCCACCTGCTGCGGCCGTGGATTGCCGGCTGGGTTGAGAAGCAGCGCGCGCTGCTGCGCTACACCGACCAGGGCACAATCCTGCTGGTGGTGTATTCGGCGTTCGGCGAAGCGGTGACCGAAGGGTTGTGGAGCAAGACACCGCTGCTCTCGTTGCTGGCCGTGGCCGTGGTGGCTGCCGTGCTGCTCGGCATCGCCATGCCGCTGATCACCTTCATCGCCCGCCGGCTGCGCTTCAACCGCGAGGACGAGATCGCCATCGTGTTCTGTGGCTCGAAGAAGAGCCTGGCCACCGGCGTGCCGATCGCCAAGGTGCTGTTCGCCGGCGGCAGCCTCGGCGCGATCGTGCTGCCGGTGATGATCTACCACCAGATCCAGCTGATCGTCTGCGGTGTGATCGCGCAGCGGTATGCGCGGCGCAAGCCCTGACAGGGCGCGCGGGTTGTTCCGAGTGAACCATCCACGCATGGCGTGGATCTTATCTCTTGCCAATCTGGCACCTTGGGTGCCGAGAGCCCGGCGTGGGCGACCGTGTGGATCCAGGTCTTGCGACCGAGAAGTAGCTTGGGTCCCCACGCCGGATTCTCCCTGAACCGCC
>NZ_JCAFSU010000020.1:0-63270 GCF_059369555.1 Stenotrophomonas sp. YJH_SMC_21
GAGGCTGGGCTGGTGGAATACATCCAGTACTACAACCAGGAGCGCATCAAACCGAAACTGAAAGGTCTGAGCCCGGTAGAGTACCGGGAGCGGGCCCAATCGGCCGCCTGATCCCGTCCAAGTCTCGGGGGTCACTTCACCCTGGGGGCTTGGCCGCGGCATCCATGCCGCGGACACCCCGCCATCCGACACCACCCCACCTTCGACAGATTTCCGGTGACGGCGAGATGCATCAGGGGTCAGATCCGTTTCCTCCGGGAAACGGATCTGACCCCTTCCATGTTCATGGAGGCCCATGAAGTGCATCCACGCATGGCGTGGATCTACACAAGCATGACGCCGGGGCGGCCCGGACTCAGCCGTTGGCCATCCACTTCAGGATCAGGCCAGTGACATAGGCCAGCCCGGTGCCGGTGGCGTAGCCCACCGTGCCCAGCAGCACGCCCACCGGAGCCAGCGTCGGATGGAACGCCGCAGCCACCACGGGGGCCGAAGCGGCTGCGCCGATGTTGCCCTGCGAACCGATCGCGAAGAAGAACAGCGGCGCGCGCAGCAGCTTGGCCACCACCCACAGCACCAGCACATGCGTGGCCATCCAGATCGCGCCGAGCAGGAACAGCCACGGCCGGTCCAGCAGCGACAGCAGGTTCATCTGCATGCCGATGCAGGCGATCAGGAAGTACAGGAACACCGTGCCCAGCCGCGAAGCGCCTGCGGCTTCCAGCCGGCGCGCACGAGTGAAGCTCAGGCCCAGGCCCATCGCTGTCGACAGCAGGATCACCCACACGAACTGGCTGTCCAGGCTGAACTGGCTAGCCCAGCTGACATTGGTCTTGAACCAGCCCGCCAGCGGCGCGGCGATGGCATGGGCCAGGCCGACGCCGCCCAGTGCCACGCCGACGATCACCATCAGGTCGGTCATGCTGGGAATGCGCGCGTTCTGCGCCTCGTAGGCGCTGATACGCGCCTTCATCTCGTCGATGGCACGGGTATCGGCACCGTTGCGGGTATCGATCTGCTGCGCGCGGTTGGCCAGGAACAGCAGGATGGCCATCCACAGGCTGGCGCAGGCCACGTCGACCACCGCGAACTGGCCGAAGGTGGTGGCATCGGTGCCGAACACTTCACGCATGGCCACCATGTTGGCGCCGCCGCCGATCCAGCTGCCGGCCAGCGCCGCCATGCCGGCCCAGGTATCACCGGCCACGGTTTCGGGGTGGATCAGCTTCATCAGCTGGAACGAGACGATGGCGCCGAGCATGATGCCGGCGGTACCGGCGCAGAACACGATCAGCAGTTTCGGGCCGAGCTTGGCAATACCCTTGAGGTCGATCGACAGGGTCAGCAGGACCAGCGCGGCCGGCAGCAGCACGTCACGCGCGACCGGGTTGTACAGCGAGGTGTTGTGGCCGTCGATGACACCGGCGGTGTTGTAGATGGCGGGGACGAAGTAGCACAGCAGCAGCGCCGGCACCCAGGCGAAGATCTTCTTCAACAACGGGGTCGGGCCACTGGCGGCCCAGAAGATCAGGGCCAGGGTGGCGGCAATCAGGCCCAGGCCAACGATGTCGTTGCTGATCAGGGCAGTAGCGGGTTCGGTCGGCATGGGATCCTCTGTCGATCGAAAGAGCGGGAAAAAAAAGCGCCGCATGAAGCGGCGCACGCCGAGATTAACATTGTCTTCACGCCGGGTCATGCTGCAGTGCCGGCTGCCCTTTCCCGGAGCCACTCCCATGCAGCTCGGCGCCTTCTCCGTCAGCCTCTCGGTCAGGGACCTGGCGGCCTCCCGCAGCTTCTACGAAGCACTGGGCTTCTCGGTGACCGGCGGCGAGCCGGCGCAGAACTGGCTGGTGATGCGCAACAACGGCGTCATCATCGGCCTGTTCCAGGGCATGTTCGAGGGCAACCTGCTCACCTTCAACCCGGGCTGGGACCAGCACAAGCAGGAACTGCCCCACTTCCAGGATGTGCGTGAACTGCAGGCGGAACTGGATGCGAAGGGCATTGAACTGACGGTGCGTATCGACCCTCATGGGCGGGGCACCGGCTACCTGCAGTTGGCCGATCCCGACGGCAATGTGATCCTGATCGACCAGCACGTGGCGCGGCCGAACGGCCGGTAATGCGAACGGACATTGCGTGGGCAGGCGTCGACCTTGGTCGACGGGCAGCATGCCAACCAAGGTTGGCATCTACCAGGACGGCCGGTTCAGGCCGGACGTGAAGCGCTGAAATCGAGCGTGGCGCGCGTGCCACGCGGCTCGCAGGGCTGCAGCTGCAGGGTCCAGCCAAGGTGCTCGCAGAGCCGGGCGATCAGGTCCAGGCCGATGCCGCCGCCACGGTCGGCGCGCTCGCCGCGGGCCATCCGCGCGTGGATCGCCGCAATCTCCTCCGGGCTCATGCCATGTCCCGGGTCCTGCAGGGTCAGCACCGCCGACGAGCTCAGGCGCAACTCAATGTGGCCACGCCCGCTGTTCTCGATGGCATTGCGCAGCAGGTTGCCGATCGCGGCCTGCACGACGGCCAGCGGCGCGACAATATCCACCGGGGCCGCCTGGATGCCGATGCTCAGGTCCTTGTCACCGAGCAGGTGGCGATGGTCGTCGACGATTTCCGGCAGCAGCTGGTCCAGGGCGATGCGCTCGGCGCGCGCGGCCAGGCGCGCCGGGTCACGCGCCAGCACCAGCAGCAGTTCGATCAGCTGCTCCACGCTCTGCGCGGTGCGCAGCACGCGTTGCATCTGCTGGCGCGCGCGCTCGGGCAGGCCCGGCTGTTCCAGTGCCAGCTCTGCGGCACCGGTCATCACCGCAATCGGCGTACGCAGCTCGTGGCTGGCGGTGCTGATGAACACCCGCTCGCGTTCGACAAACTGCTCGTTGCGGTCCAGATAGTCGTTCAGTGCATCGGCAATGGTGTGCAGCTCGGAGCTGCCGCGCGGGTCGACCTCGATGCGCTGGCCCTCGACGCCCGGCCGCAGCGCGGCGATGTGCTGCGCCAGCAGGCTCAACGGGCGCACCATGCGTTCCATGCCGAACGACGCCATCAGCACGGTGACGAAGATCATGATCACCCCGGCCAGCATCACCCAGCGCGTGGCGAACTGTTCCAGGTCATGGAAGTCGGAAATGTCCAGCGCCAGCGCCACCCGCCCCATCGAGCCGGTGTCACGCACCATCACCGCAGTCTGCCGCCCGTTGATTGGCACCCCGTCATGCAGCCCCGGGTGCAGCAGGCGCACGCTTTCCGGCATGTTGCCTTCATCGAAGCGGAACAGGCTGAGCGTGTCCGAGTCCTGCCAGCGATAGTGCGGCTCGTGCTCGGTGTGCTCGACGATGCTGTCCAGTTCGGAATTGAGCAGCGCGCGCCAGGCAGCGTGCTCCGCATGTTCATGCACGTAGTTGCCGACGCTGAACACCGCGATCGACAGCAGCGCCAGATAGCCCAGCAACCACCACACCACGCGCCGGTACAACGGCCCCGGCTTACTCGCCTTCATCATCATCCTTGCCGGCATCGCTGGGCGTGGTCACGGCCAAGCGGTAACCCACCCGCGGCAGGGTATGGATCAGCTTCTCGGCGAACGGTCCGTCCACACTGCGGCGCAGCTCGTAGACATGCGAACGCAGCAGGTCGCCATCCGGTGGTTCGTCGCCCCACAGAGCGAATTCCAGCTGCTGGCGGGTCACCGCGCCGGGGCTGGCGCGCATGAGCACTTCCAGCAGCTTGCGGCAGGCCGGGTACAGGTGCAGCACCTGGGTGCCGCGCTGGGCTTCCAGGGTGGCCAGATCCAGCACCAGATCGCCCACCTGCAGGCGCTTGCGCGGGTTGCGGCCCTGCGCACGCAGCAGCAGCGCTTCCAGCCGCACCTCCAGCTCCGGGAGTGCGAACGGCTTGGTCAGGTAGTCGTCGGCACCGGCGCGGAAGCCGGCAATCTTGTCCGGCAGCTCGTCACGCGCGGTCAGCATGATCACCGGCACTTCCGATGCATGCTCGGCGCGCAGCCGGCGCAGCACCTCCGGGCCCTCCATGCGCGGCAGCATCCAGTCCAGGATGACGGCGTCATACGGATGGCTCCCGGCCAGGTGCAGTCCGGTGATGCCATCCGGCGCCACGTCGAGCACGTGCCCGCGCGACTCGAAATAGTCGAACAGGTTGGCCACCAGCTGGCGGTTGTCCTCGATCACCAACAGACGCATGCACGAAACATCCACGGAAGTTCGTACCATGGTAGCGCCGCACATGTCGGAATGCGGTCGCCCCGGCGCCGCTCTGACGCTTTTCCCACCCCTGCCACCTCAGAATGGCCGTTTTGCTCCCGGAGCCTGCCGTGCCCGTAGCCCTGCCCCGCCGTTGGCGCCTGCCCCTGTTGTGGCTGCTGATCATTGCTGCGCTGGCAGCGGGGATCGGCCTTCGGCAGCCGCAGCCGCCGGACGAGCCGCGCTTCGTGCTGGCGGCCCGGACCATGGTCGAGAGCGGGCAATGGCTGCTGCCGCACCGTGGCGTGGAACTGTATGCGGAGAAGCCACCCGTCTTCATGTGGCTGCAGGCCGCCGCCTACGAGATCGTCGGCAGCTGGCAGTGGTCCTTCCTGCTGCCGTCGTTGCTGGGCGCCCTGCTCAGCCTGTGGCTGGTGTCGGACCTGGCGCGGCGGCTGTGGTCGCCACGACATTCCATCTACGCCCTCGCTGCGCTGTTCTGCACCCTGCAGTTCGGGCTGATGGCCAAGCGTGCGCAGATCGACATGGTGCTGGTGGGCATGACCACCGTGGCCCTCTGGGGCCTGATGCGTCATCTGTGTGAACGCCGCAACCTGCCCGCCCTGTGGCTGGCCGGCTTCGCCGCAGGCGTCGGCACGGTGACCAAGGGCGTGGGGTTCCTGCCGCTGCTGATGGTGCTGCCCTGGTTCGGCTGGTGGCTGTACCAGCGCCGCCGCGGACGCACGGTGGAAGGTCCGCATCCGGCAACCCTGCTCTGGCTGATCCCGGCCTTCCTGCTGGGTGTCGGGGTGTGGCTGGCGCCGCTGGGCTGGGCCCTGCTGCACACGCCCAGTGCCGAACTGCAGGCTTATGCGCACGAGCTGCTGTTCAAGCAGACCGGCACCCGTTATGCCAATGCGTGGCACCACCGGCAGCCCGCCTGGTATTACCTGCAGGTGATCCTTACCCTGTGGCTGCCGGGCAGCCTGCTGCTGCCGATGCTGTTCAAGCCCTGGTGGCGCCGTATCCGCCGTGGCGACCGCCGCCAGTGGCTGCTGCTGGGCTGGGCCGTGCTGGTACTGGTGTTCTTCAGCGCCAGCCCGGGCAAGCGCGAGGTGTATCTGTTGCCGATGCTGCCGGCGATGGCACTGGCGGTGGCGCCGCTGCTGCCCGGCCTGCTGCGCCGCCTGTGCGTGCGCCGCTACCTGTTCGGCTACAGCGTGGTGCTGATGCTGGCCACTGGCACGCTGGGCGTGATGCTGCTGACCGAACACGCTTGGGCGGTGGCCCAGCTGGAACGCCGCGCCATGCCCGATACCCTGCTGCCGGTGCTGGGCGATGGCCTGCTGACCTTCGCCATCGCGCTGGCCACGCTGATCGTGTGGTTGCGGGTGCGCCGCGCGGCGACGCTGGTGCTGCTGACCCACGGCATGCTGTGGATGCTCTACGGCCTGGTACTGATCCCGGCGCTGGATCCCTATGCATCGGCGTCAGCGCTGATGCGCCGGGTCGGCGCGCGGATCGGACCGGATGCCGAACTGGCGCTGGTGGCCTGGCGCGAGCAGAACCTGCTGCAGGCCGACCGCCCGGTACGCGAATTCGGCTTCAAGCGGCCCTGGGCAGAGCAATGGCATGACGCCGGCCCTTGGCTCGCTGAGGCGCCGGACAAGCGCTGGCTGCTGGTGCTGGACGATGCGATGAGCCCCTGCGTGGATCCGGCCAAAGTGATCGACATCGGTGTTGCCAACAGGAATCGTTGGCAACTGCTTCCCGGTACCGCATGGAACCCGGAGTGCCACGCCGAGCGGACAGGATCGACCGCCGAAGAAGACTGAACGTTGACACGTGCCGGACGAACATTAACCCGGCACGAACGAGCATCCGACCCTTCTCCGACATCCAGGTGACGAGCATGACTGCGGATTCCCGAACCGCCCCTTCCCAGCATGCCCGTCCGTCCCCTTGATTCGGTAGCGCCGCTTGCGACATCACCACTGGCGTCTCGATTTGCCGTAACTCACCTCTGGCTGCCTGTCGCAATCGGTCTGCCATTGTTTACGCTGCTGATGCACTTCGGCGGCGATCAATGGGTGGCCGATCACCTGTTCCGTCTTGAAGGCAGCCACTGGGCGCTGCAGGACGCCTGGATCACCCGCAGCGTCGTGCACAAGGCCGGCAAATGGTTGAGCACGGCGGCGGCGCTGGTCGTGATCCTGCTGTGCTTCCACCACTGGCGTAAGGGTCGCGATCGCACCCTGCAATGGGCGCTGCTTTATGTCGTGATTGCCATGGCACTGGGCACCGGCGTGATCTCCCTGCTGAAGTCGCTGGTGCCGATGGAATGCCCGTGGGACCTGCTGCGCTACGGTGGCCACCAGCCTTTCATCGGTCTGTTCACCCTGCGCCCGGAAGGCATGCCAGCACAGGCCTGCTTCCCGGCAGGCCACGCCAGCGCAGGCTATGCGTGGCTCTGCCTGTACTTCTTCGCGTTGCTGTGGCGGCCGTCCTGGCGCTGGACCGGGCTCTGGATCGGCCTCGGCACCGGCCTGGTGTTCGGGATCAGCCAGCAGTTGCGGGGCGCCCATTTCCTTTCGCATGACATTGCCAGCGCGTTGATATGTTGGCTGCTTTCGTTGGGCCTGTATGTTCTGATCCACCGTCAGCTGGACCGTCCCCACCGCCAGGAGGCAAACGCATGAGTGCATCGGTCCAACGCCCCGCCCGCCTCCCCGCCCTTGCGGGTCTTCGCAACTGGCGGCCGCAGCTCTCCACGGAAGCACTGATCGCGCTGACCAGCCTGTTCTTCGCGGTGGCCGGCAACGGCCTGTTCTGGCACAGCGCGATGGCGAGCCATCCGGGCAGCCTGCGTTACGCGCTTTCGCTGCTGCTGTTGCTGCTGGGTGCGCACGGCGTGCTGCTGGGCATCCTGGTCTGGCGCTGGAATGCCAAAGTGGTAATCAGCCTGTTGCTGCTGGTGACGGCGTTCGCTGCGCACTACATGAGCCGCTACCACATCTATCTGGATGCGGACATGCTGCGCAACGTGCTGGCGACCGACCCCAAGGAGAGCCGCGAGCTGATGACCGTATCGCTGCTGTGGCCGGTGCTGCTGCTGGCCGTACTGCCGATGGTGGTGCTGTGGCGCGTGCAGCTGCGCCGACGCAGTTGGGGCCGCAGCCTGCTGTGGCGACTCGGCTTCCTGGTCGTGGCGGCGACGACCGCAGTTGGCGGTGCGCTGATCTCGTTCCAGGATGTCTCGGCGCTGATGCGCAACCAGCGCGAAGTACGCTATCTCGCCACCCCGGCCAACGTGCTGCTCGGTATGCCGCGCGCGCTGCGTGGCGACAACCCGGTGCAGCGCGCGCCGAAGCTGCCGATCGGCACCGACGCCAAGGCCACGCCACGCGCCCCGGTCAGCAAGCCGCGCCTGCTGGTGATCGTCATGGGCGAAACCGTGCGCGCGCAGAACTGGGGGCTCAACGGTGGCCGCAGCACCACCCCGGAGTTGGCCCAGGCACCGGTGATCAACTTCCCCGACATGCACTCCTGCGGCACCAGCACCGAAGTATCGCTGCCGTGCCTGTTCTCGCCGTGGGGACGCCACGACTACGATGAAAAGAAGATCCGCGCACACCAGTCGCTGCTGCACGTGCTGAACCGCGCCGGCATCGCGCCGTTGTGGCGTGACAACCAGTCCGGCTGCAAGGGCGTCTGCGAAGGGCTGGAGTTCCAGTCGCTGTCCGATGCGACCACGCCGGGGCTGTGCGCCGATGGCCGCTGCATGGACGAGATCCTGCTGCAGGACCTGGCCACCCAGGTGCGTGCCAAGCCCGGCGACCGCGTGGTGGTGCTGCACCAGCTGGGCAACCACGGCCCGGCCTACTTCGAGCGTTACCCGGCAGCCTTCGCGCGCTTCAAGCCAACCTGCGACACCCGTGACATCGGCCGTTGCTCTCGCGAAGAGATCACCAACAGCTATGACAACGCGGTGTTGTACACCGATCATTTCCTGAGCAAGACCATCGGCACCCTGCAGGGCATGCAGGATTACGACACGGCGATGATCTACCTGTCCGACCATGGTGAATCGCTGGGCGAGAAGGGCCTGTTCCTGCATGGCGTGCCGTATGCGATCGCTCCGGCCGAGCAGACCCGCGTACCGATGACGATGTGGTTCTCGCCGGGCTTCGCCAGCAGCCGTGGGTTGGACCTGCAGTGCGTGCGCAAGCGTTCGGCGGCGTATACCGACCACGACAACCTGTTCCCGTCGGTGCTGGGCCTGATGCAGGTGAAGACCTCGCTGTACGAGCGCGATCGCGACCTGTTCGCCAACTGCGAAGGTTGAGGGTTGTTCGGCAGGGCTTGCAGCCCTGCACCTGCGGTAGTGCCGGCCGCTGGCCGGCAGCCTCGACAGCAACAGCAACAGCAACAGCAAAAGCAAAAGCAAAAGCAAAAGCTGGCATTCCGTGGATTGGCGGGGTGGGTCCGGTTGCGGGGGACGCTGCAAGTACGTCCATGTAAGCTCGGTCGCCGCATCCATGCGGCTCACGCCCCCGCAACCGGACCCACCCCGCCTTCGACAGATTTCCGCGATCTGTTGGAACGACCTTGGGGTCGGATCCGTTTTCCTGAGGAAAACGGATCCGACCCCATTTTGATTTTCGATACCTGACAGATGTGTCGACCAAGGTCGACACCCACCAACGGCCGCCGCGATCTGTCAGAGGTGGGGCGGTGTGGGCTTGCAGGACCGTTGGCGCCATGGATGGCGCCATCGAGCCCCCATGGATGGGTTTACGGCGTGTCCTGCAAGCCCACACCGCCCCGCCATCCCACGGATAGCCCGCTTCTGCTGTTGCTTTGGCCGTTGCCGTTGCTTCTGCGGGTGCAGGGCGCAGCCCTGCCGAACCCTACCGACTTCCGCCACTTGCGGTCGCAGCCACTGCCCACTAGCCTTCGGCCGTCGTTCACCACCCAAGGACCGCCCGTGAAACACCGTCATCTCCTGCTGGCCTCGGCAATCGCCGCCGCCACGCTGGCCCTGGCCGCCTGCAAGAAGGAAGCTGCCCCAGGCACCGATACCGCCAGCAGCAGCGCCCCGGCCGGCGAAACCGCCGACCAGTTCGTGGCCCGCATCAATGCCGAATTCAAGGCCGCCTACCCGGAGATGACCTCGGCGCAGTGGCTGTCTTCCACCTACATCAACAGTGATTCCGAACGCATCGCGGCCAAGGCCAACGAGCGCTCGCTGACCCAGCTCAACAGCTGGATCGAGCAGGCCGCCAAGTTCGATGGCAAGCCGATGAGCGAGGACAGCAAGCGCGCGATCCACCTGCTGAAACTGATGTCCTCGATGCCGGCGCCGCGCGATCCGGCCAAGCTGGCCGAGCTGACCCAGATCGCCACCCGCATGGAAGGCAGCTACGGCGCTGGCAAGTACTGCACCGACGCCAACGATCCGAACTCCTGCCGCCAGCTGGGCGAGCTGGAACAGGTACTGGCGCGCAGCCGCGACTACGACAAGCAGCTTGACGCCTGGCAGGGCTGGCACAGCACCACCAAGAGCATGCGCGGCGACTACCAGAAGTTCGTCGGCCTGGTGAACGAAGGCGCCAAGGGCATGGGCTTCACCGATGCCGGCCAGATGTGGCGCAGCGGCTACGACATGCCGCCGGAGCAGATCGGCCCGGAAACCGACCGCCTGTGGGAACAGGTCAAGCCGATGTACGAGCAGCTGCACTGCTACGCGCGCGGCAAGCTGGACAAGACCTATGGCAAGGACAAGGCCGAAGTAGGCAATGGCCTGATCGCCGCGCACCTGCTGGGCAACATGTGGCAGCAGGACTGGTCGAACCTGTGGGACCAGCTGGAACCGTACCCGGGCGCCGGCAGCCTGGACATCACCGCGGCGCTGGAAAAGCAGTACCAGACCAACCTGAGCGCGGCGCTGGCCAAGGCCGGCAAGGATGCCAACGTGGCCGCGCAGTACAAGGCGCAGCGCGAGGCCGAACTGCGTACCGCCAAGCAGATGACCGAGCGCGCGCAGGACTTCTACGTGTCGCTGGGCATGCCGTCGCTGCCGCAGTCCTACTGGGAAAAGACCCAGTTCATCAAGCCTGACGACCGCGACGTGGTCTGCCACGCCAGTGCCTGGGACATGAACATGGAAGGCGACGTGCGCACCAAGATGTGCATCAAGCCGAACGAAGAGAACTTCACCACCATCTACCATGAGCTGGGCCACATCTATTACGACCTGGCCTACAACCCGCTGCCGCCGCTGTTCCAGGGCGGTGCCAACGATGGCTTCCATGAAGCGATCGGCGACACCATCGTGCTGGCGATGACGCCCAAGTACCTCAGCTCGATCGGCCTGGTCGATGCGCCGACCGAAAGCCGCGAGGCGGTCATCAACAACCAGATGCGCATGGCGCTGTCAGGCGTGTCGTTCCTGCCGTTCGGGCTGATGATCGACCGCTGGCGCTGGGGCGTGTTCGATGGCTCGATCACTGCCGACAACTACAACAAGGCGTGGTGGGACCTGAAGGCCAAGTACCAGGGCGTGGCGCCGGCCAGCACCCGTGGCGAAGAGTTCTTCGATCCGGGCGCGAAGTACCACGTGCCGGGCAACACTCCGTACACCCGCTACTTCCTGGCGCGCATCCTGCAGTTCCAGTTCTACAAGGGCCTGTGCGACGCGTCCGGCTACAAGGGCCCGCTGCATGAGTGCACCTTCTACGGCAACAAGGAAGCCGGCCAGAAGTACTGGGCGATGCTGAGCAAGGGTGCCAGCCAGCCGTGGCAGGCCACGCTGAAGGAGCTGACCGGTACCGACAAGCTCGATGCCGGCCCGATGATCGAGTACTTCACCCCGGTCAACGAGTGGCTGAAGCAGCAGAACGAAGGCCAGATGTGCGGCTGGCAGGCCAACGCGGCCCCGGCGGCGAAATGAAAAAAGGGGCGGGTCCGAAAGGATCCGCCCCTTTCCGGTAGTGCCGGCCGCCGGCCGGCAACTGCACGGTGGAAATCCGTCTGGCAGCCAGCCAGCGGCCGGCTCTACCGCAACAGCGGTCAGCTGTTCTTCTTCGCGGCCATCGCTGCGGCCAGCTCGGCCTTGAATTCCTCGAAGGTCTGGCCCTTCTCCCTGGCTTCGGCCTGTGCGGCATCGCGCAGCGCGTCGGAGTACATCAGGCGCACCGGCGTGCCATTGCGTTCGTGCAGCTCACCGGCCTGCATGATCAGCGCCAGCACCTGTGCGGCGCTTTCGCTGTGGCCGGCAATGCGGCCATCCATGCCCAGCACCCATTCGCCGTCGCGGCGCACGACACCGGCCAGCAGGGTGCGCTGTGCATCGCGCAGTTCCGCATGCGGCTCCACCGGCGAGGCCTGCGCGGCGGCCTTGTTGGCGGCCTGCTTTTCCTGGCGACGGCGCTGGTCGCGGCGGGTCTTGGAGCTGGTGGACATGGTGCGGTACCGCTGCGAAGGGGGGCGCAAGGATAGCGCACCCCGCCCGCAGCACCGCTTCACACCCCTCAGTCCAGCACTTTGCCGTGCCGCCAGTAGCCCATGAAGGTGATCGCGCGGCGGTCCAGCCCGCAGTCGCGCACCAGATGGCGACGGATCGCCATCACCGCCCCCGCCTCGCCCGCCACCCAGGCGTACAGCGGCCCGGTCACCCGGGTATCGGCCTGCTCCCAGAGGATCTGCGTATCGACGTCGATCTCCTCCAGCGCATCCCCGGCAGTCACGCCCGAGGTCGCTGCCAACCGCGCCTGGACCGCCTGCAGCAACCGCTGTCCGTAGGCGGCCTGCCCGCGCGGCAGCCAGACCAGCTCGGCGCTGGAGGGCGCCCTCAGGTGCACCGCATCACCGGCCTGCGCCACCTCCAGCAGCGCCAGCGTGCGCGGTGGGTCGACCATGGCCGCCAGCTCCTCGAGGATGCCGGCCACCGCAGGCAACGCGGTTTCATCGGCCACCAGCAGCACCTGGCCGACACCGGCCGGTGGCTTCCACTCCCAGCCCTCGCTGCTCCCGGCACAGTCGGCGTCCGGGGCCAGCAGCACCACGCGGTCGCCAGGGCGGGCGTGCATGGCCCAGCGCGAGGCGGGGCCGGTTTCGCCATGGATGACGAAATCGACGTCGACCTCGCCCTGCTCGGCGCGCAACTGGCGGATGGTGTAGGTACGCATCGGCGGGCGCTTGTCGTCCGGCAGGGCCCGGTAGCGTGGGTACCAGTCTTCACCGCTGGGGACCTGCGGCACCTCCTGGCCGGGCAAGGGGAAGAACACCTTGATGCGCTGGTCAGGGCCTTCGGTCTTCATCCGCGCCACGTCGGCACCGGTGAACACCATGCGGTCCAGGGAAGGGGAAAGAACGCGGCGCTCCTTCAGCGCCACCTCGAACAGGCGGTAGGTCTGCTGCGCAGCCATGGGGAACCTCATGCAACGACATCGGATTGGCTGGCTGTCGTGCATCCACGCACCGGCTGGCTGGAGTGCCCAGCCTAGTCCGGTCGTTCCTCTTCGCAAGCGTTGCGGGCAAAGCGGCCGGCCCTACCCCTGCGCGCTGCTCAATGGCCCGTGCAGGCCGCCTGTGCCGCGCGTTCACGCTGGTGTTCCCAGTACCAGAACACGAAGCCGGCGGCGAAGAACGCGGCCTGCCCCAGCGCCAGGTGCAGCGGGCTGGCGCTGAGCAGCGGCGACACCACGCCGGCCACCACCGTGCTGATCATCAGCTGCACGAAGGCCTGCAGCGACGAGGCCAGGCCGCGCTGATGCGGGTACATGTCCAGCACCGCCAGCGCCAGGATCGGGAAGATCAATGCCATGCCCATGCCGCCCAGGAAGATCGGCAGCACCGCCCACGGCAGCACGAACTGCGGCGACAGCGCCACGTAGCCGACATTCAGCAGCACCGACAGCGCACACAGGCCGAAACCAATGGACACCTGGCGGGTGGGCGTGGTGTGCCCGGCCATGCGCCCGGACAGGAACGAGCCGGTGGTCATGCCGCCGATGGTGGGGATGAACAGCCAGGCAAAACCACCCTCGCCCAGATGCAGGTGCTGCATCACGAACACCGGCGCCGAGGAGATGTACAGGAAAATGCCGCCGAAACCGATGCTGCCGGCCAGCGCCAGGCGCAGGAACCGCGGGTTGAAACCGATGCGCACGTAATCACGCAGCAGCACGCGCGGTGACAACGGCACCCGTGCCTCCACCGGATGGGTTTCCGGCAGGTAGCGTGCGGTGGCCGCCAGCAGGAGCAGCGCAAACATCACCAGGAACCAGAAAATCAGTGGCCAGCCGGCGCCACTGAGCAGGATCCAGCCGCCGATGATCGGTGCGATGGCCGGAGCGATGCCGAACAGCATCGATACCTGGCTCATCAGGCGCTGCGCGTCGTGTCCGTGGTACAGGTCGCGGATCACCGCGCGGCCGACGATCATGCCGACGCCCGCTGACAGGCCCTGCAGCGCGCGGAACGCCAGCAGCGTGGTCAGGTCGGTGGACAGCGCGCAGCCGACCGAAGCGCCGACGAACACCACCAGGCCACCGAGAATCACCCGCTTGCGGCCCCAGGCGTCGGACAGCGGGCCGTGCGCAAGGCTCATCAGGCCGTAGAACAGCAGGTACACGCTGATGGTCTGCTGCACCGCCACCTCGTCCACAGCCAGGCGCTGGGCCAGCTGCGGGAACGCCGGGAAGATGGTGTCGATCGAGAACGGACCGAACATGGCCAGGCCGGCGAGCAGCAGGGCCATGCGGCGGGTGGAGGGAGCAACAGCGGCGGTCATGGGAAAGGCGTCCGGCAGGGCCATGCGCGGCACGCACGGCGGGCGCCGGTCCCCTGCAGCAGGGACGGCGCCAGATGAATTCGGGTATCCGCCCATCATAGGTGGGGATTGCGCCTGATGCCATGCAGCAGTGCACAAAACGCACGGACGGGCCATCGGCCATTCAGGCGCGGCCTCCAGGACCGAAGGCGGCCGCCGCGCCCGCAACGGGCTATAATCGGCGGGCAACACGGTGGGAGAAGCGGAATACCGCTGCCGAAGGCGCAACGCCCGTAATCGCTCAGGCCCGATACCACCCGTAACACAACTCTGGAGAGACCGGTTCGATCCGGCGCCGAAGGGGCACGAAGCTGCGGTCCGCCGCGCTTTTAAACTCTCAGGCAAAAGGACAGAGGGGCGCCCCGCAGACCGCCGACCGGCGGCTTGTGCCCGTGCGTGTGCCCTTTCCTGACGGATCCTTCGCCATGTCCCAGAACACCCCTTCCCTGCGTGAGCTCGAGCACCACAACGCGTTCGTCGAGCGCCACATCGGCCCCAACGACGCCGAGATCGCGCAGATGCTCGACGTCGTCGGCCACGCGTCGCTGGATGCGATGACCGACGCCATCGTGCCGGCCAAGATCAAGTCGCCGGCACCGCTGGCACTGCCGGAGTCGATGACCGAAGTGCAGGCACTGGCGAAGATCCGTGCGATCGCCGACAAGAACACCGTGCTGCGCAGCTTCATCGGCCAGGGTTACTACGGTACCCACACGCCGAACGTGATCCTGCGCAACATCCTGGAAAACCCGGCGTGGTACACCGCCTACACCCCGTACCAGGCGGAAATCTCGCAGGGCCGCATGGAAGCGCTGATCAACTTCCAGACCCTGTGCGCCGACCTGACCGGCATGGAAATCGCCAACGCCTCGCTGCTGGACGAAGCCACCGCCGCCGCCGAAGCGATGACCCTGGCCAAGCGTTCGGCCAAGTCGAAGTCGGACACCTTCTTCGTGCACGACGCCGTGCACCCGCAGACCCTGGAACTGCTGCGTACCCGCGCCGAGCCCATGGGCATCGTGCTGCGCGTCGGCACCCCGGCCGAAGCGCTGGAAGCAGAAGCCTTCGGCCTGCTGCTGCAGTATCCGGACACCTTCGGCCAGGTCGGCGACTACAAGGCGCTGGTCGATGCCGTGCACGCACGCGGCGGCCTGGTGGCCGTGGCCACCGACCTGCTGGCCCTGACCCTGCTGGCTGCCCCGGGCGAATGGGGCGCGGACATCGTGGTCGGCAACAGCCAGCGTTTCGGCGTGCCGTTCGGCTTCGGTGGCCCGCACGCCGCCTTCATGGCCTGCCGTGACGCCTACAAGCGCTCGATGCCAGGCCGCCTGATCGGCGTTTCGATCGATGCCCAGGGCAACCCGGCCTACCGCCTGACCCTGCAGACCCGCGAACAGCACATCCGCCGCGAGAAGGCCACCTCCAACATCTGTACCGCGCAGGTGCTGCTGGCGGTGATGGCCTCGATGTACGCCGTTTACCACGGCCCGGAAGGCCTGACCCGCATTGCCCGCCGCACCCATCGACTGGCCTCGATCCTGGCCGCAGCGCTGCGCAATGCCGGCGTGCAGGTCGGTGGCGACTTCTTCGACACCCTGCACGTCACCGGCGTGCATGCCGATGAAATCCATGCCAAGGCACGCGCCGCCGGTTACAACCTGCGCGCGATCGACAGCGACTCGGTCGGCATCAGTCTGGACGAGACCACCACCCGCGCCGACATCGTCGCCGTGGCTGCGGTGTTCGGTGCCTCGCTGGACGTCGACGCGCTGGATGCCAGCACCGCCGACGCGCTGCCGGCCGGCCTGCTGCGCCAGTCCGCGTTCCTGACCCACCCGGTGTTCAACACCCACCACAGCGAGCACGAACTGCTGCGTTACCTGCGTTCGCTGGCCGACAAGGACCTGGCGATGGACCGCACGATGATCCCGCTGGGTTCGTGCACCATGAAGCTCAACGCCACCGCCGAGATGATCCCGGTGACCTGGCCGGAGTTCTCGCAGATCCACCCGCTGGTGCCGGCCGACCAGGCGCTGGGCTACAAGGAACTGATCGACACGCTGGAAGCGATGCTGGTCGAATGCACCGGCTACGACGCGGTCAGCCTGCAGCCGAACTCCGGCGCACAGGGCGAGTACGCCGGCCTGCTGGCGATCCGCGCCTACCACCGCTCGCGCGGCGAAGGCCACCGCGACATCTGCCTGATCCCGGATTCGGCGCACGGCACCAACCCGGCCTCGGCGCAGATGTGCGGCATGAAGGTGGTGGTCACCAAGACCGATGCCAACGGCAACGTCGATGTGGAAGACATCCGCCTCAACGCCGAGAAGTACAGCGACCGCCTGGCCGCGATCATGATGACCTACCCGTCCACGCACGGCGTGTTCGAGGAAGAGGTGGTCGAGATCTGCGAGATCATCCACCAGCACGGCGGCCAGGTGTACACCGACGGCGCCAACATGAACGCCCTGGTCGGCGTGGCCAAGCCCGGCAAATGGGGTTCGGACGTTTCGCACCTGAACCTGCACAAGACCTTCTGCATCCCGCACGGCGGCGGCGGCCCGGGCGTCGGCCCGTGCGCGGTCAAGGAGCACCTGGCCCCGTTCCTGCCGGGCAAGCTGGGTGACAACGGCCCGGTCGGCATGGTCAGCGCCGCCAGCTTCGGCAGCGCCTCGATCCTGCCGATCAGCTGGATGTACATCGCGATGATGGGCCGCGAAGGCCTGCGCAAGGCCACCCAGGTCGCGCAGCTCAACGCCAACTACATCGCCAAGCGCCTGGCCCCGCACTTCAAGACCCTGTACACCGGCCGCAACGGCCTGGTGGCACACGAGTGCATCCTCGACGTACGCCCGCTGGAGAAGACCAGCGGCATCGGCGCCGAGGACGTCGCCAAGCGCCTGATCGACTTCGGCTTCCACGCCCCGACCCTGAGCTTCCCGGTGGCCGGCACGCTGATGGTCGAACCGACCGAGAGCGAATCGCTGCACGAGCTGGACCGCTTCATCGACGCGATGATCCAGATCCGCGAGGAGATCACCGCGATCGAAGACGGCCGCCTGGACCGCGAGGACAACCCGCTGAAGAACGCGCCGCACACCGCCACCGCGGTGACCGCCAGCGAGTGGACCCACGCCTACCCGCGCGAACTGGCTGCCTTCCCGCTGGCCAGCCTGAAGCAGAGCAAGTACTGGCCGCCGGTGGCACGCGTCGACAACGTGTACGGCGACAAAAACGTGATGTGTGCCTGCATCCCGGTCGATGCCTACAAGGATGATGAAGTCGAGGCTTGATTCCTCGCGGTATCGGTAAAGAGAACGGCCCGCGCAAGCGGGCCGTTTTCATGAGGGCGGGTGGACCAGGGTCCACATCCACGGTAATCCCGATCACGGGTCCGGCATCTGCCCCAGGCTCAACTGCCACGACACGCCGAAGCGATCCTGCACCCAGCCGTAGCGGTTGCTGAAGTCATAGTCGCCCACCGGCATCAGCCAGTGGCCGCCCTCGCCCAGCACGCGCGCGGCGCGCTCGAACTGCTCGGCGCCGGAGCACTCGACGAACAGCGAGATCGACGGGCTGAAGGTGAAATCGTGCACGTCCAGGCTGTCAAAGCACAGGTAGTGGGTGCCACCGAGCAGGAAGATGGCCTGTCGGACCTGCCCGGGCACGCCGGCACCGGCGCCGTCCGGATGGCGCTGCATTGCCAGCAGGCGGAAATCGGCGAAGGCCTCGGCGTACAGGGCCAGCGCGGCCTCGGCCTGGCCGGTAAACATCAGGAAGGGGCGACTGCGCAGCATGCGGTACTCCCGGTCGACGGGCCGATGACGGCCCACACGATCAGGATGGCACGGCAGATGTGCAGCCCCCGTGGTAGTGCCGGCCGCTGGCCGGCAGCTTCAGTCACGCCTCGCGCATGCGCCGTGCGATGGCGCTGCCGGCGGCGATCGTGGCGGTCAGCGCCACCATCGACAGGAACTGCAGGCGGGTGTGCGACTCGCTCAGCAGCAGGCCGAAGATCAGCGCCAGGATCGCCAGCGCGCAGCAGGTCAGCCACGGGAAGCCCGCCATGCGGAACGGCAGCCGGGTACCCAGGCGATCCGCGCGGCGGCGCAACACCAGTTGCGAGACCAGCGACAGCGTCCACACCAGCAGGCAGGTGGAACCGACGATGTTCAGCAGCACCGGCAGCACCCGGTCCGGGAACAGCAGTTCCATCACCGTGGCGGCGAAACCGAACAGCACGCTGGCCAGCACGGCAATCACCGGCACCTGGCGCGGATCGGTCCAGCCCAGCACGGCCGGGGCTTCGCGGCGCTGCGCCAGTGAATACATCATGCGCGAGGCGCCGTAGAGGTTGGCATTGAGTGCCGACAGCAGCGCGATCACCGCGATCAGGGTGATGGCGGTGCCGGCGCCCGGAATACGGGCAATGTCCAGCACGGCGGCGAACGGCGACTTCAACGCTTCGCTGGTCCACGGCACGACGGCGATGATCACGCTCAGCGAGCCGATGTAGAACACCAGGATGCGCCACGCCACGGTGCGGATGGCACGGGCGATGCTGCGCTCCGGATCTTCGGTCTCCGCCGCCGCAACGGCCACGATCTCGGTGCCACCGAAGGCAAAAACGACAACCAGCAGTGCAGCGCCAATACCCGCCAGGCCCTTCGGCGCGAAGCCACCATGCTCGGTGAAGTTGCTCAGGCCCGGCGAGGTCACCTGCGGCAGCCAGCCCATCAGCAGCGCCACGCCGATGGCGATGAAGGCCAGGATCGCCGCCACCTTGAGGATGGCGAACCAGAATTCGAACTCGCCGAAGTTCTTCACCCCGAGCAGGTTGATCGCGGTGAAGAACAGCATGAAGGCCAGCGCCGCCATCGGTACAGGTACTGCTGGCCAGACCGTGGCCAGCAGCCCGGCCGCTCCCACCGCCTCGGCGGCGATCACGATCACCAGCTGCACCCACCACAACCAGCCGACGGTGGCACCGGCGGTGGCGCCCATGGCATCGGCGGCATAGACCGAGAACGCGCCACTGGTCGGTTTGGCCGCCGCCATTTCGCCCAGAGCGTTCATCACGATGATCACCAGCGCGCCGGCGACCAGATACGACACCAGGACCGCCGGACCGGCCGCCTGCACACCCACGCCCGAGCCGAGGAACAGGCCGGCGCCGATGGCGCTGCCCAGGCCCATCATGATCAGCTGGCGGGGCTTGAGCGAATGTCCGAGGCGGGACGGCGAAGCGGTCGGAATCGAGTTGGGCATCGGCAGGGCTGGCGGCGGGCTACAGGGGCGACACCTTACCCTGTCCCATGCCCGCGGGGATAGGCACAGCGCAGCAGGCGGCTCAGGCCAGTGCCGGCTCTCCGACACTGCCACCAATACGGGCACGGTAGGCACGCGGCGAGAAACCGGTTTCAGCCTTGAACTTGCGGGTAAAGGCGCTCTGGTCGCTGAAACCGCAGGCCTGGCCGATGCTGGCGATGCTCTCGTCACCGTGCAGCAGGTGCATGGCCATCTGGATCCGCAGCCGGGTCAGCACCTGCTGCGGGGTCATCTGGAACACCTTGCGGAAGCTGCGCTCCAGCTTGGACAGCGAAAAGCCGGTGATGTCCAGCAGGGTCTGCATGCGCACGTTCTCGGCGTAGTGCGCGTTGAGGTGGGCCAGCGCCAGCCGCAGCTGCTCGTACTGGGTACCCAGGCTGTCCTTCTGGCCAAGGTCGCGGGAAATGCCGATCAGGCCCTCGATGGCCCCATCGACCACCAGCGGACGCTTGCAGGTCAGGCACCAGCCCGGTTCGCGGTTGGCGAACAGGTGCAGCTCCATCAGATTCTCGATCACCTCACCGGCCAGCACGCGGGCGTCCTGGTCCACGTAGTCGGCGCTCAGCCCGGTCGGGTAGATCTCCGCCGCGGTACGCCCGATCACGTCCTTGCGGGCGCGCAGGCCCAGCCGCCGCAGCATGGTCTGGTTGACGTGGGTGTAACGCCCCTGAAGGTCCTTGATGAAGAACAGCACATCCGGGATGGCGTCGAACAGGGCTTCGATGTCGGCGGGCTCGACTCGCATGGAACAAGCATACCCGAGCCTGCTTTTGCCTGTACGTTCACCTTTGCCGGACCTCGGTTTAACGGGCCCGGTTCCAGTGTCGTGGTTCTCTTTGAGCATCCGGAGCCAACGTCAATGGCCGCCAGCAAGCCGACCGGCAAGCGCGCAACCACCCACGCCGAGAACCACCACCGCGGCAACGGCGATGAACTGCACCAGCAGGCCGGGGGCAGTCATCCGGCGATGACCACCGATCAGGGCATCCCGGTGGCAGACAACCAGAACTCCCTGCGCCAGGGACCTCGGGGGCCTACGCTGCTGGAGGACTTCATCCTGCGCGAGAAGATCACCCACTTCGACCATGAGCGCATTCCCGAGCGCATCGTGCACGCCCGCGGCAGCGCTGCGCATGGCTACTTCGAGTTGACCCGATCACTGAAGGCGCATACCCGCGCGCGCATCCTGACCGAGGTTGGCGTGAAGACACCCGTGTTCACCCGCTTCTCGACCGTGGCCGGTGGCGCAGGTTCGGTGGACACCCCGCGCGACGTGCGCGGCTTCGCGGTGAAGTTCTATACCAGGGAGGGCAACTGGGACCTGGTCGGCAACAACATCCCGGTGTTCTTCATCCAGGACGCCATGAAATTCCCGGACCTGGTGCACGCGGTGAAGATGGAACCGGACCGTGCCTTCCCGCAGGCCGCGTCGGCCCATGACACGTTCTGGGACTTCATTTCGCTGATGCCCGAATCGATGCACATGATCATGTGGGCGATGAGCGACCGCGCCATACCGCGTTCGCTGCGGATGATCGAAGGCTTCGGTGTGCACAGCTTCCGCCTGCTGAACGAGGCCGGCGAGTCAACGTTCGTCAAGTTCCACTGGCGGCCCAAGCTGGGTATCCAGTCCACGGTCTGGGACGAAGCGCTGAAGCTGCAGTCGGCCGACAATGACTTCCATCGCCGTGACCTGTTCGAGGCCATCCAGCGCGGCGACTTCCCGGAATGGGAACTGGCGGTGCAGTTGTTCACCGAAGAAGACGCCGACGCATTCCCGTTCGATCATCTGGACCCGACCAAGATCATTCCCGAATCGCTGGTGCCGTTGCAGGTCATCGGACGCATGGTGCTGGACCGCTGGCCGGACAACTTCTTCGCCGAGACCGAGCAGGTGGCTTTCTGCCCGGCCAACGTGCCACCGGGCATCGACTTCAGCAACGACCCGCTGCTGCAGGGGCGCCTGTTCTCCTACCTGGACACCCAGCTGCTGCGCCTGGGCGGCCCGAACTTCCACCAGATCCCGGTGAATGCGCCCAAGTGCCCGTTTGCCAATCATCAGCGCGACGGCCACATGCAGATGCAGGTTCCCAAGGGCCGGGTGGCCTACGATCCCAGTTCGCTGCAGGAGGACACCCCGCGCGAGACGCCTGCCGGATTCCGCAGCCATGCCAGCGCCGACGATGGCCGCAAGGGTCGCACCCGCGCGGAGAGTTTCGCCGACCACTACAGCCAGGCCCGCATGTTCTTCCGCAGCCTCGAAAAGCCGGAGCAGGCGCACCTGGCATCGGCGCTGGTGTTCGAGTTGTCCAAGGTGGAAACGCTGAAGGTGCGGGTACGCACCGTCAGTCACCTGCGCAACATCGATGACTCACTGGCGCAGCGCGTGGCCGATGGTCTGGCGTTGCCTGCACTGCCCGACCCGGCGCCGACCGCTACCCCAGTGCGGGACATGCCCCCCGCCCCCGAAGTGCGGGTGATCGGTCGCAACAAACCCACCCTGCAAGGGCGCTGCATCGGCATCCTGTTCGATGAGGGTTCTGATGCCCGGATCATTGCCAGCCTGAGCAAGGCAGCCAGGAAAGCAGGTGCGGATGTGAAGCTGGTCGCCCCCAGAGTGGGTGGCGCCACGCTCAGCGATGGCGCGCTGCAGGCGGCGGATGGGCAACTGGCGGGCACCCCGTCGGCCGTGTTCGATGCAGTAGCCGTGGTGCTCAGCCCGGAAGCGGCGAAGGCCTTGTCGAAAGAGAGTGCAGCCATCGAATTCGTCAGCCAGGCGTGGGCGCACCTGAAGGCCATCGCCAGCGATGCGGGCGGCCAGACGCTGCTGAAGGCGGCAAGGGTCGGCAACGACGCCGGCATCGTCGAAGCGGAAGACGCCAAGGCATTCCTGGCGGCGGCCGCCACCCGCCAGTGGGCGCGCGAACCCAAGCTGCGCCTGCTGGCCTGACTACAACAACAGGAGAACTGTCATGCCCCGTGGTGACAAATCCGCATACTCCGATAAACAGAAGCGCCAGGCCGAGCACATCGAGGAAAGCGAGCGCGAGCGCGGTGCCAGCGAAGGCACTGCCGAGCGCATTGCCTGGGCGACCGTGAACAAGCAGGATGGTGGTGGCAAGCGTAGCGGCAGCGCGCGCAAGGGTACGAAGAAGGCGACCAGCAAGAAGGCTGCCAAGAAGGCGCCTGCCAGGAAGTCGGGCACAAAGAAGGCCACGACCAAGACGACGGCGGCGAAGAAGGCACCGGCTCGCAAGACAGCCACAAAGAAGACCGCAAAGAAGACAGCGGCCAAGAAGGCCGGTACAGCCGCCTCGCGCAGTGCTGCAGCGAAGAAGGCGGCGAAGACACGTGCGGCGAAGAAGACCGTGCGCAAGGTGGCGGCGAAGAAGGCCGCGCGTACCCGCGCGCGCGGCTGAGTCCTTCGATCAGGGCGACAGCGTCCTCATCCACGCGGCAACTTCGGCTGCGGCTGCGTCAGCGCGTGCCTGCAGCAGCAGATGCGGCCCTTCCAGCGAAACATGCCGGGCATCCGGCAAAAGGGCCTGCAGTTCTGCCACGCTGGGCGGCCACAGCAGGCGGTCATGGCACGCGTGCAGGCACAGCGTCGGCACGTCGATTGCCGGCAGCAATGCGCGTACGTCGACGCGCAGGGTCGCTGCGGCGCGTTGCCGCAGTGTGGCCGCCGGAATCCGGGCCAGCGCATCGCGCAGCATCGACAGGTGCTCGCGGGTGCGCCACCGCCCCAGCAGAAGGCGCGCCAGCAACGCCACGGGAGGCAGAGGCCAGGCCGGCGTCAGCAGGGCTGCGCTGGCTGCCGGCAATGGCACCGGCCGACACGCAAAGGTCGCGGCAAGCACCAGTCCGCGCAGCCCGGCGGGCTGTCGCGTGGCCAGTTCAACCGCCAACGGGCCCGAGAAGGACTCGGCAAGCAGGATGAAGGGATGGCCGGGCAGCTGCGACCACAGCCGTTGGGCCAGCGTGGCGTGATCCTGCCCTCCCTGCGCAGGCAGCGTAATCGCCTGCGTCGTCAGCCCATGAGCCTGGAGTGCTGACAGAAACGGGATCGACAGCCTGCCGGAGCCATCCAGCCCGGGCAGCATCAGCACGTGCTGCGGCGTGGGTGATGCTGAATCACAGCCCGGCTTTTCCTCGCTCCCGATTCCCATGTCACCTCCTTTGCTGGCAAGCATCGCCCACATCGGCAGGCAGCGGAACCTCCGCTCCGGCTCTTCTGCTGCTTTGCCGGTCAAGGTTGAGCGATACTCCCCGCTCTGCCGCGGGACGCGGCTGCCAAGGAGAGCCTCTGATGCGATGGACCTACGCGCTGGCCATGATGGCCATGATGCTGCCACTGAACAGTTCCGCCAACGATGGCTGGATAAACGGGGCAGGCAAGGCGATGCCGGAGACCGATGCCATGAAATCCAGCGGTGGCTTTGCGGCATCGCTGCTGGTCACCTCCGATGCCGACTGGCAGGCCAAGTGGGAGACCCCGCCAGAGACCACTCCCGGTTTTACCCAGGCCGACGAAGTCCAGCCGGGCGGTGAATTGTTCCTGCTGACATTCCTGTCCAACCCGCAACTGGATGAGAACCGCGTACCCAAGGTGCACTGCGATCTGCGCATGCTGCGCCCGGACGGCAGTACCAGCATCGACGAACGCGATGTTCCCTGTTTCACCGCTGCCCTGCCCGGCCCGCCAACCCTGTTGTACATGACCAACCTGCACCTGAAGTTCGTGGCCGAGGCCAGTGATCCGAAAGGCACGTGGACTGCGCAGGTGGTGGTCAGGGATCTGCTGCGGAATGTGAGCCTGCCTCTGCAGGCTCACTTCGACGTCCGTTGAACGGAGGCATGCGGATGAAGATGCGGCGATTACTGAGCTGGACCGGTCTTGCGCTTTGCGTGGTCTACCTGCTGTTGACCGCATGGCTGGTTCACGGCGCGCAGTCGGATGCGGACCCGAAGGGGGCCTATATCCTGATGTCGCTCCCCATCACCCTGCAGTCTGCTGCACTCGATGCCATCGGCGCAGGCAGCCTGCTGTACGGCAAACCCTGGTCGACCGCGTATGCAGTACTGGTTCCGCCAACACTGCTGTTGCTGTACGCAGCCGGCTGGCTGATCGAACGCGCCGCGCGCGGCCGCTAGCCAGCGGCACCGACCGGTTGCGTGCATGCGGTGCCCTGCATGCGGGGCATCACATGCAGAGCGTCATCCAACATCCAGTCGCAGGTTGCTTACGCCGCCTGCGCAGGCACGATGGGCATGCGCGCGCCCTGCTCCACCTTGAACACCGCCACCGACGTGGTCAGCGCATGCGCCTGTTCCTCCAGCGCGCGGCTGGCGGCGGTGGCTTCTTCCACCAGCGCAGCGTTCTGCTGGGTCACCTGGTCCATCTGCACCACCACCTGGTTGACCTGCTCGATACCGGCGGCCTGTTCCTTGCTGGCCGCTGCGATGTCGCTCATCAGCTGCGTGGTGCGCGAGCTGGCCTGGGCCACGCGGGCGATCGCGGCTTCCGATTCAACGGTCACCGCCAGGCCACTCTTCACCTTGGCAGCAGCGTCTTCGATCAGCTCCTTGATCTCCTTGGCGGCGACACCGGCACGCTGTGCGAGCGTACGTACCTCGCTGGCGACCACGGCAAAACCACGGCCCTGCTCACCTGCACGCGCGGCTTCAACCGCAGCATTCAGCGCCAGGATGTTGGTCTGGAACGCGATGCCGTCGATCACGGTGGAGATTTCCGAGATGCGTGCCGAGGACTGATCGATCTCACCCATCACCGACGCCATCTGCGCCATCGCCTGCTCGGTTTCGCGTACGGCGGCACCGGCGGCATGCGCTTCACTGTCGGCCTGACGAGCGAGCTCGGCATTCTGGCGCACAGTCGAGGTCAGTTCCTCCATCGATGCGGCGGCTTCTTCCAGGTTGGCGGCCTGCTGCTCGGTGCGGCGCGACAGGTCGTTGTTGCCGGCAGCCAGTTCCTGCGCCGCGTTGTTGATGCTGTCGGCGGCCACCTGGATGCCACGCACGATGCCGGTCAGCTGCGCGGTGGTGGTGTTGGCGTCGTCACGCATGCGGGCGAATACACCGTCGTACTCGCCGTCCATGCGTGCAGTCAGGTCGCCGTGCGAGATCGCACGCAGCACATCGGAGACATCAGCGATGCTGGCCTGCGAACTGGCCATCATGCCGTTGAGGTGCTCGACCATCGCCTTGAACTGGAACTGGAACGCAGCGGCGTCGCCACGCATGCTGAAATCACCGGCGCGCGCGGCCCGGGCCAGTGCGTCGATCTGCGCGTTGATCGCCATCAGGCTCTGCTTCACTGCGGCCAGAGTGCGGGTCAGCGTACCCTTCTCGCCCGGGTAGTCCGGCAGGTCGCGGCTGAGGTCACCGATGGCGTAACGCTGCATCACTTCAGCCATCAGCAGCTCCACCTGCACGTGCGATTCGACCAGGCTGTTGGTGGCCTGCACCATGCGGCCGAAATCGCCGGGGAAGGCGCTGGCGTCCATGCGGTAGCGGATCGCACCCGCCTCGTGCTGTTCGGCCATCTGCAGCTGTGCGCCGATCGCCGCCTGCACACTCTGGCGCACGCTGGCCATCGCCTCACCCAACTGGGTCAGTTCGTCACGGCCGCCGAGGCGGAACTCCTGATCCAGCTGGCCCCTGGACAAGCGCTCGGCCAGGTTCACCGCGCGGGCCAGCGGGCCGGTCAGGCTGCGCCCGATCATCACCGAGGCGGCGATGCCGACCAGCAGTGCAACGCCGCCCAGCACCAGCAACTGCAGCAGGCTACGCTCGCCCAGGCGGATTGCCTCGGCAGCAGCCTCACGGCTTTCCTTCTCCTCGAAGTCCACGCCATCGGACAGCGCCTTGTTCCAGCCGTTGGCGGCTTCCTGCACCGGGCCCAGGGTCAGCGCCACGGCGCCCGGGTAGTCGCCCTGCTCCATCAGTTCGCTGGTCTGCTTGTTGAGCGGACGCGCGATGGCACGCTTGGCGGCGATGGTTTCGGCAATGGCCTTGCCCTCGGCGTCGCTGGGCAGCGCCTGGTAGGCCGTCCAACTGGCCTCATAGCGCTTGACCAGATCGGCGATGCGCTGCTCATCATGGCCACGGTCATCGCCCTGGCGGATCAGCATCTCGCGGCGAACGACCATCATCTGGTTGTTGGCATCGAGCATCTGCGACAACAGGCGCACCTTGGCCACGCTGACATCGACCACCTGCTGCATCGCGCGCTTCTGCACGACACTGGCGGTGGCGCCGGTGGCCACCACGGCCGCAACCAACAGCAGCAACAGGCCAAAGCCCAGCCCAAGACGCCAGGCAACCCTGACATTCCTCAAGTAGTTCATCGGTACATCCAAAACGGGGGGATGTGGCGTTATCGGCGGCCCGCCAGGCAATCTTGATCGCCAACCGCCAACGGCGTGGGGCACCATTCACCTTGGTGAGCCCTTGGCCGGCGGCACCCGCGCGGGGACGGTGGCGCAACGACCCGACTGCTCATGCAGACGTCAGATCTCTTTCACGGCGGCTCGGCGCGGCCTGCAGGCAAGGTGGTGGCGTCATCTGCTGGAGTTCCCAATGCCATTACCCGTGTACCGATCCACCCTGCTCGCTCTCTCGCTGCTGGCATCGCCGGCGTTCGCGCAGGCACCGCCGCCTGGACTGCCCGCCCCCATCGCCGAGAAGGCCGGACCGGACACCGCAGCACGTTCCGCCCTGCATGCCCAGGTGCTGCTGGATCGCGCGAATTTCTCGCCCGGCCAGATCGACGGTGAAGTGGGCAGCAACCAGCGGCGCGCGGTGTCGGGTTTCCAGGCAGCGCACGGCCTGACCGTCACCGGTGAACTGGACGACGCGACCTGGCAGGCCCTGCAGGCTGATACGGTCACCCCCCTGGCCAGCTACACGCTGACCAGCGAGGATGTCGCCGGGCCGTTCCAGGCGGTGCCGAAGGGCCCCGCCGCACAGGCCAAACTGAAATCGCTGGGCTTCAACAACGTCGAAGAGTCGCTGGGCGAACGCTTCCACGCATCCCCTGAGCTGTTGAAGCTGCTCAATCCGGGCGTGGATCTGAGCAAGGCGGGCAACCGCATCCAGGTGCCCAATATCGCACCATCGCCGCTACCGAAGGCGGCCAAGGTGGTCGTCGACAAGTCCGATTCCAGCCTGCAGCTGCTGGATGCGCAAGGCAAGGTGATCGCTCAGGTGCCGGTTTCCTCCGGCAGCCAGCATGATCCGCTGCCGATCGGCGAATGGAAGATCCTGGGCGTGTATCGCGACCCGCCGTTCCACTACAACCCCAAGCTGTTCTGGGATGCGCGCAAGGGCGAAAAGAAGGCGACACTGCCGCCGGGCCCGAACAATCCAGTCGGCCGGGTCTGGATCGACCTGTCCAAGCCACACTACGGCCTGCATGGCACGCCCGAGCCCGGCCATGTCGGCAAGACCGAGTCACATGGTTGCGTGCGCATGACCAACTGGGATGCGCTGCGCGTGGCCGATGCGGTGGATACCTCCGTCCCCGTGGTGATGCAGGAGTGAGCCGATGCGTCTTTCGCAGCTGATCGTGCTGGGCGTGCTGCTGGGACTGGGGGCCGGCTGGTGGCTGCGCCGCGATGCAGGCGAGCCGGTAGCCGCCTCGCTGCCGGAAGCACAACCGGCAGCCGCTGTGGCGCCGGCCAAGGGATCGGTAGCGCCGCTCGACACGGCCCCTGCCCCCGCCGCCATCGCACCGTCAGCCGCGCGGACTGCGGATGCGCCGTCGGGTCTGCTGCTGCCGGTACAGGGCGTCCTGGCCTCCCAGCTGCGCGACACGTTCACCGATGCGCGTAGCGAAGGCCGCGTGCACGATGCCATCGACATCATGGCCACCGCCGGTACGCCGGTGCTGGCAGTGGCCGATGGCACGGTGGAAAAACTGTTCAACAGCGAGCGCGGTGGCCTGACGATCTACCAGTTCGAGCCCAGTGGCCGCTGGTGCTACTACTACGCGCATCTGCAGCGCTACGCCGATGGCCTGGCGGAGAAGCAGGCAATCAAGCGCGGAGACGTCCTCGGCTATGTCGGCAGCACCGGCAACGCCAGTGCCGAGGCTCCGCATCTGCACTTTGAAGTGCACGTGCTGGGGCCGGAGAAGCAGTGGTGGAAGGGGGAATCGATCAATCCGTATCCACTGCTGAATCCGCCTGCTTCGAAGCCCGGTGCTGCCAGCGCCGCAAGGTGAACGTGAACACCGCCAAGGCAGCCCCTGGAATCAACAGGAGCAGTGCCGCCACTTTCCAGAAGAAGAACGGCCACAACCAGACATAATCCAGGTGAGTCAGCTTCAACAGGTCCAGTGGCGGCTGCAGCTCGACGGTGGCCGCGCGATCGGCCAGCGCCGGGTCCACCTCCAGCACGGTTACCCGCATCCATGAGCGGCCGCGTGGCAATGCGTCGCCACGGCCATAGCCGAAGTAGGACGCCATGAGGCCGCTGGACTCAACCGAAGCCAGCCCACGATTGATACCCTGCCCGGCCACTCCCGAACGCTCCCCTGCGCGGAAGTCTCCATGATCGGTCGGAGTTTCGATGCGCAGCAGCACCTCGGGGTCAGCCTCCGTACCGTCCGCGGCATAGCGCAGGTGCAGCCGCAGTTGATCATCGATGAGGCGGTAGACGGTGATCTGGGCGGTTGCGCCAGGGCTCAGCACCAACGGCACCGTCTGCGTGCGCGAAGCCAGGGTATTGGCAGCCGCGCCCAGCACCAGTACCAGGCAGGCGATGCCCCACAGGCTCCACACCATCCACAGGGTGATCCGCACGACCGTCTCGCCCTTCACGCTGACGTCCTGGTCATCGCTTTGCTTCCCCGCTGGCCCTGGCGACACAGTAACGAAAAAGCCCCGCTTGCGCGGGGCTTTTCCTGTCACCTACGCCGGGCAGCGCCCGGCGTTATCTCAGGCAAACGGATCCTGCAGGACCATGGTGTGGTCGCGGTCCGGGCCGGTGGAGACGATGCTGATCGGGCAGCCGGCCAGCTCTTCCAGCGAACGCAGGTAGGCGCGCGCAGCCGGCGGCAGGTCGTCCCAGTTGGTGATGCCGTGGGTGTTCTCGCTCCAGCCCGGGAACTCCAGGTACACCGGCGTGCACTCTTCCCAGCCCTGCGCGTCCAGCGGCGCGTACTCGGTGCGCTTGCCGTTGTATTCGTAGGCGATGCAGACCTTCAGCTTTTCCATGCCGTCCAGCACGTCCAGCTTGGTGATGCACAGGCCGCTGATGCCGTTGATGGCCACGGCACGCTTCAGCGCGACGATGTCCATCCAGCCGCAACGACGCGGACGGCCGGTCGACGCACCGTACTCGGCGCCGCGGTCACGGATGCCCTGGCCGACTTCGTCGTCCAGCTCGGTCGGGAACGGGCCACCGCCGACGCGGGTGGCGTAGGCCTTGGCGATGCCCAGCACGTAGTCGATCGAATCGGCGCCGACGCCGGAACCGGCCAGCGCGCCACCGACGGTGGTGTTGGAGCTGGTGACGTACGGGTAGGTGCCGTGGTCGATGTCCAGCAGCGCGCCCTGCGCGCCTTCGAACAGCACGCGCTTACCCTGCTTGCGCAGGTCGTGCAGGATGCCGGCCACGTCGGACTTCATCGGCTGCACGTATTCGCCGAAGGCCAGCGCTTCGTCGAAGGTCTTCTGGAAGTCGACCGCATCGGTGTTCAGATACTTGGTCAGCACGAAGTTGTGGTAATCCAGCGCGGTGCGCAGCAGCTCTTCCAGCTGCTTCGGGTAATGCAGGTCGGCGATTCGGATGCCGCGACGCGCCACCTTGTCTTCGTAGGCCGGGCCGATGCCACGGCCGGTGGTGCCGATCGCCTTGCCACCGGCAGCGCGCTCGCGCGCCTGGTCCAGGGCGATGTGGTACGGCATGATCAGCGGCGCGGCCGGGGAGATCTTCAGGCGCGAACGCACTTCCACGCCGGAGGCTTCCAGCTCGGCGATTTCCTTCTGCAGCGCGGCCGGCGAGATCACCACGCCGTTGCCGATCAGGCACAGCGCGTCGTCACGCAGGATGCCCGACGGGATCAGGTGCAGGACGGTCTTCTTGCCATTGATGACCAGGGTGTGGCCGGCGTTGTGGCCGCCCTGGAAGCGCACGACGGCGCCGATTTCCTCAGTGAGCAGATCGACGATCTTGCCCTTGCCTTCATCGCCCCACTGGGCACCCAACACTACGACAGACTGACCCATGACGGGCTCCTCGATTTGTTGCGGCCATCGGGGCCGCGGACGGGTAAACCGTGGCAGGGCTGGCCAGCACCTGCAAGGCGGCTCCAAACGGGGAGCGGCCGGCGATGGAAGGCCCAGACACGGAAAAAGCCGAACGGGGAGGCCCGTCCGGCTTTTGTGCATTATCCGGGTTTCCGGGGTCGGGTGCCACCTTTCCGACGGGCGGCTTTACCGGCCGGTCAGCCGCCCCGCCCGGTCGTGCCGGCCGCTCAGGCCCCGCCCGGTAGTGCCGGCCGCTGGCCGGCAATCCCGGGTTGCCGGCCAGCGGCCGGCACTACCCTTTCAATGCCGCACCCACCACAGCAGGCTCAGGCCGGCCAGCAGCACCAGCCCACCGAAGCTGCGCAGGGCCGGGCTGGGCAGGTCCAGCAGACGTTCGGCCATGCGCTTCCAGGCGAACGGTGCGACGAACAGGAACAGGCCTTCCAGCACCGCGACCAGGCAGACAGCGGCAAACAGATCTTTCATGGGGGACTCCGGAAAAAGCACGGGGCCCGGCATATGCCGGGCCCCGTGGGGTACTGCCCTGCGACCTCAGCGGTCGTTCTTCAGGTACTGCAGGAACGGGTCGTTCTTGTCCAGCACGATCACGCCGTTGCCGTCGGTCATGGAGCCACGGTAGGCCTCCAGGCTGCGGTAGAACGCATAGAACGACGGATCGGCCGAGCCGGCCTTGCCGTAGATGCGCGCCGCCTCGGCATCGCCTTCACCGCGCAGGCGCTGGGCATCACGCTCGGCCTCGGCGATCAGCACGGTGCTGTCACGGTCGGCCTGGGCGCGGATGGTCAGCGACTGCTCCTCGCCCTCCGCACGCAGCTTTGCGGCTTCCTGCTTGCGCTGGGCGCGCATGCGCTCGTACACGTCGTTGATCACCTGGCTGTCGGTCGGCAGGTCCACCTGCTTGATGCGCAGGTCGATCATCTGCATGCCGAGGCCGGCCACCGCTTCGTTGATCCCCTTCAGCTGCTCGGCGATCAGCTCGCTGCGGTCGCCGGAGACCAGCTGCTGCAGGGTGCGCGAGTTGATCTGGTTGCGCAGCGAGTCGGTGATGATCGGTGCCAGGCGGGCGTTGGCGATGCGCGGATCGCCGCCGGTGGCACGGAAGTAGTCACCCACGTTGGAAATGTAGCCGATGGCGAAGAAGTCGACGCTGACGTCCTTCTGCTCGGCGGTGAAGTAGCGCGCCGGCGCGGTGTCGAGCACCTGGAAGCGGCGGTCGAAGACCTTCACCGTTTCCACCACCGGCACCTTGAAGTGCAGGCCCGGCTTGATGTCCGAACGCACCACCTTGCCCAGGTTCAGCACCATGGCGGTCTGGTCCTCACGGACCACGTACACCGAGCCGAGCAGGCCCAGCACCACCGCCACGATCACGGCGATCCAGATAGGACTCTTCATCGGCTGCCCTCCTCACGGCCGCTCGGTCGCCCGGTCGGGCGGCCCACCGGCCGGCCCGGATCACGGGAAGCTTCCGTCGCTGCACCCGGCAGCGACGGCATCACCACGTCCGGGTTGGCCACTGCGGCCGGAGCCGACGTGCTCGGACGGGTATCGCCGCTCATCGGCACGTAGATCAGCTGGCGGCCATCGCCACCGATCACCTTGCGGTTCTCGCTCAGTACCTGCTGCACGGTCTCCAGCCACAGGCGCTTGCGGGTCACTTCCGGGGCGTCCTTGTACTGGGCCTGCAACAGGCTGAAGCGCTGCGCGTCACCCTCGGCCTTGGACACCACGGCCTGCTTGTAGCCTTCGGCGGTGGTACGGGCGCGCGAGGCCTGGCCCCGGGCTTCCGGCACGACCTTGGCGGCGTAGGCCTGGGCTTCGTTGATCAGGCGTTCCTTGACCTGCTGGGCACCGTTGACCTCGTCGAAAGCCGGCTTCACTTCTTCCGGCGGACGGGCATCCTGCAGGGTCAGGCCAGTCACGGTCAGGCCGGTCTTGAACGCCTTCAGCAGCGCCTGCAGGCGCTCCTCGGCGGCCACGGCCAGCGGGCCACGGTTGTTCAGCACGGCGTTGAGATCGGCGCGGCCGACTTCCTCGCGTACGGCGCTCTGCGCCGACTGCTCCAGCACCTGGTTGGCATCGACGGTGCCGAACAGGTACTGCTGCGGGTCGTCGATGCGGTACTGGACGTTCAGCGAGACGTTGACGATGTTCTCGTCGCGGGTCAGCACCGGCACCTGGATCGAGAAGGTCTTGATCTCGGTGGCGTTGACCTTGGTGACCGATTCGATCGGCCACGGCAGCTTGAAGTTCGGGCCGGGCTGCAGGATGCGCGAGAACTGGCCGAAGCGCAGCACCACGCCACGCTGCTGTTCGCCGATCAGCTGGAAGCTGGAGAACAGCACCAGCAGCACCACGGCTGCCACCACCCAACGCACGATGCCGCCGTCGAACAGGTCCTTCAGCGGCCCGGGCAAACCGCCCCAGCCACCACCATTGCCACCGCCGCGTGACCCGAACGGCCCGCGTCGATTGTCCTCGGGGCCTTGTCCGCCCTTGTTGCCGCCGGGTGTATTCCAGGCCATGCACGCTCCATCAAGATTTGGGCTGCGGCGCGGGCCCTTCCCGCACCGCCAGCCGTGAAACCATCACCGATCATACAAGATGGGGCGGATCGGCAGGATCGAAAGGGGGGCAACGGGGTAAGGTGGCGTTTTCCTCGAAGTCAGGCAACGCCGATGGCCCCCACCACCCCGTTCACCGCCTTCCGCATCGAAAACGACGACGCCGGCTACCGCAGCGGCCTGGTCCGGCTCGGGGTCGACGACCTCAACCCCGGCCAGGTGCTGATCCGCGCCCACTGGTCCTCGGTCAACTACAAGGACGCGCTGGCCGGCACCGGCAAGGGGAAGATCCTGCGCCGCTTCCCGCTGGTGGGCGGCATCGATGTGGCCGGCACCGTGGTCGCCAGCACCGACCCGGACTGGCGTGAAGGCGACGCGGTGCTGGCCACCGGCTGCGGCCTCAGCGAGACCCGCGACGGCGGCTACAGCCAGTACGTGCGGCTGGAATCGCGCGCGGTGATCGCCCAGCCGGCCGGGCTGACCCCACGCGAGGCGATGGTGCTGGGCACCGCCGGCTTCACTGCGGCGCTGGCCCTGCTGCGCATGCAGGACAACCGCCAGACCCCGGAACTCGGCCCGCTGGCGGTCACCGGTGCCAGCGGCGGTGTCGGTGCGCTGGCGCTGTCCATCTTCAGCCGTGCCGGCTACAGCGTGCACGCGGTCAGCGGCAAGCCGGACCAGGCAGGATTCCTGCGCAGCATCGGCGCCACCGAGGTACTGCCGCGCGACGCGCTGGCCGACACCGGCGCGCTGCAGTCGGCCCGCTTCGGGGGTGGCCTCGATAATGCCGGAGGCGACATGCTGGCCAGCCTGCTGGCGCAGACCGTGCCCTACGGCAGCGTGGTCAGTGCCGGCCTGGCTGCCAGTCCGACGCTGGACATGACGGTGATGCCGTTCATCCTGCGCGGTGTCTCGCTGCTGGGCGTGTCCTCGGCCAATGCGCCACGCGGACTGCGTGAGGAAGTGTGGTCGCGGCTGGGGAGTGACTGGAAGCCGCAGCACCTGGACCGCATCTGCACCGCCGAAGTCGGCCTCGATGGCCTTCCTGCCGTATTCGAACGGATGCTGGCGGGCGGTTCGCTGGGTCGCACCGTGGTGCGGATCGACTGAACGTCGCAGGCAGGCGACGGACGGCAGACGCGGCCCTCCCGCCGGTAATGGGCCCGCACTACACTGCGGGCATTACATGGGGAACAACATGGCACGCATTCTGATCGTCGACGACTCACCGTCGCAGCTGTTGGGGATACAGCGCATCGTCGAGAAGCTCGGGCACCAGATCCTGACCGCCACCGATGGCGCCGCCGGGGTCGAAACCGCCAAGGCCGAGCTGCCCGACCTGGTCCTGATGGACGTGGTGATGCCCAACCTCAACGGCTTCCAGGCCACCCGTACCCTCGCCCGCGACGAGGCGACCCGGCATATCCCGGTGATCCTGGTGACCACCAAGGACCAGGACACCGACCGCATGTGGGGCATGCGCCAAGGCGCCAAGGCCTACATCACCAAGCCGTTCTCGGAGGACGAGCTGTCCGAGGTGCTGGAGCGCGTGTTCGCGGGCCAGGGCTGAGACGCGCGCGGTAGTGCCGGCCGCTGGCCGGCAACCACGCATCACCGTCCAGGGCAATGAAGTTGCCGGCCAGCGGCCGGCACTACCTTCAAATGGTCTCGCCGAACGCCTTGGCCAGATTGCGGTACGCCTTCTTCTGCGCCTCATCGGTCGCAGCCGGGGCCACGATCTCGATCTCGACGATCTGGTCGCCATCCGGGTTGCCCGGCAGGCCACGCCCGCGCAGGCGCAGCTTGCGGCCGGCATCGGAATCGGCCGGAATCTTCAACTCCACCGCACCACCCAGGGTCGGCACGCTGATGCTGGTGCCCAGCGCGGCCTGCCACGGCGTGAGCGGCAACGTATAGAGGATGTTGCGGCCATCGACCTCGAACTGCGGGTGGGCGGCGTATTCCACTTCCAGCAGCAGGTTGCCGCCATGGTTGCCCTGCCCTGCCAGGCGGATCACCTGGCCCGGGCGGATGCCCTTGGGCACGCGCACGTCCAGCTGCTTGCCGTTGACGGTGATGCGCAGGCTGTCGCCGCTGTAGGCCGCTTCCAGTGGCACCGACAGCTTGGCGCGGGTATCGCGGTTGGGCGCATGGCCCTGGCTGCTGAAGCCCGGACCGGCCCCCGCGCCCGCTCCACCGCGCTGGCGCGCGAACAGGCTTTCGAAGAAGTCGCTGAAGCCGCCGTTGGGGCCGCCGCCACCGAACACTTCCTCGAAATTGAAACCACCGGCGCCGCCGTAGTTCGGCGGCACGTTGAACTCCTCGCCCGGGCGATAGCCCTGCGCGCGCAGCTGGTCGTAGGCCGCGCGCTTTTCCGGATCACGCAGCGCCTCGTAGGCCTCGTTGACCGCCTTGAACTTGTCTTCGGCCCCAGCCTCCTTGCTGACGTCCGGGTGGTACTTGCGTGCCAGCCGGCGGTAGGCGGTCTTGATCTCCGCCTCGCCCGCGCTCGGTTCCACCCCCAGGGTGGCGTAGTAATCCTTGAATTCCATCCAGCTACCTCGATTCGCTTCGGCCGCGCCGGTGGCGCCGCCCCGGGTTCATTCTACGCGCCTGCGAGGCTACGCCGCCCCTCGTGCGGCCCCGGTGAGGCCGACTGATCCTGCGCAATGCGGCTGCCATCCCCGTGCGCCACGCTGTGGCTGGAAGCCCCTGCCACAACGCCGGAAGATGGGGCCTGCACACCGGGTTTCCAATGTCTTGACGCCCCTGTCCCATCCGGCCCACTAGCCTGCCCCAGCAAGGAGTTCCCATGACCATCCATGTCGGCGACCGCATTCCGGAAGTGACCCTCAAGCGCATCCGCGAGGGCATTGAAACGCTTGATACGCATTCGTTGTTCGATGCGCGCAAGGTGGTGCTGTTCGCCGTGCCCGGCGCGTTCACCCCGACGTGCTCGGCACGTCACCTTCCCGGCTACGTCGAAAAGTTCGAGGCCTTCCGCCAGCGCGGCATCGACGTCTACTGCATGGCCGTCAACGACCCGTTCGTGATGAAGGCCTGGGCCGCCGACCAGAGCGTGCCCGACGGCCTTCTGATGCTGTCCGACGGCAATGCCGAGCTGACCCGCGCCCTGGGTCTGGAGCTTGATGCGAGCGCGTCGGGCATGGGAATCCGCTCGCGTCGTTTTGCCCTGTACGTCGACGACGGCGTAGTTCGAGAGGCCTGGGTTGAACAGCCCGGCCAGTTCGAAGTGTCTTCGGCCGAGTACGTGCTGGAGCATCTCCCCACCTGATTCCCCACCGCAGAAGGAAACGGCCAGCCATGTCCAGCAAGCCAGCCAAAGCCAGCAAGCCCGCCGCGAACGTTCCTGGCATCAGCGATCGCGCAACCCTGCGCGAGCGCGCCCGGCGCAACCTCGAAGACGGCGCGATCACAGACAGCTACAGCGCTGACCGCGAGGTGGTGATCAAGCTGCTCAACGACGCACTGGCCACCGAGTACGTCTGCGTTCTGCGCTACTACCGGCACTACTTCATGGCCAAGGGCATGCTGGCCGACGCGGTCAAGGCCGAGTTCCTGGAACATGCACAGCAGGAACAGGCGCATGCCGGCAAGCTGGCCGAGCGCATCGTCCAGCTGGGCGGCGAGCCCGACCTCAATCCGGATACGCTGACCGCGCGTTCGCACGCCGAATACAAGGAAGGCAGCGACCTGCGCGACATGGTGCGCGAGAACCTGGTGGCCGAGCGCATCGCCATCGACAGCTATCGCGAGATGATCAACTTCATCGGCGACCGCGATACCACCACCAAGCGCATCCTTGAAGAGATCCTGGCGCAGGAGGAAGAGCACGCCGACGAGTTCGCCGACCTGCTGGATGGGTGGATCGGGGAATAGCGGCCCCGCACACGCCTTGGCAGATGCCCACCCTGGTGGGCGCATTCATCGCGTGCCAACCAGGGTTGGCACCTACCGCAGGACGTTGAACCTTACCTGTGTCCACGCGCCATCTGCCGCCAGCGCGGTCAAGGTGTGCGCGCCCGGCTCGGCGAACTCGCGCTGCATCAGCTGCGCACCGCGCGTCTGCGCGATCCAGCGTCCATCGAGCAACCAGTCCACCGCCTGCTCGCTGCCCAGCGCGCGCAGCTGCAGGCGTACGCCATGTTCCGAATTCGGCGCGCGCGCCAGCGTGGCGCCATCGTTGAGCCCATCGATGTGCAGCGCGACGCTGGCCTCGCGGCCATCATCACGGCAGTCCGGCGACAGCGCCGGCAGCTGCGAGGCTTCGCGCGTGGCCTTGGACAGCCACGGCGACAGCAACGCTGGCCAGCGCGCGATCTCGCGCGCGACTTCTTCGTGCGGCAAGCGGCAATCGGCTGACACGCGCAGACCGGTACGCGCATCGGCAAGGTAGCGCTGCCGACCCGGTTGCCAGCGCCGTGCCTCGCGTTCGGGGAAGGTCGGTGGTGCCGCGCCTTCCAGCAGATAGGCTGGCATCAGCCGCTGGCAGAGCGCAGCAGGCAGGCCTTCGGCACGCTCACCGGTCGGCCAGCAGATGTCTTCCTGGCTGACGCTGGCCGGCATCGGCGCAGCGGCCGAGTCACCGCGCTGGCGCGGCAGGCTGTCCACCACCTCGAACATCAGCGGCAACGCGGTCACCGCGCCGTACTGGCCCGGTAGCGGTGTGCCGTCCGGTCGACCCACCCACACGCCCACGGTGTAGTGGCGGGTGCTGCCGATCGCCCACGCATCGCGGTACCCGTAACTGGTGCCGGTCTTCCACGCCACGCGCGGGCGGCCACCGACATCGAACGTCCCGACGCTATACCCCGGCCGCGGATTCGATTCCAGCATCTCGCGCACGATCCAGCTGGCGCCCGGCGAGGCCAGGCGACGCTCGATCATCGGTTCGTCATCGGTGTAGCGCACGCGCCCGGCGATGCCGTTGCGGTTGAGCGCGGCGAACGCACCGACCAGATCTTCCAGCCGCGCACCGGTGCCGCCCAGGATCAGCGACAGGTTGGGCGTGCTGCCCGGCGGGAAGCGCAGCTGGATGCCGGAGTGCGACAGGCGCGCAGCAAAGCGCGCCGGACCGACCCGCTGCAGCAGGTCCACCGAGGGCACGTTGAGTGACAGCCGCAGCGCGCTGGAGGCGCCGATCGGTCCATTGAAGGCCATGTCGAAGTTGCCGGGGCGGTAGCTGCCGAAACTCTGCGGCGCATCGACCAGCAGGCTTTCCGAATGGATCAGGCCATCGTCCAGCGCCATTGCATACAGGAACGGCTTGAGCGTGGACCCAGGCGAGCGCCAGGCCTGCACCATGTCCACGTGGCCGAGCCGATGGCGGTCACCGAACGCCAGCGTGCCGACATAGGCACGCGCCTGCAGGGTCTGGTTGTCGACCACCAGCAGGGCCGCCGAAGTGCGCTCGGGCAGCGTGGAGAAGTAGCTGGCCACGCGTTCTTCCAGGGTGCGCTGCAGGCCGATGTCGATACTGCTCTGGATGCGTGCCTGGCCCGGATGCGCCGAGTGCAGGCGCTGCGCCAGCAACGCGGCATGCAGCGGCGGCCGCAGCGAGCGTGCGACCACGTTCTCGATGCGCGCATCTTCCACCTCTTCCGCTGTCCACGCGCCCAGCTCGGCCATGCGTGACAGCACCTTGTCGCGCGCCTTCTGCGCCGCTTCCGGATGGCGGTCCGGGCGCAGCCGGCTCGGCGCCTGCGGCAGCACCGCCAGCAACGCGGCCTCGGCATGCGACAGCTGCGCCGCCGGCTTGCCCAGGTAGGCCCAGCTGGCCGCTTCCACGCCCTCGATGGTGCCGCCGTAGGGTGCGCGCTCCAGGTACAGGGCCAGGATCTGCTGCTTGCTCAGGTGCACTTCCAGCTGCACCGCACGCAGCATCTGCTTGAGCTTGCCCCAGGGCGTGCGCGTATGCGGATCGAGGATGCGTGCGACCTGCATGGTCAGGGTCGAGCCACCGGACACGATGCGACCACCGCGCAGCAGCTGGCCACTGGCACGCAGGATCGCCAGCGGGTTGATGCCCGGATGGCGCCAGAACCAGCGGTCTTCGTAGGTCAGCAGCGCCTGCAGGTACAGCGGCGAGACGCTGTCGGTCGATGCCGGATAACGCCACACGCCCTCGGCGTCGGCGAACGCACGCAGCGGCGTGCCATCGGCAGCCACCACCAGGGTGCTGGTATCGCGTTGCTTCGGCAGCGGCGGCGGGAAGGCGAAATCCAGCACCAGCAGCAGTGCCAGCGTGGCGGCCGTACCCCAGCGCAGCCACGGCCACAGCGGCCGCAGCCGGCGGCGCAGGGTCGCCAGCCGGGTGGTCATCGTGTTCGTCATTGCAGCGTGCCGCATTGGAGCTTGCCAGCTGGACGGGCCGCACCGTCGCGGCCCGTCCGCGCGGTCACGGCTGTACCACCGTGATCGTGGTCGGGTTGCTGCGGCCGACGCCGCGCAGCTGCGGCCGGTACATGTCCTCCACCAGCGGCGGCGGCACCGAGTAGGTACCCGGGGTCACCGCGCGCACCAGGTAGAACACGTTGGCCTTGCTGCCACGCGAGAGCTTCAGCGCGGCCACGTAGCGGTCGTCGCGGAATTCCTCGTGCTTGGTATCGGCCGCTTCACCCCGGTCGCTGATGGTGATGCCATCGACCACCACGTCGGCCCACTGCTTGGCATCGCCCAGGTTGAAGTTCTCGATCTCCAGGCCGGCCGGCAGGAGGTCGGTCAGCAGCGCATCGGGCATCGTGGTGTCGGCAGTGACGGTGACGCGCACGATCAGGGCTTCGCCTTCCTTCAGCGGGCGCGGTGACCACGGCTTGCCATCGGTGCCGTAGTAGCTGCGCTCGACGCCCAGCACGCTGTTGTCCGGTGCCGGTGCGCTGCGCGGGATGCCGGCCACGTCGATGCTGGCGAACATCGGCGGCTGGCCCTGCGGGGTGAAGCGCACGCCGCTGGCGAGTTCATTTGCGCTGAAGTTGCGGCCGAACAGCTTGCGTTCGCCGATGGCTTCGGTGTTGCCACCGATCACCAGTTCACCGGCCACCAGCGCCTTCTGGTTGGCGGCGAGCGCCTTGCCAAGGCGGGCAATCGCCACCTGTTCCTGTGTGCTCAGCCACATCCAGCCGGCATTGCGGCGCGCATCCAAGCCACGGCCGAGATCGACCGCACGCGCATCCCAGGCCGGCTTGGCCAGCTTGTTTTCATGGGTCAGCGCGATCATCAGCGCGTCATCACGGATCGCACTGCCGTAGTCGCCGAAGTACGACGGGCGTTCGCTGCTGGACTTGGCGAAGGCCGCCGCCAGCGCGGCCTGACCACGCTTGGCATCACCCTGCAGCGACAGCGCCACACCCAGGTGGACCAGCGACAGGCCGCCGACCGCCTTGCTGCGCTCGTTGTCGTACAGCGTGCGCAGGGTACCCAGCGGCGCACGGTTGACCCGGGCCAGCACGTAGCCCGAGTACGCCTGGTTGGCGAACTTCAGCTTCTCGCGGTCGTCCTGCCCATAGAACTGGTTGCCACCGGACAGCAGATCCTCGCTGAGGCGGTTGAGCGCCTTCTGCAGCACGTTGTCGGGCACCGCAAAACCGGCGTCCTTGGCATCGAGTAGGAACTCGGTGATGTACGGGGTCAGCCACGGGTTCACGTAGCCGTCGTCACCCCACATCGAGAAGTTGCCATTGGCCACCTGCATCGACGCCAGGCGGCCAAACGCACCTTCCATGCGCTCGCGACGGGTCTTGGCATCCAGCCCGTCGGCACCGAGCATCGACGAAGTGGCCTGGTCCAGGATCAGCGCGGCGTAACCCTTGCTGGTGGTCTGCTCGGCACAGCCGTACGGGTAGTTCAATGCACCCTGCAGCGCACTGGCGAACGGGATCGGCGGCAGCGGGCTGACCAGCAGGCGGGCATTCACCGACTCGGCCATCAGGCCATCGGTCAGGCTGTTGTCGAGGCTGACCGCGGCCAACGGATCAAGCGTGCGCACCTGCGAACGCAGCACCTGCGGCCACGCCGCACGCACCGGCAGGTCGTAACGGCGATCGGCCTTGAAGCCGTTGCCGTCCACCCGCACCCGCACCTTGGCCACGCTGTGGCCCTCGCGTGCCGAAAGCGGGAAGCTCAACGTGGTCTTGGCGTCGGCATTCAACTGCACGCTGCGGCTGCCTTCGCCCAGGTTCAGCGGGCCCTCGCTTTCCACCTTCACGTTGAACTGGCCCGGCTTGCCGGTGAAGTTCTGCACATCCAGGGTCACGGTGCTGCGGTCGCCCGGAGCGAGCACGCGCGGCATGCTGGCTTCGGCGAGGATCGGCGCACGCACAACGGTTTCCACGTCGCGCTTGCCGTACTGGTCATCGCTGTAGACCAGTGCCGACACCCGCAGGGTGCCGTTGAAGTCCGGCACCTTCAGGCGGATGCGGGCGATGCCCTTGGCATCGAGCTGCACCGGGCCAGAGAACAGGTCCACGGTCTGCACGCGCGCGGTCGGGCGCTTGGCCTGCGGCAACGCCTGCAGCGCCATGTCGCCACCGAACTTCAGCTTGCCGGCACCGCCGTCAAAGCTCTCGATCACCCGGCTGTAGATGTCGTAGGCATCGATGCCGAGACGACGCTGGGCGAAGAAGTGCGCACCGGCATCTGGCACCGGGAAGCGGGTGATGTTGAGGATGCCCACGTCCACCGCCGAGACCGTGACGTGCGCCATTTTGCCGGCCAGCTGCGGTGCGCTGACCGTCACCGGCAGGTCCTGTTCCGGTCGCATCTGCTTGGGCGCTGCCAGGCCGACGGCCACGGTGCGGCCCTTGCGGTCCATCGGTACGTGCACCACGCCCACCGCACGGGCCGGGGTGATCTTGCTCGGCGCACTGCCGCCGCGGAACACCAGCGCGGTGATGTAGACGTCGTGGCGCTCCCAGTCAGCAGTGACCGGAATCTTGAAGGTCGAACCCGGCTTGGCGTCGATGTCCTGCACGTACAGCATGCGATCGGTCTCGACCATCAGGATGCCCTTGCCGGCGTGCGGCGGGGTCACCGTCACCTCAAGCGTGTCGCCTGCCTTGTAGCCGGTCTTGTCCAGGCCCAGCTTGATCTTGTCAGGGCGCGCGTCCAGGCCGCGGTTGTCATCACCCCAGCTCCAGCCGGCGCGGAAGGGGTAACGGCTGGTCAGGCCGGTGGACGGGTCGAACACGTCCACCCGGTACTCGCCCCACTCCACCGGGAAATCGAAGGCGACCGCACTGCTGCCGGCATCGACGGTGCGGGTTTCCTTGTTCTCGAAACGGCGGGTGAAATCGTAGTCCCAGCGGTTGTCGTTGAAGGTCCAGTGGTAGTCGCGCAGCTCGCGCACCAGGGTGATCTTCAGGCCCTTGGCCGGCTGCGGCGTACCAGCAGCATCCACGCGCATCAATTCGAAGCGCGCGTTGCCGTTGGAATCGGCACCGTCCTCCGGGTTGAACAGCGGGCGTACACCGACCAGGGCGTTGGCCGGCCACATCACCCGCTTCAGGGTACGGGTGACCGTGCGGCCACCGGTTTCATACAGGCTGCCGGACAGCACTACGGCAATCGGCGCCTTGGCCTTGGCTGCCTCTTCCGGCAACGCGATGTCCTCACGCAGCTGGCCGTTGCCCGGCAGCGTGGTATCGATCACGTCCTTGGCCTCGCGCGGCAGCTGCAGGGTCGGGTCACCGAAGAAATAGCCCGGCAGGCCCTCCACCGGCTTCTGCTCGGCGGCCACCGCCATGCGCGCGGTGAAGCGGTTGCCATCGGCCGGCGCGCCATACAGATAGGCGCCATTGGCCTGCAGGCGCAGGTCCTCACCCGGCTTCAGCGTCTTCTGCGCGCTGTCCAGGTCCAGCTTCATGCGTTCCGGCAGGAACTCCTCGATGCGCAGGGTCATGCCCTGGATCGCTTCCTTGCTGGCCGGGTCGGTGCGGAACTCGATCTGCCAGCGCCCGGTCGGCGCCTCGGCGGGAATGACCTGCTCGAAGTTGATGTAGCCCTGGTCGCCCGGCTGCAGGCGGGTCTCGCGGAAAGTCTTGCCGTCGGGCTGCTTCAGGCGCAGGAATACCGGTTGCGCCTTGACCGGCTTGCCGTCGTTGTCGCGCAGCAGGGCGGACAGGCGCACGGTCTCGCCCGGGCGGTACAGGTCACGACCGGACCAGGCGTAGACGTCGAACCAGGCATTGTCACGGCCGGCCACGGCGAATTCGCTCAGATCCAGCGCCGGCTGGTTGAACGGCAGGAAGCTGGTGTCCTTGCCGGTGCTGGCGACCAGCACGTGGGTGGCATCCAGGGTGTAGTTCAGCAGCGCATTGCCATTGCCGTCGGTGCTGCCCTTCAGCACCACCTCGCCCTTGGCATCGAGCACGCGCAGGTCGATGCCCTTCAGCGGCGCGCCGTCCTTGAGGCCGGCGGTATGGACGAACAGCTTGTCCTTGTAGGCGCGGGTATGCAGGCCGATGTCGCTGACCGAGAAGAACGCGGTATCGAACTCGCCTTCGTAGTCACCGGTGCGCTTGAGCAGGGCGAAGTACAGGCCCGGCTCCTGCAGTTCCTTGATGTCCTGGGTCGGCAGGTAGGTCAGCACCCGCTCGTTCTTCTTGCCCCCCAGGATGAAGCGGTTGACGTAGACCGGCTCTGCCAGCTTGTTGATCGGGCTGCGCTCGTAGTCGCTGCTCAGCTCCCAGCTGCCACGGCGGCCGCCGCGCTGATACTGGCTGAAGAAGGTCGGCAGGTCCTTCTCGCGCACGCGCAGGAACTCGACATCGACCTCCGGCACGTTCACCGAGACCACCGGCAGGCCGCGGCTGTCCTTGGCCGGCAGCACGCTGCCCTGCGAAGCGAAACCGACCACCGGCTTCAGCTCGCCGCTGAACACCTTCTGCTTCAGCTCCTTGCCCAGCCGGCTGCCATCGGCGGCCAGCAGGTCCGACGAGACCACCAGGCTGAACTCCTTGCCGGCCTCGACGAACGGGTAGCGCAGGGTCAGGCCGTCATCGGACAGCGTCCAGCTGCTGTCGTCGGTGCCGACCTTCTCTTCGAAGCGCACCAGCTTGTCGAAATCCTGGGTACCGACCAGCGGGCGCGAGAACTCCAGCGCCAGCGACAGGCCGTCATTCTTCTGGTCCGGGTAGGCACGCAGCAGGGTGAATTCCTTCACCTGCTCGGCCTTGGTGGTGATGGCTTCACCGCTGGCCTTGGGCAGCTGCCCGCTGTCATTGCGGCAGCCGGCCAGGCCCAGCAACAGGCCTCCTGCCAGTACCACCGCCGCCCATCCCCACCGCTTCCGCCGTGCCGGACCGCTCATGTCGTCACTCCTTGATCGAGGCGGCCATTATAGGCAGGCCGCGTCAAGGTGTTGACGCGATTTCGGCAATTGCCCCAAGTGCGGGTAGTGCCGGCCGCTGGCCGGCAACCGGCATGGCAGGTTGGATGGAATTGCCGGCCAGCGGCCGGCTCTACCGATCGCCCTAGCCCGGCAGGTACAGGTCCACGTAGTCGGTCACCGGCATCGCCGCCAGCGCCACCAGGTCCAGCGATGCCGCCAGGATGCGCTGCTGCTGGGCGGTCGGGAAGCGATGGGCCAGGTGCCGGCGGAACTTGTCCATCAACAGCGGAATGCCTTCCTCGCGACGGCGCGCGTGGCCCAGCGGGTACTCCACCAGTACCTCGGGCAGCTCGGTGCCATCGGTGAAGCGCACGCTCAGGCCGTTGGCGATGCTGCGCTTGTCCGGGTCCAGGTAATCGGCGCTGAGCTGCGGGTCTTCATGGCAGGCCATCTTCGCGCGCAGTGCGTCGATGCGCGGGTCGGCGGCAACGTCGTCCTCGTAATCCTCGGCCGTCAACCGCCCGTGCAGCAGCGCGATGGCGACCATGTACTGCACGCAGTGGTCGCGGTCGGCCGGGTTATGCAGTGGGCCCTGCTTGTCGATGATGCGGATGCAGGCTTCCTGGGTCCGGATCGCGATGTGCGCGATGTCCTCGACCCGCCGCCCCATCGCACGCAACTGCTGGTGCAGCATGACCGCGGCCTCCACTGCGGTCTGGCCGTGGAACTCGGCCGGGTAGCTGATCTTGAACAGCACGTTCTCCATCACATAGCTGCCCAGCGGTCGCCCCAGCGTCAGTGCCTGACCGCGCATGGACACGGCCTCGAAGCCCCAGGTTGGCGCGCTGAGCACGCTGGGATAGCCCATCTCACCACTGGCCGCCATCAAGGCCAGGCGCACGCCACGGCTGGTCGCATCGCCGGCCGCCCAGCTCTTGCGCGAGCCGGTGTTGGGAGCGTGCCGGTAGGTGCGCAGCGCTTGGCCATCGACCCAGGCCAGTGACAGCGCATTGAGCATGCGCTCGCGGTCCAGCCCGAGCAGTTGGGCGACCACGGCCGTGGTCGCCACCTTGACCAGCACCACGTGGTCGAGCCCCACCCGGTTGAAGGAGTTCTGCAGCGCCAGCACGCCCTGGATCTCGTGCGCCTTGATCATCGCCAACAGAACGTCGTGCACGGTCGGCGGCGGACGACGCAGGGCCTGCGTGTTGCGCCCCAACCAATCGCAGACGGCAAGAATGCCGCCCAGATTGTCTGAGGGATGGCCCCACTCGGCAGCCAGCCAGGTGTCGTTGAAATCCAGCCAGCGCACCATTGCGCCGAGATTGAAGGCGGCCTGCACCGGGTCCAGCACGTAGTGCGTGCCCGGCACGCGCGCGCCGTTGACCACGCTGATGCCCGGCACCAGTGGACCGAGCAGCTTGCTGCAGGCCGGGAAAGAAAGTGCCTCCAGTCCGCACCCAAGCGTATCGAGCAGGCAGTGGTGCGCGGTCTGGAACGCCAGCGGTGAGTCGATGCGTGCGTCGCGCACGTAATCGACGATGTCCACCAGCAGCGCATCCCACGCTGCACGCTCGTTGGATGGGGTGTGGCTGTCGGACATCGTCAATCTCCTCGTTGCGGTGCACGGTTGCCCGTGCACCATGCCAACCAAGGTTGGCATCTACCAAAGCAATCGATCTCTGCGGCCCGGTAGTCGCCAACCTTGGTTGGCGTTTACCAACGCATCACTCGGCCGGTACCCGCACCTTGCCTTCCATCAATACGCGGGCGCTGCGGCTCATGATGGCCTTGGTCACTGTCCACTGGCCGTCAACGAGACCTGCCTGTGCACCCACGCGCAACGTGCCCGAGGGATGACCGAACGTCACCGCTTCGCGTTCGCCGCCGCCGGCGGCGCGATTGACCAGCGTGCCCGGGATCGCCGCCGCAGTGCCGATCGCTACGGCGGCGGTACCCATCATCGCGTGGTGCAGCTTGCCCATCGACAACGCGCGCGCATGCAGGTCGATCGCCGAGGCCGGGATGGCCTTGCCACTGGACGACACATAGTCCTGAGCCGGTGCAACGAACGCCACCTTCGGCGTGTGCTGGCGCGTCGCCGCGTCCTCCAGGTTCTTGATCAGACCCATGCGCAAGGCGCCGTAGGCGCGGATCTTCTCGAAGCGCTCCAGCGCTCTCTTGTCCTCGTTGATCGCCGGTTGCAGCTCGATACCGGTGTAGCCGAGGTCGGCGGCGTTGAGGAAGATGGTCGGGATGCCGGCGGTGATCATGGTCACCTCGAAGCTGCCCACGCCGGGCACGTCCAATGTATCGACCAGATTGCCGGTCGGAAACATCGCGCCCGCATCACCGTCATCGGACGGATCGATGAATTCCAGCTGGATCTCGGCCGCCGGGAAGGTCACGCCATCCAGCTCGAAATCGCCGGTCTCCTGCACTTCGCCATCGCGCATCGGCACGTGGGCGATGATGGTCTTGCCGATGTTGGCCTGCCAGATGCGTACGGTGCACAGGCCATCGCGCGGCACCCGGGCCGGATCGATCAGCCCATGGGCGATCGCGAACGGACCCACCGCGGTGCTGAGGTTGCCGCAATTGCCGCTCCAGTCGACGAAGGCGGTATCGATCGAGACCTGGCCGTACAGGTAGTCCACATCGTGGTCCGGCACCGAAGCGGTGGAGATGATCACGCATTTGCTGGTGCTGGACGTTGCACCGCCCATGCCATCGGTCTGCTTGCCATACGGATCGGGCGAGCCGATCACGCGCATCAGCAGCGCATCGCGTGCGGCGCCCGGCACCTGCGCGGCCTCGGGCAGGTCCTGCAGGCGGAAGAACACGCCCTTGCTGGTGCCACCGCGCATGTAGGTGGCGGGAATACGGAGTTGCGGGAGGAAGGTCATGGATCAGTATCCTGGATGCGACGAACCAATATCGGGGTTGAGCTTCTCGTCTTCGAACAGTGCTTCCATGCCCCGCGAAGCATTCCAGATGCGCACGATGGAAACGTGCGCAGGTAGCTCCACGTAGTAGATCAGGTAGCCGTTGAAGCGACGAACCGGATGAAAACGCAACGGCGCTGGCAGCGAGGGCAATAGACCCGCATGCAGTGCGGAACCAGCACCCGGGTGGGCCTCGATCAGCTTTACAACGGATTCCACCGCATCGATGAAGCCGATTTCCAGCACTTCTCCGCCCTGATCTGCATACCAGCCTGCGGCCTGGTCAAGATCTCGAACCGCTGCGGGGGACCAGTGCGAGGGCTTCACTTGCGGTTCCGTGCACGCTCACGCAGCTTGTCAAAGTGATCCGGCGCCAGAGGCGCCGAAGGTCCCGACGCCAGCCCCTCGGCAATCAGCTGCTTGAGCAGTTCTTCGGCCTTGCTGCGCTGGCGCTGGCGGATCAGGTCACGCACATAGTCCGACGTACTGGAGTAGCCGCCTTCGCGCACTTCTTCGTCCACGAACTGCTTGAGCGGATCGGTCAGCGAAATGTTCATGGTGGCCATGAAACTCTCCTTTGGCAGTTTTTGCCAAGCCAGTGTGCGCCCTGCCCTGGGGTCGGACAAGCCCGCCCCCGGCCTCCGGGGGCGGGCATTCAGCCGGCTATCACGCCACCTTGGCGCCTTCCAGGAAGTCCTGGGCGAAGCGCTGCAGCACGCCGCCGGCCTCGTAGATCGCCACTTCCTCGTCGCTGTCCAGGCGGCAGGTGACCGGCACCACCACATCCTGGCCGTCACGGCGGTGGATGACCAGGGTCAGCTCGGCACGCGGGGTACGCTCGCCGACCACGTCAAAGGTCTCGGTGCCATCGATCCCCAGGGTCAGCCGGGTGGTGCCCGGCTTGAACTCCAGCGGCAGCACGCCCATGCCGATCAGGTTGGTGCGGTGGATGCGCTCGAAGCCCTCGGCCACGATCGCCTCCACGCCGGCCAGGCGCACCCCCTTGGCGGCCCAGTCACGCGAGCTGCCCTGGCCGTAGTCGGCACCGGCGATGATGATCAGCGGCTGCTTGCGCTGCATGTAGGTCTCGATCGCCTCCCACATGCGCATCACCTTGCCTTCCGGCTCTACGCGCGCGAGCGAACCCTGCTTCACGCTGCCGTCGTCATTGCGCACCATTTCGTTGAACAGCTTCGGATTGGCGAAGGTGGCGCGCTGCGCGGTCAGGTGGTCACCGCGATGCGTGGCGTAGGAATTGAAGTCCTCTTCCGGCAGGCCCATCTTCGCCAGGTATTCGCCGGCGGCACTGGACGCCAGGATCGCGTTGGACGGCGACAGGTGGTCGGTGGTGATGTTGTCCGGCAGCACCGCCAGCGCGCGCATGCCTGCCAGCGTGCGCTCGCCGGCCAGTGCGCCCTCCCAGTACGGAGGACGACGGATGTAGGTGCTCTGCGGGCGCCAGTCGTACAGCGGGCTGACCGCGGTGCCGTGCTCCACGCGCACGTTGAACATCGGGTTGTAGACCTTGCGGAACTGCTCGGGCTTCACCGAGGCCTTCACCACCGCGTCGATCTCGGCATCGCTGGGCCAGATGTCCTTCAGGCGCACTTCGTTGCCGTCGGCATCCACGCCCAGCACGTCCTTCTCGATATCGAAGCGGACGGTGCCGGCGATGGCATAGGCAATCACCAGCGGCGGCGAGGCCAGGAAGGCCTGCTTGGCGTACGGATGGATGCGGCCATCGAAGTTGCGGTTACCCGACAGCACAGCCGTGGAATACAGGTCACGGTCGATGATTTCCTGCTGGATCTTCGGATCCAGCGCACCACTCATGCCATTGCAGGTAGTGCAGGCGAAGGCGACGATGCCGAAGCCGAGCTGTTCCAGGTCGGGCAGCAGACCGGATTCTTCCAGGTACAGCTGGACGGCCTTGGAACCCGGCGCCAGCGACGACTTCACCCACGGCTTGCGCTGCAGGCCGCGCGCGTTGGCGTTGCGCGCCAGCAGTGCGGCGGCGATCACGTTGCGCGGATTGGAGGTGTTGGTGCAGCTGGTGATGGCCGCGATGATCACCGCGCCATCGGGCATCAGGCCCTGCGCCTGCTCGGCCTTGCCCGCTTCCAGCTTGGCCTCGTCGGCGATGCCGCGCTCGGCCAGCTCGGCAGTGGCCACGCGCTTGTGCGGGTTGGACGGGCCAGCCATGTTGCGCACCACGCTGGACAGGTCGAAGTGCAGCACGCGCTCGTACTGCGCGGTCGCCAGATCGTCGGCCCACAGACCGGTGGTGCGTGCGTAGTTTTCCACCAGCGCTACCTGCGACTCCTCGCGCCCGGTCAGGCGCAGGTAATCGGTGGTCTGTGCGTCGATGTAGAACATCGCGGCGGTGGCCCCGTATTCGGGGCACATGTTGGAGATGGTGGCACGGTCACCGATGGTCAGTGCCGCGGCACCCTCGCCGAAGAATTCAAGCCACGCGCCGACCACGCGTTCCTTGCGCAGGAACTCGGTCAGCGCCAGCACCACGTCGGTGGCGGTGATGCCCGGCTGCGGGCGGCCAGTCAGTTCGACACCGACGGTGTCGGGCAGGCGCATCCACGACGCGCGGCCCAGCATCACGTTCTCCGCTTCCAGACCACCCACACCAATGGCGATCACACCCAGCGCATCCACGTGCGGGGTGTGGCTGTCGGTGCCCACGCAGGTGTCCGGGAAGGCCACGCCGTCCTGCACGTAGATCACCGGAGACATCTTCTCCAGGTTGATCTGGTGCATGATGCCGTTGCCCGGCGGAATCACATCCACGTTCTGGAATGCCTGCTTGGTCCAGTCGATGAAGTGGAAACGGTCTTCATTGCGACGATCTTCGATCGCGCGGTTCTTCTCGAACGCCTGCGGATCGAAACCACCGCACTCCACCGCCAGCGAGTGATCGACGATCAGCTGCACCGGCACAACCGGGTTGACCTTGGCCGGGTCGCCACCCTTGTCGGCGATCGCATCGCGCAGGCCGGCCAGGTCCACCAGCGCGGTCTGGCCGAGGATGTCGTGGCAGACCACGCGCGCCGGGAACCACGGGAAATCGAGGTCGCGACGGCGCTCGATCAGCTGCTTCAGCGAATCGCCGAGCGTGGCCGGATCGCAGCGACGCACCAGGTTCTCGGCCAGCACGCGCGAGGTGTACGGCAGGGTGGCGTAGGCGCCGGGCTGGATCGCATCGACAGCGGCACGCGCGTCGAAATAATCCAGCGCGCTGCCGGGGAGGTTCTTGCGGTAATCGGTATTCATGGGCTGGCGGAGTACTTGGGGCGGGCCGGGTGCCGGCGGTGCGGCGGCGAAAGCACCCGGCCGGCACGCGGCCGGCCGGATGGGTACGGCAGGTGGATCAGACGCGCTTGTCGATGGCGACGAAGTCGCGGTCTTCCGGACCGATGTAGTTGGCGCTCGGGCGGATGATCTTGCCGTCGATACGCTGCTCGACGATGTGCGCGCTCCAGCCGGCGGTGCGGGCGATCACGAACAGGGGAGTGAACATCGCGGTCGGCACGCCCATCATGTGGTAGCTGACGGCGCTGAACCAGTCCAGGTTCGGGAACATCTTCTTGATGTCCCACATCACCGATTCCAGGCGCTCGGCAATGTTGTACATCTTCATGCTCGACTGCTCTTCGGACAGCTCGCGGGCCACGTCCTTGATCACCTTGTTGCGCGGATCAGAGACGGTGTAGACCGGGTGGCCGAAACCGATCACCACTTCCTTGCGCTCGACGCGGGCCTTGATGTCTTCCTCGGCCTCATCGGGACTGTCGTAGCGCTTCTGCACTTCGAACGCCACTTCGTTGGCGCCGCCGTGCTTCGGACCGCGCAGCGCGCCGATGCCACCGCAGATCGCGCTGTACATGTCGCTGCCGGTGCCGGCGATGACGCGGCAGGTGAATGTCGAGGCGTTGAACTCGTGCTCCGCGTACAGGATCAGCGAGGTGTGCATCGCCTTCACCCACGATTCCTGCGGCTTCTCGCCGTGCAGCAGGTGCAGGAAGTGGCCGCCGATCGAGTCATCGTCGGTTTCCACGTCGATGGCACGGCCGTTGTGGCTCCAGTGGTACCAGTACAGCAGCATCGAACCGAGGCAGGCCATCAGCTTGTCGGCGATGTCACGCGCGCCCGGATGGTTGTGGTCGTCCTTCTCCGGCGCCACGCAGCCGAGCACGGACACGCCGGTACGCATCACGTCCATCGGGTGTGCCGACGGCGGAAGCTCTTCCAGCGCCGCCTTCACCGCAGCAGGAATGCCACGCAGCGACTTCAGTTTGGCCTTGTACGAAACCAGCTCGGCTCGGGTCGGCAGCTTGCCGTGCACCAGCAGGTAGGCGATTTCCTCGAACTCGCTGGTGTTGGCCAGGTCCAGGATGTCGTAGCCACGGTAGTGCAGGTCGTTGCCACTACGGCCCACGCTGCACAGCGCGGTGTTGCCGGCAGCGGTGCCGGACAGGGCGACGGACTTCTTCGGCTTGAAGGTCGGGGTTGCGGTCGTATCGTTCATGTTTCCCTCCGAAAACTTGATGGTGCAGGGTACTGCTTATTTCTTGGCGGCGAACCGTGCATCGAGCTGCTGCTCGAAGGCGTGGTAGCCGATGCGGTCGTAGAGTTCTTCGCGGGTCTGCATGGTCTCCACCACATTGCGCTGGTGGCCATCGCGGCGCACCGCCTGGTAGACGTTCTCGGCGGCCTTGTTGGCGGCGCGGAAGGCCGACAGCGGGAACAGCTGGATCGCAACGCCGGCAGAAGCCAGTTCATCGCGGCTGAACAGCGGGGTGGCGCCGAATTCGGTGATGTTGGCCAGCACCGGCACCTTCACCGCGTCGACGAAGCGGCGATAGGTGTCCAGGTCGTAGGCCGCCTCGGCGAAGATGCCGTCGGCACCGGCCTCGACACAGGCGATGGCGCGCTCGATGGCCTTGTCCACGCCGTCCACCTGGATGGCATCGGTACGCGCGATCAGGAAGAAGTCCGGATCGGTCTTGGCATCGGCAGCCGCCTTCACGCGGTCGACCATTTCATCCTGCGAGACGATTTCCTTGCCCGGGCGGTGACCGCAGCGCTTGGCGCCGACCTGGTCTTCGATGTGGCAGGCGGCCGCGCCGGCCTTGATCAGCGACTTCACGGTGCGCGCGATGTTGAACGCGCTCGGGCCGAAGCCGGTGTCGATGTCGACCATCAACGGCAGGTCGCAGACATCAGTGATGCGGCGCACGTCCACCAGCACGTCTTCCAGGGTGTTGATGCCCAGGTCCGGCAGGCCCAGCGAGCCCGCGGCAACACCGCCGCCGGACAGGTAGATGGCGCGGAAGCCGGCGCGCTTGGCCAGCAGGGCGTGGTTGGCGTTGATCGCGCCGATCACCTGCAGCGGCGATTCGGCAGCCAGCGCCTCACGGAAGCGGGCACCGGCGGAGAAAGGAGTGGAAGCGGTCATGCGGCAATCCAGGTTGAAGTACGGGAAAGAGAGCGCAAGCACCATGCCAAGCTGCAAGCCGTTGATTTCACGGGAATGACGCCCATGCAACAGCGAAACATATGAAACATTGAAACAGATGTATCATGAAACATCCCGTCCAACGCGCGCCGCCATGCACCTGCCCCGCTCGCCCCTGCGCCACGCCGATGCCGACCCCAGTCGGCCGGTGATCTGGACCGTCAGCGTCTCGCGGCTGACCGGTCTTCTCGGCGACGTCATTCCCGAGTTCGATCGCCGCGCGCGTATCGAGCAGATCAACCTCGGCTTCGAGGAAGCGGTGGACGTGATCGGCCAGCGCCTGCGCCGCGAGCACTGCGACGTGGTCATCGCCGGCGGCTCCAACGCGGCCTGGCTGCGCGGCCGGCTGGAGCTGCCGCTGGTGCCGATCCAGGCCAACGGCTTCGACCTGATGGAAGCCTTGGCGCGCGCACGGCGGATCGCCGGCCGTATCGGCCTGGTCACCCACGCCAGCGACGTGCCGGTGTTCAGCAACTTCCAGCAGAGCTTCGGCCTGGACATCGAGCATCGCCGCTTCGTCACCCGCGAGGACGCCCGCGACTGCATCGCCGACCTGCGCGCCAACGGCATCGAGGTGATCGTCGGCACCGGCATGGCCATCGACCACGCCGAACAGGCCGGCCTGCCCGGCGTGCTGCTGTACTCGGCAGATTCGGTACGGCAGGCGTTCGAGCACGCGTTGGAACTGACCCAGACCCTGGCCCGCTCCGGCGGCAGCCGGCCCGCGCCGCGCCGCCGCGCCGCACCGCGCAGCGATGCCCACGACCTGCTCGGCGACAGTGAGGCCATGGCACAGGTGCGCGCACAGATCGCGCTGTACGCCCCGCATGACAGCACCGTACTGGTCACCGGCGAAACCGGCACCGGCAAGGAACTGGTGGCGCGCCAGCTGCACGCCGCCAGCGGACGCCGTGGCCGCTTCGTGGCACTGAACTGTGGCGCGATCAGCGAATCGCTGCTGGAAGCGGAGCTGTTCGGCTACAGCGATGGCGCCTTCACCGGCGCACGCCGTGGCGGCCGCGTCGGCCTGGTCGAGGCCGCTGACGGCGGCACCCTGTTCCTGGATGAAATCGGCGAACTGCCGCTGCCACTGCAGACCCGCCTGCTGCGGGTGCTGGAAGAACGCGAGGTACTGCGTGTCGGTGCCACCGAGCCGACCCCGGTCGACCTTCGCGTGGTGGCCGCGACCCTGCAGTCGCTCGAGCAGCGCGTGGCGGCCGGCAGCTTCCGCCGCGACCTGTATTACCGCCTGGCGGCGCTGCGCATCGCCCTGCCCGCACTGCGTGCCCGGCGCGGTGACATCCCGCTGCTGGCGCAGCATTTCTTCCGCCAGCTGCGTGGTATCGACGCGCCACTGGATGCGGAGGCACTGGCGGTGCTGACCACCGCCGAGTGGCCAGGAAACGTGCGCGAATTGCGCAATCTGGTGGATCGGCTGCGCATCCATTGGCAACCCGGTGAAGGGCTGATTGATGCCGCGCGACTGCTGCAGCTGGCACCCGAACTGGTGAATGAGGGCGCCGCTGCGCTACCGGTGGAAAGCAACGGCAAGCGGCCGCCGCGTGCGCAGTTGGAAACGCTGTTGCAGGAACACCGCAATGACCGCGAGGGCATGGCACAGGCGCTGGGCGTATCACGCACCACGCTGTGGCGCTGGCTGCGCGCGGAGAATCTGTAGAGTCGAGCCATGCTCAACTCCATGGAAAAGCCGAGCATCAATCAACGCTACGTACCGCTTGCCTCACCGAGATACCACATCATGAAGCCATGGAACCTCTCCCACCGAGGCTGCTCTTGTCCCGTCACAAACTGATCGTGGCGAGCCAGGCAGTAGTCATGTACCTCTTCAGTAGACATATCGTACAAATACATTCCCTCACCCTCGTCAGATGACAGCGGAAGAAAATTAGCTGGGAGCTCGTAACGATCCCAAACGTACTCAGCCTGGTCTGGAATCTTCGGAATTCCAGGGCCAACGATACGCAACAACTCAAGCCTACCGCTCACGGAAGGCAGCGCGCCATTGATCGCCATGTAGAACATCCACATATCGCAGTGAGGAGCAACGCCCAAGCGACGCATGACCTCGGCCGCCGAAGCGCAATCAGGATTCCGACGATCCGGGCACGCGCGAACCACGCGCTGGATCAGATCATTCATCCGCATTCAATTGCCTCCGCATCACTCAATGTTCAACGCGCCCAGCGCACTTCTATCGCGAACCGTCCACTCCCAACTGCGGCAATCCACAACAGCAACACACCCAGCGGCACCTCGCTCAGGTAGAAGAACCAGCTCAACCAATCCGGTACGCTCAGTCCCGCAGGAATGCGCGCGATGCCATCGGTCAGCGCCGCCACCGCACAGATCCCCGCCAGCAGCAGGGCCGAAGGCCGGCTGAGCAGGCCCAGCACCAGCAGGCCGCCCGCAATCCATTCAATGCAGCCGAGTACCGGCGCACTGAACACCGGGAACGGGATCCCCGCATCAACCAGCGTATGCACCATGCGTTCGCGGCCCGCATCGGTGAACACCTTGTTCCAACCGGACACGCAGAACATCACCCCGGCGACGATGCGGGCGATCAACAGCAGGAACGCTTCCACGCCGTGACGCGGCGGCGGCACCGCAAACAGGCAACGCCAGGAGGGCATGGCAACTCCGGAAGTCGAGATCATCCATCGGAGTGTGCCGGTTATGGGCCTGCTCGCAGATGAAGCAAGCCGGTCCATTTGCGACAGCCTGCTCTTGTGGAGTCGAGCCCTGCTCGACTGCCTCATGCGTCGGCCAGCAGAAGCTCGATTTCCTCCACCTGCACCACCGGCACCTGCCACGGATGATGCGGCACGATGCCCTGTTCGAAGATGCGCTGCAGCCGCTGCGGATCGCGCGGCAGGCAGAATTCCAAGCGTACGCTGTCGACCACTTCGGTGCGCCCCGCCTCACCCTGCACGGGCGACGCACCCACGCGCGGGCGGAACTGTTCGAACCCCGGCGCCGACCACCACATACCGTGCTCGTAGTCGCCGGCCGCCAGCGCGTCCACCGCCAGGATGCCCTGCTTCACCGCGCCCAGTGCTGCCGACGGCACGAACACCACCACGCGGTACAGCGCCACGCGATTCACGCCGATGGCTCCAGCGGCATGCGGAAATAGACGACCCGTTCGGTCTCTTCGAAGCCGCAGGCCCGATGCGCGGCGTGAGCCTGCACGTCTTCCACGCGACTGTCCGAAGCCAGTTCGCGGCAGCCCGCATCGCGCGTCCACGCCTGCACCGCCGCCAGCAGGGCGCGGCCGACGCCGCTGCCTTGCCACTGCGGCTGCACGTACCAGCCCTCCAGGAACCCCACCGGCGAAGACTCGGTACCGTTCACGTAGTCATGGCGCAGGCGCACTTCAGCGAAACCAACCGTCTCGCCATCCGCGGCACAGGCCAAGAACACAGCACCTTCGGCATCTGCCAGCGACTGCGTCAGCTCCTCCAGCGGATCATCGGCATCAGTCCACAGGCCGAGACGCAACCGCGCCCATGCGGCCGCATCGGCCGGCGTGGCCTGGCGGATCATGGGCGCGCTGTCGATCACGGGTACAGCAGGCGCTTGCTCCAGCGCCCTTCGGCGCCGGCTTCATAGCACCAGCGTTCGTGCAGGCGGAACTGCGCGCCGTACCAGAACTCGATGCGGTCGGGCACCACGCGCAGGCCGCTCCAGCCTTCCGGGCGCGGCACGTCCTTGCCCTCGAAGCGGGCTTCGACCTCGGCCACGCGCGCATCGAATTCCTCGCGCGTTGCCAGCGTCTTCGACTGCTGCGAGGCCCACGCGCCAATCTGGCTCATGCGCGGGCGGCTGGCGAAATAGGCATCGGCTTCGGCATCGGCGACCTGCTCGACACGGCCTTCAATGCGCACCTGGATACCGGCTTCGCGCAGGCTGCGCCACAGGAACAACAGCGCGGCCTGCGGATTGGCCTGCAGCTCCTGGCCCTTATGGCTGTTCAGGTGGGTATAGAACACGAAACCACGCTCATCGAACGCCTTCAGCAGCACGGTACGTGCAGAGGGACGGCCGTGCGTATCGGCGGTGGCCACGGTCATCGCGTTCGGCTCGACCTCGCGGCTCTGTTTGGCCTCTTCGAACAGGCCGGCAAACGTGGACAGGGCTTCGGCGTACAGGTCGCTCATGATTGCGTTCTTCTCACACGGATTGGGCTATTGTGGCTGCATGGCCGCTGCTGCGTATATGCCCCAGGTGAAAGGATTCCCCGAAACATTGGCCGAACAGGTGCTGGACGATGCACTGGGCAACGCTGCAGCGGTTCCAGTATTGGCGATCAGCGGCCTGCAGGGGAGCGGCAAATCGACGCTGGCCGCGCAGGTGGTGGCGCGCGCCCAGTCGCGCGGCCTGAACGCCGCCACGCTGTCCATCGATGACGTCTACCTGACCCGCGCACAGCGGCAGCGGCTGGCCCGCCAGGTGCACCCGCTACTGATCACCCGAGGCCCGCCGGGCACCCATGACCTGCCGTTGGCCCATGCAGTGCTGGACGCCGTGGCCACACGCCAGCCCTTCGCGATGCCGCGCTTCGACAAGCTGGCCGATGAACGCCTGCCCGAAGCGCACTGGCCGCGCCTGCAGCAACCGCTGGACCTGCTGGTCTTCGAAGGCTGGTTCCTTGGCACCCCCGCGCAGGATGACGACGCGCTGGACAGCCCGTTGAACGCACTGGAGCGCGAAGCCGACGCCGATGGTCGCTGGCGGCGCTGGTGCAACCAGGCGCTGGCCCGCGACTACCCGGCGCTGTGGCAGCGCTGCGACCGCCTGTGGTTCCTGCAGCCGCCGGATTTCTCGGTGGTACCGCGCTGGCGCTGGCAGCAGGAGCAGAACCTGCAGGCCGCGCAGCCGGGCCGGCACGGCATGAGCCGGCCACAGCTGGAGCGCTTCGTGCAGTACTACGAGCGGGTCAGCCGCCAGGCGCTGCATGCCCTGCCCGCCCTGGCCGACCACGTGGTGGTGCTGGACGGCCAGCGACAGGTGCAGGACGTGCGCTGAGCGCGCCTATTCCACCAGGAAGGTCACCCGCAGGTTGACCCGCCATTCGGTGATTTCGCCGCTGCCATTGGTCACCACCTTGGTCTCGTTCACCCAGGCGCCCTGGATGCCCTTGACCGTCTCGGAGACCTTCTTCAGACCGCTGCGCACGGCGTCCTCCACGCTCTTCGGCGAGGAGGCGGTGATTTCGATGACCTTCGCGACCGTCATGGCCTGTACTCCGGTTGGCGCGGGAAACCCCGCAGGAACGCCTACCCTGACGTGAAGGACGTAAAGGCCAGGGCACGGAGGTGTTAGCATCACAGGGCATGAATCCTGCTCCGAACCTGATCCTGATCGGCCCGATGGGCGCCGGCAAAACCTGCATCGGCCGCCGCCTGGCCGAGCGCTTCACGCTGGACTTCGTCGATGTCGACCAGGCCATCGTCGATGCCGCCGGCGCCAGCATCCCGACCATTTTCGAGCACTCCGGCGAGGCCGGCTTCCGCAGCCATGAACGCGAGGCGCTTGCCCGCGTGCTGGAAGGTCGCGGCCAGCTGGTCTCCACCGGTGGCGGCGCGGTGCTGGATCCTGGCAACCGCGCGTTGATCGCCCAGCGCGGCTTCGTGGTCTACCTGCGGGTCAGCGTGACCGCGCAGCTGGAGCGCCTGGCCCGCGACAAAGGCAGGCCGCTGCTGCAGCGCCCGGACCGTGAGCAGGTGCTGCACGATCTGGCCGCGCACCGCGACCCGCTGTACCGCGAACTGGCCGACATCACCCTTGATACCGACCCGTACACCGCTGCCGACGCGACCGCCCACCTGGTGGTCAAGCTGGCCACGCAATGGCAGCGCCAGGACCTGACCCCATGACTTCCCCCGCCCTGCTGCAGGTCGCCGTCGGCGGCGACCGCCCTTACTCCATCACCATCGGCGCCGGTGCGCAGGCCGACGGCGCCGCGCTGGCCTCGCATGTGCGTGGCCGCCACGTGCTTTTGCTCAGCGACAGCGAAGTGGCCCCGCGCTATCTGGATGCCGTGAAGCAGACCCTTCTGACCGCACGCCCCGACCTGATCGTCGGCGAGCATGTGCTGGCCGCGGGCGAAGCCTCCAAGACGCTGGCCGAATTCGGCCGTGCGATCGAAGCCCTGGCCGCGCTCGGCGCCACCCGCGACGCCTGCGTGTTCGCCCTCGGCGGCGGTGTGGTCGGTGATCTCGCCGGCTTCGCTGCGGCCTGCTGGATGCGCGGCGTGGACTGCGTGCAGCTGCCGACCACCCTGTTGGCGATGGTCGATTCGTCGGTGGGCGGCAAGACTGCGGTCGACATCCCGGCCGGCAAGAACCTGGTCGGCGCGTTCCATCCGCCGCGCGCGGTGATCGCCGATACCCGTGTGCTGGCCACCCTGCCGCCGCGCGAGCTGCGTGCCGGCCTGGCCGAAGTGGTGAAGTACGGCGCGCTGGGTGATGCCGTGTTCTTCGAATGGCTGCAGCAGCATGCCGATGCGCTGCTGGCCGGCGAGGATGCGGTACTGGCCGAAGCCATCGCGCGCAGCTGCCGGCACAAGGCCGCCATCGTCGAGCGTGATCCGTTCGAGAAGGGCGAGCGCGCCCTGCTCAACCTCGGCCATACCTTCGGCCATGCCATCGAAACCGAGCAGGGCTACTCGGCCCCGGGCCGCGATGCGCTGAACCACGGCGAGGCGGTGGCGGTGGGCATGGTGCTGGCCGCGAAGCTGTCAACCGATCTGGGTCTGGCCGACGATGCCGATCGCGCACGCCTGCAGGCGCTGCTGGAACGGCTCGGCCTGCCGGTGTCGATCCCGGCCGGGCTGGACCCGCAGGCCCTGCTCGGCCGCATGCGGCTGGACAAGAAGAATGTGGCCGGCCGCCTGCGCCTGGTGCTGTGGCGCGGCGTGGGCCGCGCCGAAGTGGTGCCGAACGTGGATGAGGCGGCGGTGCTGAAGGTGCTGTCGGCCCGGTAGTCCGGCCGCTGGCCGGCAACGTCAGCAACGAGGAAGCCCGCCAGCCGCCGGCACGACCGCGTTGCGGCCGGGGTCACCCTGGCCCCGCTACAATCGGCCCATGCACGTCTACCTGCAACATCCCGACGCCGGTGCGCAGGCACCGCGCTTCCTGCGCCTGAGCCTGCAGCCGGACCTGTTCGGCGGCTGGGAGCTGCTGCGCGAGAGCGGCCGCGTCGGCAACCGCTCGCAGCTGCGGCGCGAGCTGTTCCTGCAGGCCGACGAAGCCCGTCATGCCTTCGAGAAGGCGCGCGATGCCGAACTGCATCGCGGCTTCCAGATCCTCTCGCACGGCGACTGACGCCGCTGCCAACTTTCGTCCAAGGAATGCCCATCGTGACCAGCCCTCTCCGCAACGATCGCCTGCTGCGCGCCCTGCGCCGCGAACCGGTGGACTGCACCCCCGTCTGGCTGATGCGCCAGGCCGGCCGCTACCTGCCGGAGTACCGCGCAACCCGGGCCAAGGCCGGCAGCTTCCTGGCCATGGCCAAGAACCCGGAGATCGCCTGCGAAGTCACGCTGCAGCCGCTGCGCCGATTCCCGCTGGACGCAGCCATCCTGTTCTCGGACATCCTCACCATTCCCGATGCGATGGGCCTGGAGCTCTACTTCGTTGAAGGCGAAGGCCCGAAGTTCCGTCATCCGGTGCGTGACGAAGCGGCCATCGCCCGGCTGGCGGTACCGGACATGGAGCAGGACCTGGGCTATGTGATGGACGCAGTGCGCCTGATCCGTCGGGAGCTGGACGGCCAGGTACCGTTGATCGGCTTCTCCGGCAGCCCCTGGACACTGGCCTGCTACATGGTGGAAGGCGGCGGCAGCAAGGATTTCGCGCGCATCAAGGCAATGGCGCTGAACCATCCGCAGGCCCTGCACCGCCTGCTGGAGGTCACCACCGACGCGGTGATTGCGTACCTGGGCGCGCAGCGCGCGGCCGGTGCGCAGGCGCTGCAGGTGTTCGACACCTGGGGCGGCGTGCTGTCGCCGGCCATGTACCGCGAGTTCTCGCTGCGCTACCTGCAGCGCATCGCCGAGGGCCTGGAGCGCGGCGAAGGCAGTGAGCGCACGCCGCTGATCCTGTTCGGCAAGGGTACCGGCCTGCACCTGGAAGCGCTGTCGCAGACCGGCGCCGATGCACTGGGCCTGGACTGGACGCTGGACCTGGACGAGGCGATGCGCCGCACCGGTGGCCGCGTCGCGCTGCAGGGCAACCTCGACCCCACCACGCTGTACGCCTCGCCGGATGCGATCGCCGCAGCCGCAGCGCGGGTGCTCGACACCTACGCCGCCGGCAATGGCGGTTCGCGCGAGGGCCACGTGTTCAACCTCGGCCACGGCATGTCGCCGGACATGGACCCGGCCCACGTGCAGGTGCTGGTCGACGCGGTGCACGCGCACAGCCAGCGCTGAGCATTCGGCATACGGTTGCGGCGCGATGTTGATCGCGCCGTGACCCACAGTGCGCGATCATGGCATCCCCCACGCTGCACCGGCCGCACCCCATGTCCACATCGCCATCGACCTACAACCGCCAGCGCCCCCTGCTGTGGCTGGTGTCCTTGGCGATCTTCATGCAGATGCTGGACTCGACCATCGTCAACACGGCATTGCCGGCGATGGCGGCCAGCCTGGGCGAAAGCCCGCTGCAGATGCAGTCGGTGGTGTTCAGCTACGCGCTGGCGGTGGCCACCTTCATTCCCGCCTCGGGCTGGATCGCTGACCGCTACGGCACCCGTCGCACCTTCCTGGTGGCGATCATTCTGTTCACCCTCGGCTCGCTGGCCTGCGCGCTGGCCCAGCACCTGCACCAGCTGGTCGGTGCGCGCGTGCTGCAGGGCATCGGCGGTGCCATGCTGCTGCCGGTCGGCCGGCTGGCAGTGATGCGATCAGTGCCGCGCGAGGATTTCCTGCGCGCGATGAGCTTCATCGCCATCCCGGCCCTGGTCGGCCCGCTGATCGGCCCCACGCTGGGCGGCTGGCTGGTGGAGATCGCCTCGTGGCACTGGGTGTTCCTGATCAACCTGCCGATCGGCGTGATCGGATTCATCGCCGCGATGAGGATCATGCCCGACCACTACGCCAGCCATCGCACCCGTTTCGACCTGCGTGGCTACATCATGCTGGCCTTCGCGATGGTGGTGCTGTCACTGGCGCTGGACGGCATCTCCGGACTGGGCACGCCACACGCGCTGGTGATGCTGATGACCGTTGCAGGGCTGGCGGCGCTGGTGGGTTACTGGCTGCACGCTGCCAATTCGACGGCGCCGTTGTTCTCGCTGGCGCTGTTCCGCGTACCCAGCTACCGCATCGGCATTCTCGGCAATCTTTTCTCGCGCATCGGCAGCAGCGCCATGCCGATGCTGATCCCGTTGCTGCTGCAGGTCGGCCTGGGCCTGGGCCCGATGAACGCCGGCCTGATGATGGTGCCGGTGGCAGCCGCCGGCATGGTCTCAAAGAAACTGGCAGTGAAGCTGGTGGAGCGCTACGGCTACCGCCGCGTGCTGATGGTCAACACCGTGCTGGTGGGCCTGGCGATGGCCAGCTTCATCCTGATGACACCCGGCCAGCACCTGGCCTGGCGCCTGTTGCAGCTTGCGTTCTTCGGCGCGGTCAATTCGCTGCAGTTCACCGTGATGAACACCGTGACCCTGCGCGATCTGGACCGTGAGTTCGCCAGTTCCGGCAACAGCCTGCTGTCGATGGTGATGATGCTCGCCGCCGGCTTTGGTGCTGCTGCGGCCGGCAGCCTGCTGGCCGCGTTCGGCAACCACCTGGACAGCAACAGCGCCACCGCCGCGCTGCATGCCACGTTCCTGTGCGTGGGCGCGATCACCTTGACCTCGACGATGATCTTCTGGCAGCTGCCCGATACCAAGCCGGAGCCACGGCAGGTCGAGCACGTTGCGGAGTGAGGGTGGTTCGGCAGGGCCTGCGGCCCTGCACCTGCAGAGGCTTCAAGCCAAGGCAACAGCCGAAGCAAAAGCTGGCGTCCTGCGGGATGGCGGGGTGGATCCGTTTGCGGGAGACGCCGTAAACCCATCCCTGAAGTGACCCCCGAGACTTGGACGGGATCAGGCGGCCGATTGGGCCCGCTCCCGGTACTCTACCGGGCTCAGACCTTTCAGTTTCGGTTTGATGCGCTCCTGGTTGTAGTACTGGATGTATTCCACCAGCCCAGCC
>NZ_JCAFSU010000021.1:0-59262 GCF_059369555.1 Stenotrophomonas sp. YJH_SMC_21
CCAACTGTTCGGGCGGTTCAGGGAGAATCCGGCGTGGGGACCCAAGCTACTTCTCGGTCGCAAGACCTGGATCCACACGGTCGCCCACGCCGGGCTCTCGGCACCCAAGGTGCCAGATTGGCAAGAGATAAGATCCACGCCGTGCGTGGATGACGACTCCGACGGGGTCAGAGCCCTTTCCTGCGGAAAGGGATCCGTCCCCACCCCATTGGGCGGGACCGGCCTTGCGGGCAGGTACAATGCGCCATGACTGACTTCTCGACCCTGCCGCTGAGCCCGGCCCTGCAGCCCGGCCTGGATGCCCTCGGCTATACCACCCTCACCCCCGTGCAGGCGCAGAGCCTGCCGGCCATCCTGGATGGCCGCGATGTAATCGCACAGGCACCCACCGGCAGCGGCAAGACCGCCGCCTTCGGCCTGGGCCTGCTGCAGTCCATCGACCCCAGCCTGATCCGCGTGCAGGCGCTGGTGCTGTGCCCGACCCGCGAACTGGCCGACCAGGTCGGCAAGCAGATCCGCAAGCTGGCCACCGGCATCCCCAACCTGAAGCTGTTGCTGCTGGTCGGCGGCGTGCCGCTGGGCCCGCAGCTGGCCTCGCTGGAAGGCCATGACCCGCACGTGGTGGTCGGCACGCCCGGCCGCGTGCAGGAGCTGGCACGCAAGCGCGCGCTGAATCTTGGCGCGGTGCGCACGCTGGTGCTGGACGAGGCCGACCGCATGCTCGACATGGGCTTCGAGGAGCCGATCCGCGAGATCGCCGGCCGCACCCACAAGGACCGCCAGAGCCTGCTGTTCTCGGCCACCTTCCCCGACAGCATCCGCGCCATGGCGCGTGACCTGCTGCGCGACGCGGTGGAGGTAACGGTGGAAGGCGCCGACCAGGCACCGGCGATTCGCCACCTGTTCTGCGAGGTGGAACCGGCGCACCGCCAGAAAGCGCTGGCCGGCCTGCTGCTGAAGTACACCCCGGAATCGGCGGTGGTGTTCTGCAACACCCGCAAGGACGTGGACGAAGTTGCCAACTCGCTGCAGCAGTTCGGCTTCTCCGCACTGGCCCTGCATGGCGACATGGAACAGCGCGACCGCGAGGAAGTGCTGTTGCTGCTGGCCAACCGCAGCTGCAACGTGCTGGTGGCCAGCGACGTGGCCGCACGTGGCCTGGACGTGGAAGAGCTGGCGGCAGTGATCAATTACGAGCTGCCGACCGACGTGGAAAGCTACCAGCACCGTGTGGGCCGTACCGGCCGTGCCGGTGCCAGTGGCCTGGCGATCAGCCTGGTGGCCGGCCGCGAGAAGACCCGCGCCGAAGCCATCGAAGCGCAGATGGGGCAGCCGCTGGACTGGCAGAAGACGCCGCTGGCAACCTCGCGCCCGGCCGAACTGCCGCAGGCCGCGATGCGCACGCTGCGGATCGACGGTGGCAAGACCGACAAGCTGCGCCCAGGCGACATCCTCGGTGCGCTGACCGGTGATGCCGGCCTGTCGAGCAAGTTCATCGGCAAGATCGCGATCTTCCCGACCCGCTCCTACGTGGCGATCGCCCGTGAGCAGGCCAACAAGGCCGTGGCCAAGCTGGAAGCCGGCAAGATCAAGGGCCGTCGTTTCCGCGTGCGGATGATGTGATTGAAGCAGCGTTGCCAACCACGGTTGGCAACGATCTGACCTGGTAGTGGCCAACCTTGGTTGGCCCATTCCGCGGCGTCAGTCGCGAAAAGTGCTGCCAACCACGGTTGGCAACTACCGGTTCCCGGCCATTCGCTCTGGTAGATGCCAACCTTGGTTGGCACCTGCCCTTCGATCAGAACACCAGTTCGGTGTGCAGCGGCAGATCCGATTCCCAGCGGGCGCGACCACCCAGGCCGTCCAGTTCGACCAGTACACCGGCACCGACCACGTTCACGCCCAGGCGGCGCACCAGCGACAGCGCAGCGACCAGCGTGCCGCCGGTGGCCAGCACGTCGTCGATGATCGCCACGCGGGCCCCGGCCGGCAGCGCATCGGCGTGCACTTCGATGCAGTCACTGCGGTATTCCAGCGTGTATTCCTCGCGCAGCACCTGGCCCGGCAGCTTGCCCGGCTTGCGCACCGGCACGAAGCCCACGCCCAGTTCCAGCGCCATCGCGGCGCCGAGGATGAAGCCACGCGATTCGATACCGATCACCGCGTCCAGCTTCTGGTCGCGCCAACGGTCGGCCATCGCGGTGATGGCACCGCGGAAGTCCTCGCCATGGGCGAGCAGCGGCATGATGTCCTTGAACAGGATGCCGGGCTTGGGGAAGTCGGCGATGTCGCGCAGGCGGGAGGCCCACTGCGGAGCGACGATGGCGTCGGTCATGTCACGTTGGCTATCTGATGGCGGCATAGGGTACCTGTTCCGAGCGCCGCCTGCCTGTTGGGGGTGTTCGGCCGGGCTGCGCCCGGCGCCTGCGGTAGTGCCGGCCGCTGGCCGGCAACCTCAACGGCAACAGCAAAGGCAACAGCGGGTTTCCTGTGGGATGGCGGTGTGGGGCTGCAGGACCGTTGGCGCCATGGATGGCGCCATCGAGCCCCCATGGACGGGTTTACGGCGTGTCCTGCAGCCCCACACCGTCCCGCCAGACCATCAGCAATCCAGAGCCGCTTTGGCTTTGGCCGTTGCTTGCGCGGTGGCCTCTGCAGGTGCAGGGCGCAGCCCTGCCGAAACCCACCCTCAGGAACTGCAGGACAGCATCGAGCAGCCGGCGCGGTTGTCTGCCCACGCCGGGCGCTTGCCGGCGAAGTGTTCCAGCCCCGCACGCTCGGTGTATGGATCGCGCAGCACGTCCTGCAGTGCGTGAACGCCACCGAGGTCACCCTGCTCTGCGCGGTCGATCGCCTCCTGGGCCAGCCAGTTGCGCAGCACATACAACGGATTGGCTTTGGCCATCTTCGCCGCGCGCTCACTGGCCGAAAGTGGATCGGCCTGCAACCGCGCCGCGTAGTCCTGCAGCCACTGCTGCAACGGCGCCTGCACCACCTGCTGGCGCGACTCGTCGTAGTACACCGCATCCAGCACGCCCACGTCTGGCGCCGCTGGATCAACCCGCATCAGCGCACGCCAAGCCAGGGTCATGTCCATGCCGCCGTCCTGCATCAGCTGCTGCCAGCGCTGGTAGAGCCCCAGGTCGTCATCGTCGGCAGCGGCCAGGCCCAGCTTGGCTGCGGCATCGCGACGCGTGCAGGCCACGAAGGTGGACTGGTAGGCCGCCAGACCGGCCTGCAGCGGCGCCACATCGGCAAACAACGGCGACAGCGCCTGCGCCAACCGGCTCAGGTTCCAGTACGCCACCTGCGGCTGGGTACCGAAACGATAACGGCGGCCCTGTGCGTCGGTGGTGTTCGGCGTCCAGTCCGGGTCGAAGTCCTCGACCCAGCCATAAGGACCGTAGTCGAGCGTGAGGCCGAGCACGGACAGGTTGTCGGTGTTCATCACGCCATGCACGAAACCGACGCGCATCCAGTGCGCGATCATCTCGGCAGTGCGCACCGCGATCTGCGCGAACCAGTCGCCGTACAGCGCCTCACCCTGCCCTTCAAGCTCCGGAAAGTCGCGGGCGATGCACGCGTCGACCAGCTGCCGCAACAAGGCAGTTTCGCCGCGTGACGCTGGCAGTTCGAATGAACCAAAGCGCAGGAACGAGGGCGATACCCGGCACACGATGGCGCCGGGCTCGGCACGCGGGTGGCCGTCGTAGAACATGTCGCGTACCACGTCTTCGCCGGTGCCGACCAGCGACAGCGCGCGCGTGGTCGGTACGCCCAGGTGATGCATCGCTTCGCTGCACAGGAATTCACGGATGGATGAGCGCAGCACTGCGCGGCCATCAGCACCCCGCGAATACGGCGTGGGACCGGCACCCTTCAGCTGCAGTTCCCAATGACGGCCATCCGGTGCGACCAGTTCACCCAGCGAGATCGCGCGGCCGTCGCCGAGCTGGCCCGCCCAGTGGCCGAACTGATGGCCACCGTAATTGGCCGCCCACGGCTGCATGCCGGCGTACAGCGCATTGCCGCCGAACACCCGCGCGAAGCCTTCGCTTTCGACTTCAGCGGTATCGAAGCCGAGCATCGCGGCGACGTCCGGCGCCCAAGCCAGCAGCGTAGGCGCCGCCACTGGAGTCGGCATCACCGGCGACCAGGCCGCGCCCAGCACTTCGCGGCGGCGCGGGCCGGATTCGGGGTCGCCCGGCAGGGTGTGCAGCAGGCGGTTGTCGAAACGGGGGCTGTCGGTATCCATGGTGCTGAAGATGGGGACGACCGCCGCCCGCCTCAATTGCCGCTGAGCGCCTGCAGATGACCGCCGTGGGCCTCGGCACGCTGGTAGGCCGGGCGCTCGCCGATACGCTTGAGGAAGCCACGCAGCGCCGGCTTGTCGTCGAGGCCACCGCCGCGCGCGGCGGCCGCCTGGATCGGGAAGCTCATCTGGATGTCGGCCGCACTGAAGCGTTCGCCGGCGAACCATGGGCTTTCAGACAGGCGGCGCTCCATCCAGTCCAGGTGCAGGCGCCGCTGTGGGCCGATGAAGCCACGCTCGGCCTTGTCGGCGATGCTGCGCGCAATCGGGCGGGCGAAGAACGGCATCGGCGCGTTGCGGATGCGGCCCATCACCAGGGTCAGCAGCAGCGGCGGCATCGCCGAGCCTTCGGCGTAGTGCAGCCAGTAGCGGTAGGCGATGCGCTCGGCGCCATCGGCCGGCATCGGTGACGGCGACAGCTGGCGTTGGGTGTCATAGCGATCCGCGAGGTAGTCGAGGATGGCACCGGACTCGGCCAGTATCAGCTCGCCATCCTGCAGCACCGGCGACTTGCCCAGCGGATGCACGTTACGCAGTTCGGGCGGTGCCAGCAGCGTCTTCGGATCGCGGGGATAACGGCGCAGTTCGTAGTCCAGCCCCAGCTCCTCCAGCATCCACAGCACACGCAGGGAACGGGAGTTTTCCAGGTGGTGGACGATGCGCATGGGGATGATCCTTGGGGAGGCCTGCATCGTACCGCGCCAGCTGCATGCCCTTTGTAGAGTCGAGCGTGCTCGACTGCTTTCCAGAGACAGTCGAGCACGCTCGACTCTACAAAGCAGCAGGCAATAAAAAACGCCGGAAGCTTTCGCTTCCGGCGTTCTGGCTACCAAACGGTAGCAGACGGATTAGACCGCCTGCACCTGGTCAGCCTGCATACCCTTCTGGCCCTGGACGGCGATGAAGGTAACCTTCTGGCCTTCCTGCAGGGTCTTGAAGCCGGTGCCCTGGATGGCACGGAAGTGCACAAACAGGTCCGGGCCGCTTTCCGGGGTGATGAAGCCGAAGCCCTTGGCGTCGTTGAACCACTTGACGGTGCCGGTCTGACGATCAGACATTTGACTAACTCCTGAAACACATGTTGAAAAAATCGCAGCCACCGGGTATCGGGGCCGAGACTGAGTTGCAGGCGTTGGTAAAGCGGATCGATGAGCGGATCGTGAGATCAACTGCACCAGGCCACGATTCACGGTGACCCTAGCAAACACAGTGGGACGAACGATACGCGTGTTTTCTGCAAAAAGCGATAGCCCGGACGTTCATCGGCTGGCCCCGCCCGCTAGACGTGACAAGGGCTGGCAGCCGATCGAGGCTAACCCCGAGTCCCCATTCAGGATTTTCCTACCCTACACTGGGTAAATGACTGAAGCTGAAACCCAAGCTGAACCCGCGCTCCCCCGCATCTGGGTGGACGCGGACGCCTGCCCCACCGTCATCCGCGACATCCTGTTCCGTGCCGCTGAACGCGTTGGCATCGAACTGACCCTGGTTGCCAACCAGTGGATCCGCACCCCGCCCTCACGCTGGCTGCGTTCGATCCAGGTGCCCCAGGGCCTGGACGTGGCCGACAGCGCCATCGTCGAACGGGTCGCTGCCGGAGACCTGGTCGTCACCCAGGACATCCCGCTGGCCGCGCTGGTGCTGGAGAAGAAGGCTGTGGCGCTGAACCCGCGCGGCCAGCTGTACACGCCGAACAACATGGCCGAGCGGCTGTCGATGCGCAATTTCATGGAAGAACTGCGCGGCGCCGGGGTCCAGACCGGCGGCCCGCCGCCGCTGGGCCAGCGCGACCGGCAGCTGTTCGCCGCCGAGCTGGACCGCTGGCTGGCGCGGCGCCCGGCCCGCTGACCCGCGCTAGCCGCCCTGCCCCCTTCGGCACAGGCGGCGCTGGCTGCTGAACCGCCGCGGTTCCCCGGTCAGCGGATCATCGAAGGCCAGCACCTGTGCCAGCAGCTGCAGTGCTGGCTCGGCGCTGCCCTCCGGCCGCGACTGCAGCTGCGGGTAAAGGTCGTCGCCCTCGATCGGTGCGCCCAGCGCGGCCATGTGCACGCGCAGCTGATGCTTGCGACCGGTTTCCGGCTTCAGCCGGTAGCGCCAGACCGGCCCTTCGGCCTCGATCGGCTCGATCAGGCTGCGCGCATTGGGCTCGCCCGGCACTTCGGCCATGCGGAAGAACGGCTCCCCCGGCACCAGACGACTGTCCCGCAGCAACGGAAACGCCAGCCCGGGCAGCGCCGGTGCCAACGCCTCATAGGTCTTCTCGATGCGCCGCTCGCGGAACAGCCGCTGATAGGCATCGCGCGTGGCTGCCTGGGTCGAGAACAGCACCAGGCCGGCGGTCAGCCGGTCCAGGCGGTGCAACGGCGCCAGTTCGGTGTTGCCGGTGCGTGCGACCAGGCGCGACAGCAGGGTTTCGCGCACATACCCACCGGCCGGCGTTACCGGCAGGAAGTGCGGCTTGTCGGCCACCAGCAGGTGCGCATCCAGATGCAGGATGGTCTCGGCGAAGGGAATCACCGGCTCGTCGGCAACCTCGCGGAAGTACTGGATTTCCAGCCCCACCTGCCAGGGCATGTCCGGCGCCAGTGCCCTGCCCTGCGCATCCTGCACACGGCCTCGGGCGAAGCGGTCCTGCCATTGCGCGCGACCGATGCGCGGGAAACGCGCGCACAGGCCATCGAGCAGGCTGGGCCAGTGGTCGGGGGGCAGCTGCAGGTGGCTGGGCAGGGTCATGGCGTCCATTCCGGCCACGGGAAAGAGCGCCAAGAGTGCCACCGTTGACACTGCGCAGACAGCCCGGGAACGGACACCCTTGGAGCAAACCTCTATCATTGACGTCTTTAGTCCACGGATCCCCCATGGCTCTTACCGCCACCATCCGCAAGGCCGAACTGCAGATCAGCGACATGGATCGCGGCTACTACGCGACCCACAACCTGACCCTGGCCCAGCACCCGTCCGAGACCGACGAACGATTGATGGTGCGCCTGCTCGCCTTCGCGCTGAACGCCGGCGACCGCCTGGAATTCGGCCGCGGCCTCAGTACCGACGATGAGCCGGACCTGTGGGAACACGACTACACCGGCGACATCCTGCAATGGATCGACCTGGGCCATCCCGACGAATCCCGCATCCGCAAGGCCAGCAACCGCAGCCGACAGGTGCAGGTGGTCAATTACGGCGGCAACGCCTCGGAAATCTGGTGGGGCAAGCAGGGCAAGGGCCTGGCGCGCTTCGACAACCTGTCGGTGGTTGACCTCGATGGTGCCTTCGTCGAACTGTGGGGCCAGCAGATCCAGCGCGCGATGCGCTGGAGCGTGCTGATCCAGGACGGTGAAGTGCAGCTGCTCAACGATCAGATGCAGCTCGACGTGGTCCCGAACTGGCGCAAGCGCGCCAAGGCATGAGCACGATCCGTTGCGACGTGGTGGTCATCGGCGCCGGCGCGGCCGGGCTGATGACCGCGATCACGGCTGGCCAGCGCGGCCGCCAGGTGCAGGTGATCGACCATGCCAACAAGGTCGGCAAGAAGATCCTGATGTCCGGCGGTGGCCGCTGCAACTTCACCAACACCGGCACCACCCCGGCCAACTTCCTGTCGGCCAACCCGCACTTCTGCAAATCGGCGCTGGCGCGCTACACGCCCTGGCACTTCATCGAGCTGGTCAGCAAGCACGGCATCGCCTATCACGAAAAGGAGCTTGGCCAGCTGTTCTGCGACATCTCGTCCAAGCAGATCGTGAAGATGCTGGTGGACGAATGCCAGGCGGCCGGTGCCCAGATCCGCACCGAATGCAGCGTGCAGCGCATCGAGCACAGCAGCGACGGGTTCCGCGTGCACACCACGCAGGGCCTGTTCCACTGCGCCTCGCTGGTGGTTGCCACCGGCGGCCTGTCGATTCCGAGCATGGGCGCCACCGGCTTTGGCTACGAGATTGCCCGCCAGTTCGGCCATCAGGTGCTGCCGACCCGCGCCGGGCTGGTGCCGCTGACACTCAGCGGCAAGCACCAGGAACGGCTGGCTGATCTGAGTGGTGTCGCCCTGCCGATCGAGGCGCGCTGCAACGGCAAGAGCTTCCAGAACTTCATGCTGCTGACCCACCGCGGCGTGAGCGGCCCGGCGATCCTGCAGATCTCCTCGTTCTGGCAACCCGGCGATGCGCTGGAGCTGGACCTGCTGCCCGGCCAGGATGCCGGCGAGTGGCTGCGCCAGATGAAGCGCGAGCGCCCGGCAGCCGAGCTGCGCACGGTGCTGGCCGAAGTACTGCCGAAGCGGCTGGCGCAGCGCCTGTGCGAGCACTGGCTGCCCGACCGGCCCGTGCGCCAGCTGGACGAGCCGGTGCTGCGCCAGGCCGCGCAGCTGCTGGGCGCGTTCCCGCTGGTGGCCAGCGGCACCGAGGGCTATCGCACCGCCGAAGTCACCCTGGGCGGCGTGGATACCGCTGAGGTGTCGTCCTCGACAATGGAATCCAAGCGCGTACCCGGCCTGCATTTCGTCGGCGAGGTGCTGGATGTGACCGGCTGGCTGGGCGGCTACAACTTCCAGTGGGCCTGGGCCAGCGGCCACGCGGCCGGTGGCGTGGTGTGAACCAGATCGCCGTTCGATGCGTGCAAGGGGCGCGCGCATGGACGGTTCGCCGCGCATCGTGTATCTAGATTCGCAGATTGGGGAGCAGTGCATGCAGAACGCGAACGACATCACCATCCGCCTGCTGATCGTCGATGACAGCGGCGAGAATGCCGAAGCCATCGTCAGCACGCTGCGCAACAGCGGCATCGCGGTGCGCCCTTGGCGTCCGCAGGATGCGGCCGAGCTGTCCCAGGTGCTGTCCAGCCAGGCCATCGACCTGGTGCTGGCGTCCCCCTCGCAGGGCATCCCGCTGCCGCTGGTGGCCCAGCACATCGCCGCCAGCGGCAAGGACATTCCGCTGGTGCTGCTGGCCGATCGCATCGACGAGGACGAGCTGGTGCAGGCCAGCAGCCACGGCATCCGTGCCCTCGCCCTGCGCCAGCGCTCCGAGCATCTGTTGGCCGTGGTCCGCGACCAATGGGTGGACCTGCAGGCCCGTCGCGGCCTGCGCCGCATCGAAGCGCAGATGCGCGAGACCGAGCGCCGCTGCGATGCGCTGATCGCCTCTTCGCGCGATCCCATCGCCTACGTGCACGAAGGCATGCACATCCGCGCCAACGATGCCTACCTGGAAATGTTCGGCTACGAGCAGTTCGATGACATTGAAGGCATCTCGCTGCTGGACATGGTCGCCGCGCAGCATGTGGAAGGCTTCAAGCAGCTGCTGAAGGGCCTGAGCCGTGGCGAGGCGCCGCCGCCGCAGTACCAGCTCGATGCCCGCCACGAGGATGGCAGTACGTTCGCGGCAACCATGGAATTCACCGCCGCCACCTACGAAGGCGAATCCTGCCTGCAGGTGGTGCTTCGCCGCCGCATGGAGTTCGATCCGGAGCTGGCCCGCGAGGTCGAGGACCTGCGCCAGCGCGATCAGGTCACGGGCCTGCTCAACCGCCCGACCTTCATGCTGCAGCTGGAAAGCGCAGTGGCACAGGCCGGCCGCAGCGAAGGCCAGTTCGGCCTGCTGCTGATCGAGCCGGACCACTACGCGCGCCTGCTGCCGGACATCGGCCTGGCCTCGGCCGACGCGCTGATCGGCGCCCTTGCCGGCCTGCTGGCCGAGGTCGTTGGCGAGGACGCGCAGCTGGCCCGTTTCGGCGAACACAATTTCGCCGTGCTGCAGGCCGGGCCCTACGCGCAGACCGTGGCACTGGCCGAGCGCATCCGCGAAGCGTATGCGGCGCATGTGTTCAGCATCGGCGCGCGCTCGGCCACGGTGACAGTCAGCATCGGTGGCGTGCAGGTGGGCGAGAAGATCGCCAGCATCGGCCAGGTGCTCGCACGCGCCAGCGAGTGCACGCATGCCGCCGCCGAACTGGGCAATACCTGCCGCATCTTCGACCCGGCTGCGGCCGACCGCGTCGAGGAAGAACGCGTGCTGCGCTGGGTCACCCGTATCCGTGAAGCACTGGCCGGCGACGGCTTCCAGCTGCACTACCAGCCGGTGCTGAACCTGCAGGGCGAGCCGCTGGAGCTGTACGAGGCCTACCTGCGCCTGGAGCACAACGGCGAACTGCTGAGCCCGACCGCCTTCCTGGGCATCGCCGAGGAGTACGGCCTGCTGGCGGAGATCAACCGCTGGGTGGTTTCGCAGGCCATCGCCGTACTGGGTCAGCGCGCACGCCAGGGCCACGCCACCCAGGTACTGGTGAAGGTGACGCCGGAATCGTTCGACGACCCCGAGATGATCGCCACCCTGCGGCGCGAGCTGCAGGCGCAGGGCGTGCCCGGCGAACGGCTGTGGCTGCATGCGCCGGAAGCGAAGGTGTTCACCCACCTGCGCAGTGCGCAGCAGTTCCTTGCCGAAGTGGCGCCACTGGGCTGCCGCATCGGGCTGGAGCAGTTCGGTTCGGGATTGGACTCGTTCCAGCTGCTCGCCCACTTCCAGCCGCAGTTCCTCAAGCTGGACCGCGGTTTCACCAGCGATCTGGCGGCCACCCGCGAGAACATCGACCGCATCAGCCAGATCACCGCACGCGCGCAGGAGGCCGGCATCCGCACCATCGCCGAGTTCGTCAGCGACGCCAATTCGATGACCCTGCTGTTCAGTGCCGGCGTGGATTACGTGCAGGGCGATTTCGTCGGCCCGGCGCTGCCGGAGATGGGGTTCGAGTTCGGGTGACCGCGGTAGTGCCGGCCGCTGGCCGGCAGCCTTTGGTACCCAGGGTTGCCGGCCAGCGGCCGGCCCCACCAAAAGAGAAGGCCGGCTTTCGCCGGCCTTTTCATTGATCAGGTCATGTCGACCAGATTATCGATCTTCACGTCCGGACTGACGTCGGCCTCGTAGTCGACACCCTCCACGCCAAAACCGAACAGGCGCAGGAAGTCGGCCTTGTAGCCGGCCAGGTCGCTGATCTCGTACAGGTTCTCATTGGTGACCTGCGGCCACAGCGCGACCACCTTGCCCTGCACGTCTGCCGCCATTTCCTTGTAGTCGGCACGCAGGCGGCCTTCCTCGTCGACCAGCGCGACGGTATGGCCATCGCCATCGACCAGATCGTGGCGCAGGCGATCGATCGCCACGCCGTCGGCCTTGCCGCCGTAGAGGATGTCGTACAGCACGCCCAGCTGCTCGATGCAGCCTTCGTGGGTGCCCTTTTCCTTCATCACCTTGAACAGCAGCGACAGGTAGAGCGGCATGGTCGGAATGGCCGAGCTGGCCTGGGTGACCACGGCCTTCAGCACCGACACGCGCGCGTCGCCGCCGATTTTCGCCAGCTTCTCGCGCAGGCCCAGCACCTTGGTGTCCAGGTCCTTCTTGGCGGCGCCGATCGAGCCGTTCCAGTAGATCGCCTGGGTGATCTCTTCGCCCACGTAGGTGAAGGCCGTGGTGGTGCAGCCGTTGGCCAGCACGCCGGCGTCGGCCAGCGCGTCGATCCACATCTGCCAGTCTTCGCCACCCATCACCGCGACGGTGCCAGCGATCTCTTCCGGGGTAGCCGGCTGCAGGGTGGTTTCCGTGATTACTTCCTTGTCGGTATCCAGGCCGCGCAGGGTGATCGGCTCGCCGATCGGCTTAAGCGTGGAGCTGATGACTTCACCGGTCTTGGGGTGCTTGCGACGCGGCGCCGCCAGGCTGTAGACGACCTGGTCGACCTGGCCGAGATCGGCCTTGATCATTTCGATGGTCTTCGCCTTCACTTCATCGGAGAAGGCATCGCCGTTGATGCTCTTGGCGTACAGGCCGGCTTCGTCGGCGTACTTGTGGAACGCAGCCGAGTTGTACCAGCCCGCGGTGCCCGGCTTGGATTCGGTACCCGGGCGCTCGAAGAAAATGCCCAAGGTCGCGGCGCCGCTGCCGAAGGCAGCGGTGATGCGCGCAGCCAGGCCGTAGCCGGTGGAGGCGCCGATCACCAGCACGCGCTTGGGGCCGTTCTGGATCGGCGGACGCGCGCGGATGTAGTCGATCTGCTGCTTGACCGCGGCCTCGCAGCCGGTCGGGTGGGTGGTGACGCAGATGAAGCCGCGGACGCGCGGTTTGATGACCATGGATACCTCGGGTTGGCAGATGCGGCGCACGGGGCGCTCAGCAGGAATACGGGCGCGCGCCTGCGCGCGCGAACCGCAGGATCGTAGTGCGCGGGGGACGATTGCACAACCGACGCTGGCGTAGGGTGGTGTTTCTTTTGCAGGGTTGCACCCTGCACCTGCGGTAGTGCCGGCCGCTGGCCGGCAACCTCAACAGCAACGTCAAAAGCTGGGTTCCTGGGGGTGGGCGGGGTGGGTCCGGTTGAGGGGGACGCTGCAAGTACGTCCATGTAAGCTCGGTCGCCGCATCCATGCGGCTCACGCCCCCTCAACCGGACCCACCCCGCCTTCGACAGACTTCCGCGATCTGTTGGAACGGCGTGCGGCCTTGGTAGGTGTCGACCTTGGTCGACACGGTTGAATTCATTCGATATCTGACAGATGTGTCGACCAAGGTCGACACCTACCGACAGCCGCAGGAATCTGTCAAAGGTGGGGCGGTGTCGGAGTGCGGGGTGTCAGCCGCATGGATGCGGCTGCCAAGCCTACAGGGACGTACTTGCGGCGCCCCCGCACTCCGACACCGCCCCACCAATCCACGGAATGCCCGCTGTTGCTGTTGCTGTTGCTGTTGCTGTTGCTGTTGCTGTTGCCTCTGCAGGTGCAGGGCTGCAAGCCCTGCCAACAAAAAACCCCGCTTGCGCGGGGTTCTCTGTGTGCTGCGTGCAGCAGGCGTTTACGGGCGACGGGCCAGGGCCTCGACGTCCTTCGCCTTCGGCAGCAGGTCCTGCTTGCTGACGCGCAGGAAGCCGATCGTCAGCATCGGCACCGCCACCAGGATCGAGGACAGCACCACGATCACCGCACCGATCATGTGCGTCTCGGCCAGGCCTTCCATCGAGCTGCCGCCGTACATGTACAGCGCCAGCGCCGACAGGAAGAACATCACCGCGGTGATCACCGTACGCGACAGCGTCTGGTTGATCGAACGGTTCAGCACTTCCATCGAGTCCACGCGCAGGCTGCGGAAGTTCTCGCGGACGCGGTCGAAGACCACGATGATGTCGTTGATCGCAAAGCCCATCACCGACAGCAGGCCGGCCAGCACGGTCAGGTCGAACTCACGACCCAGCAGGGACACGTAAGCGACCGTCACGATCAGGTCGAACATCGCCACGATGCTGGCGGTGACCGCGAACTTCCACTCGAAGCGCACTGCGATGTAGATCAGGAAGCCGGCCAGCATGAAGATGGTGGCGTACAGGCCATTCATCGCCAGATCCTTGCCGATCTGCGGGCCGACGAACTCGTTGCGCAGCACGGTGGCCTGGTTGTCGGCAGAAGACAGCGCCTTCACCACGGCGGCAGCGGTGGCCTTGTCCTCGGCGGCGGCGTCACCGGTACCCGGCGCATGCTCACCGTGCGGGGCCAGGCGGATCAGCAGGTCGGTGTTGCCACCGACGCTCTGGACCTGGGCGCCTTCGAAGCCACTCTGCTCGAGCTTGTTGCGGACCTGCTCGACGTCCACCGGCTTGTCGAAGCGGGCTTCGATCAGGGTGCCACCGGTGAAGTCCAGCGCGTAGTTGAAGCCCTTGATGCCGATGATGGCGACCGAGGCCAGGAACACCACGATGGTGACTGCCATGGCGACATGGCGCCAGCGCATGAAGTCGATCTTGGTGTCGTTCGGGAGGATGTGCAGCGGAAACAGTTTCATTGTGCGTGTCGTCCCGTCAGATGGCCACGTTCTGGAGCTTCTTGCGACGGCCGTAGATCAGCGTCGCCAGCGCACGCGACACGGTGATCGCGGTGAACATGGAGGCGAAAATACCGATGATCATGGTCAGTGCGAAGCCCTTCAGCGGACCGGTACCGAATGCGAACAGCGCCACACCGACGATCAGGCCGGTCAGGTTGGCGTCGAGGATGGTGCCCGAGGCACGCTCGTAACCGGTCACGATCGCGGTCTTGCCCGGCACGCCGGCACGCAGCTCTTCACGGATACGCTCGTTGATCAGCACGTTGGCGTCCACCGACAGGCCGACCGACAACGCCAGGCCGGCGAAGCCCGGCAGGGTCATGGTCGCGCCAAACAGCGACATCACCGCCACCACGATCAGCAGGTTGAACAGCATCGCGATCGAGGTGATCACACCGAACATGCGGTAGTACACGCTGAAGAACACCAGGGTGAACAGGAACGCGAACACCACTGCGCGCATGCCGTTCTTGACGTTCTCGGCGCCGAGGCTCGGGCCGACCACACGCTCTTCGACGAAGTCCATCGGCGCGGCCAGCGAGCCGGACTTCAGCAGCTTGGCCAGGTCGTCGGCTTCCTTCTTCTGCAGGCCGGTGGTCTGGAAGTTCTTGCCGAACACGCCGTTGATGTTGGCCACCGAGATCACTTCCTCGTTGACCTTGAAGCCACGCACTTCCTGGCCGTCAACCAGGGTCACGGTCGGCACGCGTTCGGTATACACCACCGCCATCGGCTTGTTCACGTTGGCGCTGGTGAAGTCGAACATGCGCTGGCCGCCGACGTTGTTCAGCGTCACGCTGACCGCCGGGGCACCGCTGGTGGAGTCGGTCACCGCCTGCGCGCCGACCATCTGGTCGCCGGTGACGATCACGCGCTTGTTCAGCAGGATCGGACCGCCGCCGTCACGGCGCTGATAGACCTTCGCTTCCGGCGGAATGCGGCCGGAGTCGATGGCGTCCTGGGCATTGCCCTCGACCACCGCGCGGTATTCCAGGGTGGCGGTGGCGCCGATCATGCGCTTGGCTTCGGCAGTGTCCTGCACGCCGGGCAGCTGCACGACCACGCGGTCGGCACCCTGGCGCTGGATGATCGGCTCGGCGACGCCGAGCTGGTTCACGCGGTTGCGCAGGGTGTTGATGTTCTGCTCGATGGCGCCATTGGCGATCTGCGCGATCTCGGTCTCCGGCACGGTCACCGTGATTCGGTTGCCGCTGACGTCGTAGCCGAGCGTCGGCTGCGCCTTCACCAGCGCCGCACGGGCACGCTGTGCGGCGTCATCACCGGCGGACGGGCTCAGGTTGGCCACGATGCTGTTGTCCGCGCGACGCTCCACCGACTGGTACGCGATGCGCGCGTCACGCAGGGTGCTGCGCACGTCTTCGGTGTAGGCGTCCAGACGCTTGTCGAGGGCGGCCTTCTGGTCGACCTGCAGCACGAAGTGCACACCACCCTGCAGGTCCAGGCCCAGCACCATCGGGCGACCGCCGAGGTTGGCCAGCCAGTCCGGCACGGTCGAGGCCAGGTTCAGGGCCACGGTGTACTTTTCGCCGACGGTGTCGCGCAGGGCGTCGCTGGCAGCGGACTGCGCCTTCAGGTCCGGCAGGCGGACAATCAGGCTTTCCCCTTCCTTCTCGACACCGACGGGGGTGACTCCGGCCGTCTTCAGGTCGGCCAGCACACGGTCGCGCAGCGCATCGTCGATCTGCCCGCCACGGTTGGCGGTGATCTGGAGGGCCGGGTCCTTCTGGTAGATGTTGGGCAGCGCGTACAGCGCGCTGAGCGCCAGTACGATCAGGATGACGACGTACTTCCAGCGTGGAAATTCGAGCATTGCTTGGGTCCCGCGCGGCGCCATCCCCGGCGCCGCGGTTGTGCATCGGAAAGGGAGTGGCTTACTGGGCCGACTTCAGGGTACCGGCCGGCAGCACGTTGCCTACAGCGCCCTTCTGCACGCGGATGCGCACGTTGTCAGCCACTTCAATGGTGATGAAGTTGTCGCCGATGTCGGTGACGATGCCGGCGATGCCGCCGTTGGTCAGCACTTCATCGCCACGCTTGATCTTCTCCAGCATGGCCTTGTGCTCCTTCTGCCGCTTCATCTGCGGGCGGATCATCAGGAAGTACATGATGGCGATCAGGATGACCGGGAACAGCAGCGTGGTCAGGCCCATGCCCTGCGGTTGGCCGCCGGCGGCCTGGGCGTGGGCGGCGGGAATCAGGAAAGCAAGCAGGTTCATCGTTGGTCCTTTGGTTGGGCGGCGCTTCGGCCCTTTCACGGGCACGAGGTGTCGACCGCGGATCTGGGTCAGCCTTGAAGTATGCCACGGCCCCGGGCGTTCGTCCTTGGGCCGTTTGGCAGGGGCGTTCGGGTTACAGGGGCGGGGCCACCGCCCCGCGTGCCGCGTAGAAGGACTCGCGGAAGGCCAGGAAGGTTCCCGCCTCGATGGCCGCGCGGATGTCGGCCATCAGCTTTTCGTAATAGAACAGGTTGTGCAGGGTACCGAGCATCGGCGCCAGCATCTCGTTGCAGCGGTCCAGGTGTCGCAGGTAGGAACGCGTGTAACCGCCGGTGCAGGCCACGCAGCCGCAGCCCGGCTCGATCGGGTCCATGTCCCGCGCGTACTGGGAATTTCGGATGCGAACGGTGCCGAACGAGGTGAAATAGTGGCCGTTGCGGGCGTTACGGGTGGGCATCACGCAGTCGAACATGTCCACGCCACGTGCGACACCCTCGACGAGGTCCTCCGGCCGGCCCACACCCATCAGGTAGCGCGGACGGTCGCTTGGCAGCTCCGGGTCCAGGTGGTCGAGCATGGCGTTGCGCTCGTGCTCCGGCTCGCCCACGGCCAGGCCGCCGATGGCATAGCCGTCAAAGCCGATCGCCTGCAGGGCCTCGGCCGAGCGGCTGCGCAGGTCGGTGTGCACGCCGCCCTGGACGATGCCGAACAGGGCCGCGTCATTGCCCAGCTCGTCATGCGCGTTGCGGCTGCGCTGGGCCCAGCGCAGGCTCAGCTCCATCGACCGGCGCGCCACATCCTCGGTGGCCGGGTACGGGGTGCACTCGTCGAAGATCATCACCACGTCCGAATCGAGCACCTTCTGGATCTTCATGCTCTCTTCCGGGCCCAGGAACACACGGGCGCCGTCGGTGGGCGAGGCAAAGGTCACGCCCTGCTCAGTGATCTTGCGGCGGTGGGCCAGCGAGAACACCTGGAAGCCACCGGAGTCGGTCAGGATCGGGCCGTCCCAGCGGCAGAAGCCGTGCAGGCCGCCGTGGTCGGCGATGATGTCCAGGCCCGGGCGCAGGTACAGGTGGAAGGTATTGCCGAGGATGATCTCGGCGCCCAGCGCACGCACCTGGTCCGGCAGGATGCCCTTGACCGAGCCATAGGTCCCCACCGGCATGAAGGCCGGCGTTTCCACCGTGCCACGCGGGAAGGTCAGGCGGCCACGGCGGGCACGGCCGTCGCGGGTCTGGAGCTGGAACTGCAGTCGGGACATGGAGCGGTCATTCGGGCAAATAGTTGCTCATTGTCTCCCAAAACCGGCTCGACCGCCCATTCAGGCCTGAACGGCACGGCAGTAGAGCCACGCCATGCGTGGCTTTCCTGGTCTCCAGGCACCTGCAAGTGCGCACCAACGGTGCGCACCCACCACAAGCAGGCAGAGGTCAGCGCCCTACCCTGCCTGCGGGAACAGCAGCATCGCGTCGCCGTAGCTGAAGAAGCGGTAGCGCTGCTCGATCGCGTGCCGGTAGGCCTCGAACACGCGCTCCTTGCCGGCGAACGCGGAGATCATCATCAGCAGCGTGCTTTCCGGCAGGTGGAAGTTGGTCACCATCGCGTCGACGCTGCGGATGCGGTAACCCGGGGTGATGAAGATCTGCGTTTCACCGGCAAACGGCAGCAGCTCGCCGTCGCGCATCGCGCTTTCCAGCGCGCGCACCACGGTGGTGCCGACGCCGATCACACGGCCGCCGCCGGCGCGCGTGCGCCGCACCTGCTGCACCAGCTCGGCACCCACGTTCAGCCACTCGCGGTGCATCACGTGGTCCTTCAGGTCATCGGCACGCACCGGCTGGAAGGTGCCTGCACCCACGTGCAGGGTGACGTGCCCGAACTCCACGCCCTTGTCCTTCAGTGCGGCCAGCAGCGGTTCGTCGAAATGCAGGCCGGCGGTCGGCGCCGCCACCGCCCCCACTTCGCGCGCGAACACAGTCTGATAGCGCTCGCGGTCGTCCACGCCCGGCTCGCGCTGGATGTACGGCGGCAGCGGCAGGCGGCCGGCGTGCAGCAGCCACTGTTCCAGCGATTCCGGCACATGGAACTGCAGTACGTAGAACTCGCCATCGCGGCCCAGCACTTCTGCTTCACCGCCGGCATCCAGCGCGATGCGGCTGCCGGCCTTCGGTGACTTGCTGGCGCCCACCTGGGCACGTGCCTGCTGGCCGCCCAGCAGGCGCTCGATCAGTATCTCCACGCGGCCACCGCTGGCCTTCTGCCCGAACAGGCGCGCCGGGATCACCCGGGTGTCGTTGAACACCAGCAGGTCGCCCGGCTGCAGCAGCGACGGCAGGTCGCGCACCTGCAGGTCGGTGAAGGCATCGGGCGCCGGCGGTACCAGCAGCAGGCGGCTTGCGGAACGTTCGGCCAGCGGGGCCTGCGCGATCAGTTCAGCCGGCAGGTCGTAATGGAAATCGGACTTCTTCAAGGCAGTGGGCGGCAACAGGTCGACAATGGCGCGCATTGTACGTCCAGCGTCTGCGAGCCGGCGTGCTTCGCGGCGAACGTCGCGGAAAATGCTGCTATGCAGCAGGTTTCTGCGGGGTTATCGCGCAAAAAAACAAGTGCTAGCATCGAGCCGGAAGTCCGCTGCACGAGCCTGCCCCCAAGCGCGCGTGATGACGCGCGTTTTGCTTTTGAAGACCCGTGCGACCCATTGTTTCAGGAGATCTGCAATGAGCTTCATCGAACGCCTCGCCCCCCTGCGCAGCCAGCCCGGCACCCGTCTCACCACCGGGCTGGACGATGCCACCCTGACCGCCCTGTCCGCCAACCACCCGCAGCTGATCGCTGCGGTGGACGCCGCTGCCGAGGAGTTCGCGCGCGTGCAGGCCGACCTGGGGCCGCTGCTGGCGCAGGACGAACAGGCGCAGATCGACGCGATGCAGGACGGTTTCGTCAATTTCTACGCCGATGACGCGGTGACCCCGTACGTGGCACTGGCTGCGCGCGGCCCATGGGTGGTCACCCTGAAGGGCGCCGTGCTGTACGACGCCGGCGGCTACGGCATGCTCGGCTTCGGGCACGCCCCTGACGCCGTGTTGGAGGCGATGGCCCGCCCGCAGGTGATGGCCAACATCATGACCCCCAGCCTGTCGCAGCAGCGTTTCATCACCGCCCTGCGCGCCGAGATCGGCCACCGCCGTGGCGGCTGCCCGTTCGCCCGTTTCATGTGCCTGAATTCCGGTTCCGAAGCGGTTGGCCTGGCCGCGCGCATCGCCGACGTCAACGCCAAGCTGCAGACCGACCCGGGTGCGCGCCACGCTGGCGCTGCGATCAAGCGCGTGGTGGTCAAGGGCAGCTTCCATGGCCGTACCGATCGCCCTGCCCTGTATTCCGATTCCAGCCGCAAGAGCTACATGCAGCACCTGGCCAGCTACCGCGGTGAGGACTCGGTGATCACCGTGGCGCCGTACGACGAAGCCGGCCTGCGCTTGGTGTTCGAGGACGCCGCACGCAACCAGTGGTTCATCGAGGCGGTGTTCCTGGAGCCGGTGATGGGCGAAGGCGATCCGGGCCGTTCGGTGCCGCCGTCGTTCTATGCCGTGGCCCGCGAACTGACCCGTGCCCACGGCAGCCTGCTGCTGCTCGACTCGATCCAGGCCGGCCTGCGCGCGCATGGCGTGCTGTCGGTGGTCGATTACCCGGGCTTCGAAGGCCTCGACCCGCCGGACATGGAAACCTATTCCAAGGCCCTCAACGCCGCGCAGTACCCGCTGTCGGTGCTGGCGGTGACCGAGCATGCCGCGCAGTTGTACCGCAAGGGCATCTATGGCAACACCATGACCAGCAACCCGCGTGCGCTGGACGTGGCCTGCGCCACCCTGGCCCAGCTGACCCCGCAGGTTCGCGCCAACATCGCCGAACGCGGTGCCGAGGCCGTGCGCAGGCTTGAACAGCTGAAGAACGAGCTGGGCGGGCTGATCACCAAGGTGCAGGGCACCGGTCTGCTGTTCTCCTGCGAGCTGGCCCCGCAGTTCAAGTGCTACGGCGCCAACTCGACCGAGGAATGGCTGCGCCAGCACGGCATCAACGTGATCCATGGCGGCGAGAACTCGCTGCGCTTCACCCCGCACTTCGGCATGGACAGCGAGGAGCTGGACCTGCTGGTGGGCATGGTCGGCCGCGCCCTGTGTGAAGGCCCGCGCCGCGAGCAGGCCGCTGCGGCGTAAGCCTGCTTGGCGTTTGTGAGTCGAGCCATGCTCGACTCGGCCTTTGCCGCGATCTGAACGAAGAGCAGCCGAGCATGGCTCGGCTCTACAGAAGGGCTCATAATCCAAGGACACCCCGTCCCCGACCGCCCTGCGGTTGGCGACGGGGCGTTTTCGTTTCCGGCCAAGAGACAGGAAGATCCATGAAATCGATCTGTGTGTACTGTGGTTCCAACGCTGGCAGCAAGCCGGCCTACACCGAACGCGCCATTGCCCTGGGTGACCGCATCGCCCGCGACGGCCTGCGCCTGGTGTATGGCGGCGGCAACGTCGGCCTGATGGGAACCGTGGCCAATGCCGTGCTCGCCGCTGGCGGCGAGGTGACCGGCGTGATCCCGCGCCAGCTGGCCGACTGGGAAGTGGCCCACCGTGGCCTGACCGAACTGGAGATCGTCGGTTCGATGCATGAGCGCAAGTCGCGCATGTTCGATCTTGCCGACGGTTTCGTCGCCCTGCCCGGCGGCTTCGGCACCATGGAAGAGATCTTCGAGATGCTGACCTGGCGCCAGCTGGGCATCGGCAACAAGCCATGCGCATTCCTCGATGTGGACGGCTTCTACGCCCCGCTGATCGGCATGATCGATCGCATGGTGGAAGAACGCTTCCTGCATCCGGACCAGCGCCAGGACCTGTGGTACGGCTCGGACATCGAAGAGATGCTGGAGTGGATGAAGAACTACCAGCCGGCGCAGGCCTCGAAATGGATCGACGAGAAGCGCCGCGCCGCCCTGCGATGATGCAACAGTACGCGGCGGCTCAGGCCGCCGCGTGCGCCCATGGGGCGGGCCGCCCCAGCAGGTAGCCCTGGCCGTAGTCGCAGCCCAGTTCACGCAGGGTCTGCCGCTGCGCGTCGGTCTCGATGCCTTCGCCGATCGTCTCAATGCCCAGCGTGCGCGCCAGCGACAGCACGCCCTCAACCAGCGCCCGCGTGCTCTGCACTTCCGGGCCGTGCAGGCCGGCGATGAAGCTCTGGTCGATCTTCAGCGTGCTGATCGGGAAACGGTGCAGGTAGGACAGCGCGGAGAACCCGGTACCGAAATCGTCCAGCTGCACCTGGATGCCGCGCTCGCGCAGGCCCTGCAGGATACGCAGCGTGTGCGGGCCGTCGTCCAGCAACGCCACCTCGGTGATTTCCAGGCGCAGCCGGCGCGGATCGGCACCACAGCTGTCGAGCAGGCCGAACAGGCGATCACTGAACTCTGCCGAGCGGAAATGCCGGGGCGATACGTTCACCGAGACGTAGCCTTCGCCTCCCCGTGCCAGCCCCGCGATGACCTGCTCGTAGATCAGCCAGTCCACCTGTTCGATCAGGCCGCTCTCTTCACCCAGCTCCAGGAACGCGCCGGGCAGCAGCAGGCCACGGCGCTCATGCTGCCAGCGCAGCAGCGCCTCGTGACCGACCACTTCGCCGTCGGACAAGCGCACGATCGGCTGGTAGAACGGTACGAAATCGCGGTTGTTGATCGCACGGCGCAGATCGGCTTCCAGGTCCAGGCTGCGCATGGCTTCTTCGCGCATGTCCTCGTCGAAGATCGCACAGCGGTCATGGCCCTGCGCCTTGGCCCGGTACATGGCCGCATCCGCATCGCGCAGCAGCTCTTCTCCGGTGCGGTAGCGCGGATTCCACAGGGCAATGCCCAGGCTGCCGGACGGAAACAGTTCGCGCCCGGCAATCCACATCGATTCCTGCAACGCCAGCAGCAGCCGCTGGCCGAAATCCAGTGCCTGCGCCAGGCCCTGCGGGCACTGCAGCAGCACAGCGAACTCATCACCGCCGAGCCGTGCCACCACATCTTCGGTACCTGCCATCGACACGATGCGCTTGGCCACTTCCACCAGCATGCGGTCGCCGGCGGCATGGCCGATGCTGTCGTTGACCAGCTTGAAGCGGTCCAGATCGAGGAACAGCACGGCGAACACCGGTCCGCCCTCACGCTTGGCCAGCGCCAGTGAATCCTGCAGGCGATCCAGCAGGTGCAGGCGGTTGGGCAGGCCGGTCAGCGCATCGTGCATGGCCTGGTGGGTCAGGCGCTGCTCGGCACGCAGGCGCTCACCGATCTGCCCAAGCAGCTTTTCGTTGACCTCGGCCAGTTCGCGGGTGCGTTCCTCAACGCGCTTTTCCAGCTCGGCATGTGCCGAACGCAGCCGCTGCTGGTCGCGCTGGCGCGCAAGCCCGGTTCCGATGTTCTGCGCAACAAAGGTCAGCAGCCGCTGATCGTGCACGCTGAACGTGCTGTTCTCGCTGTAGCTCTGCACCACGATCGCACCCACCACCTCATCGTCGCGCAGCAGCGGCACGCCCAGCCAGCAATGCGAGCGCGCGCCGGACTCGCGCACTTCACCACTGGCCAGCAGCGCATCGATCTGCGCGCGTGACGCCAGCAGCGGGCGCCGGTTGCGCACCACGTATTCGGTCAGGCCCCGGCTGAACGGCCGTGGCGCGCGGCTGGCATTGTGCTCGTCCACCGAATACACGAAGTCCAGGCCGTTGCCGGCCGGGTTGACCAGGGCGATGTAGAAATTGCGTGCGTCGAGCAGGCGCCCGACCACCCCATGCACCTGACCATAGAACTGGTCCAGGCTGTCGGCCGACATCGCCATCTCGGCGATGTTGTACAGCGCGATCTGCAACTGTTCGGCACGGCGACGCTCTGCCACCTCATCCTGCAGGCTGCGGTTGGCGCGCTGCAGTTCCTGGGTGCGCCGCGCCACCTGCTGCTCCAGCCGCACCTGCGCCTGGCGCCGGTCCATCGCGGTCTGTACGTGCTGCGCAACGAAGCCCAGCAATGCGCGCTCGGCCTCGCCATAGCGGGCTGCCTGTTCATAGCTCTGGACCACGATGGCGCCGCAGACGCGGCCGTCCCGCAGCATCGGCACGCCCAGCCAGTCCAGGCTTTCGGGCCCACGCTGCGGGTCGTGCTCCTGTTCCATCACCTGCGCCAGCAGCCTGCGCGAGGGACCACTGAGCGGCTTGCCATGGCGCAACAGCGCCACGGTCAGGCTGCGCGGCATCTCGCTGGCGTCATGGCTCTGCGTGGGATCGGCGACGAAGTCATCGACCTGATCGGCGAAGTACAGGAAGCGTATCTGGTCGCGCACATCGTCGTATTCCACGATGTAGCAGTTCTCGGCATACATCAGCGTGCCCAGCACACCATGCACGTGGCGCAGCATCTCGGGCATTTCCAGGTCGGCACCGGCCAGATCTGCAATCTGGAACAGGGCCTGCTGCAGCCGTTCGGCCTCTTCCAGTGCCTTGATCTGGCCGGCCTGGCGGCCGCGCTGCAGCGCCAGCTCCATCGCCTGCCGGGCCAGCCCCCACCACGCGGGTGAAGGCACCGCGCCCGCAACCGACAGCAGCAGCCGCGCACCGTCATACTCCCAGCCGTGCTGGCCATCGCCGGTGGCGGGCTCCACGGACGCAGCGCTGTCAATCGCAGGCAAGGGCCAGCCCCCTCGGCCACTCCCCAGCTGCGGGTCGTCCCAGCCAACGCGGACCACGGCCGTTTCCGGCAAAAGCGCATGCAACGCGCGCACCAGCGCCGTGCTCAACACGGCCTCGTGTAGTGGCTCTTCCGCCGATTCAGCATGCGTGGACAAATGACAATCTCTTGGCGCCGTCTGTGCGTCGCCTCCCCTGAGCCGCCGAGCATAGCGCGCCACCCGGGGGGCAATGGAAGCCCGTAAACCCCGAATCGTGCGCCCGTACGTTTTTCGTGCTGTCCGTAGCTGCTTCCATGCCATGAACCTCTCCCTGCCCGCCCCTGCCACCGGCTATGCGCCACCGCCTGCAGGCCTTACCCTGTACGCCGTGGAAGCCAGCGCACTGCCAACCGATGAAGCCTTGATGCTGGCCTGGGCCGGTGGCGACCTGCGCGCGTTCGAAAGCCTGTATGGGCGCCACCGCAAGCGCCTGTTCGGCTTCCTGCTGCGGCAACTGCGCGACACCGCGCTGGCCGAGGAGATCTTCCAGGACGTCTGGCAGCGGGTGATCAGCGCCCGTGCCGGGTGGCAACCAGACGCGGCCTTCAGCACCTGGCTGTTCCGCATTGCCCACAACCGCCTGAACGACCATTGGCGCGCCGCCCGCCACCGCCCGGCTGCCCCGGCCGATGCCGATCTGCGCCTGGCCGCGATCGAGGATGGGCAGACCCCGGAAGGCGAGCTTTCCGAATTCGAACAACGTCGCCGCATCCAGCTGGCGATGGAACAACTGCCGCCTGAGCAGCGCGAAGTGCTGCAACTGCGGCTGGATCAGGAACTGAGCCTGGAGGAGATCGGCCAGATCACCGGCGTAGGCCGGGAAACCGTGAAATCGCGGCTGCGCTATGCGATGGACAAGCTGCGTGCGGGATTGAACGCATGAACCGAGACGAACCGCTGACGCCGGAAGAACGCGAGCTGGCCCGGCTGCTCGGCCGTCGCGCCGAGCAGGCTCCGCCCGCCGCACTGGACGCCGCCATCCTGGCCGCGGCCCGCGCTGCCGTGGACGCGCCGGCCGCCGATGCGGTCGCCTCTCCCGAGGCGCCGCGCACGCAGTGCACACGCTCGCGTTGGCCGGCGGTGTTCGGCATCGCCGCCTCGATGGTGTTTGCCATCGGCATCGCCTGGCAGCTGCGTCCGGAACCTCCGCCGGTTCCGGCCGGTGAGGCCGCTGTTGCTGCGGCACCGGCAGCGGCAGAAGACGTTGCGGCTGCCGATCAGGCCGCTGACCGCAGTGCAGCCGACAGCGCTGTGGCGGCCGCCGAACCAAGCGCTGCGCCCGCAGCACCCGAGGCCGCCCCTGTTGCCGCTGCCCCGGCACCGGCCATCGCACGCGCGCCCGAGCCGGCGCCGGCCGAGACCGCTGAAGCGCCGGCCCAGGCTGCACGATCGATGGCTGCGGATGCGGCCGCCGATACCGCCTTTGCGGCCCTCCCGCCAGCGCCGACGGCAGCACCGGCCGCAGCGCCGCCTGCGCCACCGGCATCCGCCGCCTACTCGGCACCGGCACCTGCACCGGCATTCGCGCCGGCAGCGTCCGGGGCACTGAAAGCACGCACGGCCGCGGCACCTGCACCGGCACCAGCAGCCAATGCCGCCGAGGTCGAGCGGGCGGAGGCGCTGAATCGGGTGGAGATCACCTCGATGAAGCGTGAGGCTCCCAGCCGTTCGGCTCCGGGCATCATGCGCCGCGGCAGCGATGCGGGCCTGAGCGCGGATACCGTGCAGGCCGAGGTGGACGCCGACGCGCGCCTGCCACGCCGGCAGTGGCTGCAGAAAATCCGCGAGCGCCGTGATCAGGACCAGCGCGACCTCGCCCGCGCCAGCCTGGAGCGCTACATCCAGCAATATCCGGAAGCGCGCCTGCCGCGCGACCTGCGCCCGCTGCTGGACGACTGAAACGGGCGGGGGTACCCGGCAACACCGTAGAATGGCGGGAATGCTCGATACCCTCGCCCAGCCCGTCAGCCACACGCTGGAAGTCAAACACAGCCGTTTCATCGCCCATGCCGCGCCGATCGACGGCGCCCCCGCAGCGCTGGCGTTCCTGCAACAGGTTGCCGTGGCCGACGCCACGCACAACTGCTGGGCCTACCGGCATGGCCAGGACTACCGCTCCAGCGATGATGGCGAGCCGGCAGGCACCGCCGGGCGGCCGATCCTGGCCGCGATCGACGGGCAGGGCTTCGATCGGGTGATGGTGGTGGTGACGCGCTGGTTCGGTGGCATCAAGCTCGGCGCCGGCGGCCTGGTCCGGGCGTACGGTGGCGCCGCCGCAGAATGCCTGCGCACCGCGCCGCGGCTGGCGCTGGTCGCCATGGCACGGCTGCAGCTGCAGGCCGGCTTCGAAGACCTGGGCACCCTGCATGCGGCCCTGCCGGGGTTCGGCGCGGAGAAGCGCGATGAACAGTTCGACGCGAACGGGGTGTGCCTGCGGGTCGAATTGCCGGCCGATCAGGTCGACGCATTGAAAATCCGCCTGCGCGACGCCACTCGTGACCGTATCCGCATAGAAGACGACCACCAGGATGACTGACAAGGACGGCGCCCCCGCCTCGCCCCCGCCGCTGCGCCGCCTTGGCAGCCTGCGCACGCTATGGCCGTTCGTGCGCCGCCACAGTGGCCTGTTCACCGCTTGGCTGATGGCCCTGGCGGTGTCTTCGGCGGCCACGCTGAGCCTGCCGCCGGCGGTCAAGCAGATGATCGACCATGGCTTCAGCAGCGGCGGCCAGATCAACCGTGCCTTCGCCCTGCTGATGCTGGTGGCCGTGGTGCTGGCCCTGGCCACCGCCGCGCGCTTCTACTTCGTGTCGCTGCTGGGCGAAAAGGTCGTGGCTGACCTGCGCAGCCGCCTCTACGCACACCTCATCCAGCTCGGTGCCGGCTTCCATGACCGCAGCCGCAGCGGTGAGCTGGTCTCGCGCCTGACCGCCGACAGTGAGCTGCTGCGCAGCGTGGTCGGCTCGACCATGTCGGTGGCATTGCGCAGCAGCGTCACGGTGGTCGGCAGTCTGGCGATGCTGTTCGTCACCAGCCCGCGGCTGGCGGCGTGGTCGCTGCTGGGCATTCCGCTTGCGGTATTGCCGATCATCATCGGTGCGCGCAAGCTGCGCACCGTCGCGCGCAGCAGCCAGGACCGCATCGCCGATGCCAACAGCCTGGCCAGCGAGACCCTGGGCGCCGTAAGGACGGTGCAGGCGCATGCACGCGAACCCTACGAGCGCGGCCGCTTCGACCATGCACTGGGCGATGCCATCAAGGCCGCCCGCCGCCGCATCGGTGCGCAGTCGCTGGTCACCGCCAGCGCCATCCTGCTGGTGTTCGGCGCCATCGTCGGCGTGCTGTGGCTGGGCGCGCACGATGTCATCGACGGCCGCCTCAGCGCAGGCACCCTTGGCCAGTTCGTGCTGTACGCGCTGATCGGTGGTGGTTCGGTCGGTGCGCTGGCCGAAGTCTGGAACGAACTGCAGCGCGCGGCCGGCGGCATGGGCCGCATCGGCGAACTGCTGCAGGAAGACATCGAGATCCGCGCGCCGGCGCAGCCGCACGTGCTGCCGCAGCCGCTGCGTGGCGAGATCCGGTTCGACGACGTGGTGTTCCATTACCCGCAGCGGCCTGACCAGGCGGCGCTGGACCATTTCAACCTGCACGTGCGCCCGGGCGAGACGGTGGCCCTGGTTGGCCCATCCGGCGCAGGCAAGAGCACGGTGCTGTCGATGCTGCTGCGCTTCCACGATCCGGCCAGTGGCCGCATCTGCGTGGATGGCATCGACGTGCGCCAGGTCGACCCGGCCGAACTGCGCGGACAGCTGGCGCTGGTTCCGCAGCAGCCGACGCTGTTTGCCGCCAGCGCGCGCGACAACATCCGCTATGGCCGCCTGCAGGCCAGCGACAGCGAGGTGGAAGATGCCGCACGCGCCGCCGAGGCGGACGGATTCCTGCGCGCGTTGCCGCAGGGCTATGACAGTGAGCTGGGCGAGCGCGGCGCCCGCCTGTCCGGTGGCCAGCAGCAGCGTGTGGCGATTGCCCGCGCACTGCTGAAGGACGCGCCGATCCTGCTGCTGGACGAAGCCACCAGCGCGTTGGACGCGCAGAGCGAGCACAGCGTGCAGCAGGCGCTGGAGCGGCTGATGGCCGGCCGCACCACGCTGGTCATTGCCCACCGCCTGGCCACTGTGCTCAAGGCCGACCGCATCGTGGTGATGGACCAGGGCCGCATCGTCGCCGAGGGCACGCACGCGCAGCTGCTGGCCGAAGGCGGATTGTACGCTGAACTTGCACGCCTGCAGTTCATCGATTGATGACGTCCGCCTAACATCGGCGCGGCCAAGCTGGCCGCGCAACAGCAGCATCCGCTGAAGGAGGTGCACGATGTCGTTCCGTCAGTTCCCCGCCGTCGACAGCAACGGCGAAAGCCACATCATCATCGAGTTCAAGCCCGAGGCGAATGGCAGCGGGCACCATTCCGAAGCCACGCCACGCTACGAGCTGGATGATGGACGGCCGCTGGTTCGCGACGGCCGCGAGTTCACCACCAGTGGCGGTGAGCTGAGGCTGACGATCTGAGGTTCGCCGGGCATGGCCCGGCGCCACCGGATTTCGTACCGCTCCGCTCTGGTGGGTGTCGACCTTGGTCGACACGCTTTTTGCCAAAGGCGGTCGAGCATGGCTCGACCCTACAAAAAGCGTGATCAATTTTTGACCAAGCATCTTGACAGCCTTTACTACCAAGGGCTGAGCGAGGTTATCCACACCTTTGCTCAGAAATCATCCACACCGCCTGTGGATGAATGTGCTCAGCCCAGCACCCGCCCGATGCCGCTAGCGTCCACTTCAGCGGCCGCGCGACTGATCGCGCCCGGATCGCTGCCGGCCACGAACCCGATCCGGAAATGCACTTCGCCGCCAGGCGTGCGCGAGGAATGGATCGAGGCCAGGCTGATGCGGTGCTGCTCGAACACGTTCAGCAGCTCACGCAGTGAGCCCGGCCGGTCTTCCGGCAGGTGCACCGACAACGCATTGCGCTCGGTCAGGTCAGCCAGCAGATAGCCCACGCGTTCGAAGGTGTAGTTGCCCTCGGCCAGTGCCTGCTCGCCGAAGGCACTGCGGCTGGCCGACAGCAGCTGCTCACGGAATGCATCGCGTGCAGTGTCGTCGCCCTGTCCGACCTGGGCCTGCAGGGCCTGCAGCTGGCCGACCAAGCGCTCCAGCATCGGCGCCACGTACGGGTTGCCGAACTGGATGTCCTCGTAGATCGCGGGGTTCAGCGACAGGATGCGCGAGATGATCGCCGTATCCAGTTCGAACGATGCCGACCGGTACGGCATCATCGCGGCCAGGTCGCCCAGCTGCGGCTGATACTGGCGCAGCACGCCGGCCTGGGCCAGGTGGGTGGCATGCACCATCGCCTGTACCAGCGCCATCATCTGGTCGTGATGCTGTGGCGTGGCCCGCACGCACTCAGCCTGCAACGCCGTGCACAGCGAATCGACCCATGGCTGCCAGTGCCGCAGCCGCGCTTCGCAGACCACCATCACCCGACCCTTCAGTGTCGGCGCTTTCGGTGGCGCGGTCATCGGGTGCAGCCCGACCACCTCGGCCTGCGAGGCCAGCATCGCCTGCACCGGTGCCTCCTTCACCGAGGTCACGTCCAGCCACAGCCGGTCCTGCTCGCGGCCGGCCGACTGCCGCACGTACTCGGCGATCAACGCGGGCGTATGCCGGATCGGCGCTGAGAACACCAGCACATCGGCCTGCGCGAGCAGCTGTTCCGGCGTATGCGAGCCCGGATCAGCCGGATCATGGCCGATGACCCGCAGCTGCATGTGCTGCTGGAAGAAGCGGGTCAGCCAGCGCCCGTAGGCGCCTGCACTTCCGACGATGCCGACCGTGCGCGGCGTGCGTTCGAGCAGGCCGCTCATGCCACGCGTTCGGCGCGGAAGCGCGTCCCCTCGGCCAGCGCGGCAGGCGCTGCAGCGATCACGTCGAATTCTTCGAAGCCGTTGTCCAGGGTCGCCTCCAGGGCCGCGTGGGTGCCGGCAATCGCACGCGAGATCGCCTGCTGCATCGATTCGCCGCGCAGCAGGAACGACACCACCAGCGACATCAGCACATCACCCGTACCAGCCACGTCCACCGGCAGCAGGGGCGAGGTCCAGCGCCAGGTCTCCTCGCGGCCGACAGCCAGGGTCACCAGTTCACCCGGGGTGCCGCCCACGCTGTGCGCGATCACCCAGTGCGGGCCACGATCCAGCAGCGTGCGTGCGGCGGCGATGGCATCGGCCTCGGCGAGCGCCGGCATACCGGTGAGGCGATTGAGTTCAAAGGCGTTCGGGGTCACCAGCCAGGCATGCGGCAGCAGGCGCTCGGCGAAGATCGCTTCCAGGCCCGGTTCCACGTAGGGGCCGGTGTGGGTATCACCAATCACCGGATCCAGGCAGTAACGCAGCTGCGGGCAGGCCGGCAGGATGTCATCCAGCCAGTCGGCGAAGGCCGCACCGTTGGCGGTGCTGCCGAAGTAGCCGGACACCAGCATCTTCGCCCGCTGCGGCAGGCCGCGCTCGTGGGTGCCCAGCAGCAGGTCGGCGAACCAGTCGGCGGGCAGCACGCGACCGCGCGTGGTGTCGTAGAACGGCGCGTTGCTGAGCAACACGGTCGGAATTTCTGCTACGCGCACGCCGAGAGCGCGCATCGGCGGCACGGCGGCGCTGTTGCCGGCGTGGCCGTAGACAAGTTGCGACTGGACCGAGATGACATCGATCGGCGACGGGCCGTCGGGCCGCTGGCGGCGGCCGTGGACCAGGTGGTTATCAAGGGATTCGCTCATGACCGCATTCTACGCCCGGTGGGGGGTTCGGCAGGGCTTGCAGCCCTGCGCCTGCAGAATCAACGTCAACATCAAAAGCCAGAGCGGGCTATCCGTGGGATGGCGGGGCGGTGTGGGTGGTCAGGACACGCCGTAAACCCATCCATGGGGGCTCGATGGCGCCATCCATGGCGCCAACGGTCCTGCGCACCCACACCGCCCCACCTTCGACAGTTGGCCGACAGCTGCTGGTGGGTGCCGACCGTTGGTCGGCACATCTGTCGGATACCGAATGAATTCGTCCACGCATGGCGTGGCTCTACTGGCAACTGCGGCTGTTGGTAGGTGTCGTCCGTTGATCGACACGTCTGTCAAATATCGATATCCGACCCCGTGCCGACCAACGGTCGGCACCCACCAAAGCAGAACGCTGTTCCGACAGATCGCGGAAAACGGCGCGACCGAGCTACATGGACGTACTTGCAGTGTCCCCCTCAACCGGACCCACCCCGCCAATCCACCGATAGCGCGCTTTGGCTTTTGCCGTTGCCTCTGCGGGTGCAGGGCGCAGCCCTGCAAAAAGAAGCACCCCTCAGTGAACAGCAGGCCGCGACGGCGGCAGACACGCCGCCACGATGCCGAGCAGCGGCAGGAACGCGGTCAACTGGTAGACGTACTCGATGCTGGTCTTGTCCGCCAGCAGGCCGAGCACGGCAGCACCCAGTCCACCCATGCCGAACGCAAAGCCGAAGAACAGGCCGGACACCATGCCGATACGGTGCGGCATCATTTCCTGCGCGTAGACCACGATCGCCGAGAACGCCGAGGACAACACGAAGCCGATCAGCACCGCCAGCACCGTGGTCCAGAACAGATCGGCATGCGGCAGCATCAGGGCGAACGGCGCAACGCCCAGGATCGAGGTCCAGATGATCGGCTTGCGGCCGATGCGATCGCCCAGCGGGCCACCGAGGAAGCCGCCGGCGGCGGACGCCACCAGGAATGCGAACAGATGCAGCTGCGCCTGTGCCACCGGAATGCCGAAGTGGTGGATCAGGTAGAAGGTGAAGTAGCTGCCGATGCTGGCCATGTAGAAGTACTTGCTGAAGATCAGCACCAGCAGGATCGCCAGCACCTTGGCCACGGTGCGCGGGGGATGGCGCGGAGCCATCGAGGCGGTGCTGGCCGGGCGCGGGGTGCCCAGGTGCAGCGCGTACCAGCGGCCGACATAGGTCAGCAGTGCAATGCCGATCAGCGCGGCGCCGGCAAACCACGACGCGGCATGCTGGCCATGCGGCACGATCACCGCTGCAGCAATCAATGGACCGAGCGCGGTACCGAAATTGCCGCCCACCTGGAACACCGACTGCGCGAAGCCATGGCGGCCACCCGAGGCCAGCCGCGCAATGCGCGATGCTTCCGGATGGAAAATGGCCGAACCAATGCCGACCATCGCCGCAGCCATCAGCACCACCGCATAGTTCGGCGCGAAGCCGAGCAGCAGCATGCCGCACAGGGTCGAGGCCATGCCGATCGGCAGCGAGTACGGCGCCGGGCGACGGTCGGTGGCGGCTCCAACCAGTGGCTGGAAGATCGAAGCGGTCAGCTGGTAGGTCAGCGTGATCAGGCCGATCTGGGTGAAGCTCAGGTTGAAGCCGCCCTTGATCACTGGATAGATGGCCAGGATCAGCGACTGCATCATGTCGTTGACGACATGCGAGGTGGAAATAGCTGCCAGCACACCGGGAGCCACCGGACGTGAGGTCGTTGCGGGAGAAGCCAAGGCGGACATGGACGCAGTCAGGTTGGGGGCGAGCCACGCATGCTACGGTTGCCCTCCCCTCCCTTCTGCCGCGTTCGGGTCATGGCCTATCGCAAAAAGGACATTGCCGGCGATGTCGACCCGGCTGCGCCGTGGCGTGATGTGCCACTGCATCGTCCGGTCACCTACCGGGTTACCCAGTACCCGGCAGGCACCCATATCGCAGGCCACAAGCACCAGCGCCACCAGCTGGTCTATGCCATCTCGGGGCTGATGGTGGTGCGCTCGGAAGTCGGTCGCTGGGTCGTGCCCTCCACCCGTGCGATCTGGATGCCGGCGGGCATGGTGCACGCGGTGGACTGCATTGCCGCCGTGCACATGCGCAGCCTGTACATCGATCCGTCGTTCGCCCCGCAGTTGCCGGCCGAACCGTTCGCGGTACAGGTGGCACCGCTGCTGCGCGAACTGCTGCAGGCAGCCACCCTGATCAAGGGCGAGCACATCGAAGACAGCCGCGATGGCCGCGTGGTGCGCCTGCTGCTGGACGAACTGCATCGCATGGACGTGCTCCCGCTGCACCTGCCCTCGCCCACCGACCCGCGCCTGCAGCGGATCTGCCAGCACATCCAGAAGCACCCCGGCGACGACGCCACGCTGCAGGACTGGGCACAGGCGCTGGAAGTGGACGTGAAAACCATCCAGCGCCACTTCGCCCACGAGCTGGGCATGACCTTCGGCCAGTGGCGACAGCAGGCGCGACTGCTGGCCGCATTGGAGCGGCTGGCGGTCGGCGACAAGGTCATCGATGTCGCGCTGGCGATGGGCTACGACAGCCCCAGCGCGTTCACCAGCATGTTCAAGCGCCAGCTGGGGCAGACGCCGGCGGCGTTTTTCCGCTGATCGCAAACGAAAACGCCGGGCATGGCCCGGCGCTACCGCTCAACGCTTCGGTTGAAAGACTCAGGACGTCATCCGGTCCCAGAAGCCCTTCACGCCATCCATGAAGGTGGCCGACTTCGGCGAATGCTTGCGTGCTTCCTCGCCGACGAAGGTGGCTTCGAACTGTTCCAGCAGCTTGCGCTGCTCAGGGGTGAGGTTGACCGGAGTCTCCACCACCACCCGGCAGTACAGGTCGCCCTCGCTGCGGCTGCGCACCGAACGCACGCCCTTGCCGCGCAGGCGGAACAGCTTGCCGGTCTGGGTCTCGGCCGGAATGCGGATCTCCGCTTCGCCGCCGAGGGTCGCCACGCGCACGGTGTCACCCAGTGCCGCCTGCGAGATGCGGATCGGCACTTCGCAGTGCAGGTCGTCGCCATCGCGCTGGAAGATCGCATGCTCGCGCACGCGCACTTCCACGTACAGGTCGCCCGGTGGCGTACCGGCCGGACCGGCTTCGCCCTCGCCCTGCAGGCGGATGCGGTCGCCGGTATCGACGCCGGCCGGCACCTTCACCGACAGCACCTTGTCTTCCTCGACACGGCCGTTGCCGTGGCAGGTCTTGCAGGGCTTGGCGATGATCTGGCCACGGCCGCCGCAGTTGTGGCAGGCCTGCTGCATTGCGAAGATGCCGCGCTGGATGCGCACCTGGCCGCGGCCATGGCACACATTGCAGGTTTCGACCTTGCCGTCCTCGGAGCCACTGCCATCGCAGTCGCCGCACTCGGCCAGGGTCGGAATCTCGATGCGGCGCTCGACGCCGCGCACGGCTTCTTCCAGGTCCAGCTCCATCACGTAGCCGATATCGGCGCCGCGACGCGCCTGGCGCGGACCACCGCCACCGCCGCCAAAGATGTTGCCGAAGATATCGCCGAAGATATCGTTCATGTCCGGGCCGCCCGGCCCGCCGCCGCCCATGCCGTGCTCGAACGCCGCGTGGCCATGGCTGTCGTACATGCGGCGCTTGTTGCCGTCGGACAGCACTTCGTAGGCTTCCTTGCACTCCTTGAAGGAGGCTTCGGCCGCCGCATCACCCGGGTTGCGGTCCGGGTGGAACTTCATCGCGCAGCGACGGTACGCCTTCTTCAGCTCGTCGTCGGTGGCGGTGCGGGCAACGCCCAGCACTTCGTAATAATCGCGCTTGCTCATATCGTGGATCTGGTTCCGGAAAGTCGGGATTCGTCAAAGCGGAAGAGCGGAACCAGGTCCGCTCTTGCGTCGGGCGCCCCGACACGCCGGTGGGCGGTCAGGACCCTGATGCGACAACGGGACGCTGGTGGCCAGCGTCCCGTGTCGGTCCGGATCAGGACTTCTTGTCGTCCTTGACTTCGGTGAACTCGGCGTCGACCACGTCGTCCTGCGCCTTGCCGGCATTGCCGGCGTCGGCACCCGGGGCACCGCCCTGGTCGGCCGAAGCAGCGGCGAACAGCGACTGGCCGGCTTCTTCCAGCACCTTCGACTTGGCCTCGATCTGTGCCTTGTCGTCACCCTTCATCGCGGTTTCCAGGTCGGCCAGGGCCGCCTCGACCTTGCCGATGACATCGCCGCCGACCTTGCTGCCGTGCTCGGTGATGGCGCTGCGGGTGCCGTGGATCAGGGCGTCGGCCTGGTTGCGGGCCTGCACCAGCTCCTGGAACTTCTTGTCTTCTTCGCGGTTGGCTTCCGCGTCGGCGACCATGCGCGCGATCTCTTCCTCGGACAGGCCCGAACCGGCCTTGATCTCGACCTTCTGTTCCTTGTTGGTCTTCTTGTCCTTGGCCGACACGTGCAGGATGCCGTTGGCGTCGATGTCGAAGGACACTTCCACCTGCGGCAGGCCACGCGGGGCCGGCTCGATGCCGGACAGGTCGAACTTGGCCAGCGACTTGTTGAAGCGGGCCTGTTCGCGCTCACCCTGCAGCACGTGCACGGTCACGGCCGACTGGTTGTCCTCGGCGGTGGAGAACACCTGCGAGGCCTTGGTCGGGATGGTGGTGTTCTTCTCGATGATCTTGGTGAACACGCCGCCCATGGTCTCGATGCCCAGCGACAGCGGGGTCACGTCCAGCAGCAGCACGTCCTTGACGTCGCCGCCCAGCACGCCGCCCTGGATCGCCGCACCCAGTGCCACGGCTTCGTCCGGGTTGACGTCCTTGCGCGGTTCCTTGCCGAAGAACTCGGTCACCGCCTGCTGCACCTTCGGCATGCGGGTCTGGCCGCCGACCAGGATCACTTCGCTGATGTCGCTCGAACGCAGGCCGGCATCGTTCAGGGCGACGCGGCACGGCTCGATCGACTTCTTGATCAGGTCGTCCACCAGGGCTTCCAGCTTGGCGCGGGTCAGCTTGATGTTCAGGTGCTTCGGACCCGACGCGTCAGCGGTGACGTACGGCAGGTTCACTTCGGTCTGCTGGGCGCTGGACAGCTCGATCTTGGCGCGCTCGGCAGCATCCTTCAGGCGCTGCAGGGCCAGCGGATCCTTGCGCAGGTCGATGCCCTGGTCCTTGTTGAACTCTTCAATCAGGTACTCGATGACGCGGTTGTCGAAGTCTTCGCCACCCAGGAACGTGTCGCCGTTGGTGGCCAGCACTTCGAACTGCTTTTCACCGTCGACGTTGGCGATCTCGATCACCGAGACGTCGAAGGTGCCGCCGCCCAGGTCGTACACCACGATCTTGCGATCCTTGTTGTCGCCCTTGTCCAGGCCATAGGCCAGCGCGGCCGCGGTCGGCTCGTTGATGATGCGCTTGACGTCCAGGCCGGCGATGCGGCCGGCGTCCTTGGTTGCCTGGCGCTGGCTGTCGTTGAAGTAGGCCGGCACGGTGATGACCGCTTCGGTGACCTTCTCACCGAGGAAGTCCTCGGCGGTCTTCTTCATCTTTTCCAGCACCTTGGCCGAGATTTCCTGCGGGGCCATCTTCTTGCCGTCGCTGGTGGCCACCCAGGCGTCGCCATTGTCATGGGCCAGGATGCTGTACGGGACGTGCGCGATGTCCTTCTGCACTTCGGCGTCGGTGAACTTGCGGCCGATCAGGCGCTTCACCGCGTAGAAGGTGTTCTTCGGGTTGGTCACGGCCTGGCGCTTGGCCGAGGCACCGACCAGGACTTCGCCGTCCTTGGTGTAGGCGACGATCGACGGGGTGGTGCGATCGCCTTCCGAATTCTCGATGACGCGGGCCTTGCCGCCGTCCATGATCGCCACGCACGAGTTGGTGGTGCCGAGGTCGATACCAATGATCTTGCCCATGGGGGAGACTCCTGAGGATGCTTGTTGGTGTCAGTCCGGCCGTTCGGCCGGTGGATGAATACGATGTGGGGGAGGCTCGTGGAACATTCAAGCCATCTCCCGAACGCTGTGTTCAGCGCCTGGAAAACCTTGCCAGGCATGGCCTGGCACAACCGGGACCGGGCAAAGCCCGGCCTGGTCCATCAATCGGCGGCCACCACCACCAGCGCCGGCCGCAGCAGGCGCTCGTTGAGCAGGTAGCCCTTCTGGAACACGGTCACCACGCTGCCCGGGGCGGCGCCCGGCGTCGGCACCTGGCTGATGGCCTGGTGGTGTTCCGGGTTGAACGGCTGGCCGATCGGGTCCAGCAGGACCAGTCCGTTGTCGGCGGCCACCTTCAGCAGCTGCTTGTAGGTCAGCTCCAGGCCTTCGCGCAGCGGGTGCGGTTCGTCGCCGGCGGCCTTCAGGCCGGCATCCAGGCTGTCGAACACGGGGAGCAGATCGCCCAGCAGCTTCTCGTTGGCGAACTTGCGGGCCTGTTCGATGTCACGGGCAACGCGCTTGCGCTGGTTCTCCAGGTCGGCGCGCTCACGCAGGGCATCGGCCTTGACCTGTTCGATTTCGGCGCGCAGGCGCTCGACTTCGTCGTTGACGCCGGCGGTGGCGGCCGCATCGGCGGCACTCTGCTGGGATTCGATATCTGGCTGTTCGTGGTTCATGTCTGGGTCCCTGGCGGTCAATCTCCGCCTCCACCCACCCTAGTGTGGGCGGGATGCTGCGTTTCAAGCGTCGGATGTTCCCGGCGGGCGGCCGGCTGGCGAAAACGCCGCGCCCAGTACATCGGCGGTAGCCTGGACCAGCGGGATCACGCGGTCGTAGGCCATCCGCTTGGGGCCGATCACCCCCAGCACGCCCAGCACCTGGCCATTGGCCGAGTAAGGGGCAGTGACCAGCGAGACGCCCTGCAGCGGCATCATCCCGGTCTCCTCGCCGATGAAGATGCGCACGCCGGGCGCCTGGATGGTCCGCTCCAGCAGCTGCAGGATCTCCCGCTTGCTGGAGAACAGCTCGAACAGCTCGCGCAGGCGCTCCAGGTCGGACAGGTCCTGCACCCCCATCAGGCGGGTCTGGCCGGCCACCAGCATGTCGTCGGCAGCCGGCTGCAGGGCCTGTTCGGCCAGCTCGATGCTGTGCGCCAGCAGCTGTTCCAGCTCGGAGCGGGCATCGCGCAGTTCCAGCAGCAGTCGGGTGCGGATCTCGGCCATCGGCAGGCCGGCGAAATGGGCATTGAGATAGTTCGCGACCTGCTCCAGCTGACCCGGCGCAAACTCCTGCCGGGTCTCGATGACGCGGTTCTGCACCTCGTTGTCGGCAAACACCAGGATCGCCAGCACCCGGCGCCCGTCCAGCGCCACGAAGTCGATCTGGCGGAAGGCGAACTGCTCGCGTCGCGGCGCGCTGACCACGCCGACGAAGTGGCTCATCGCCGACAACAGCTCCGAGGCGCTGCCGAGCAGGGCCTGGGTGCTGCCGCCGCCAGCCAGTTCCTGGCGCAACCGGGCCAGCTCGCCTTCGCCCGGCGGCTGCATCTGCAGCAGGCTGTCGACGAAGACCCGGTAGCCATGTGCCGTCGGGACGCGCCCGGCGGAGGTGTGCGGCGAGGCCAGCAGCCCCAGGTCTTCCAGGTCACCCAGGATGTTGCGTATGGTCGCCGGACTGACCTCCAGCCCGGCCACGCGCGCCAGCGTCTGCGAGCCGACCGGCTCACCGTCCTGGATGTAACGCGCGATCAGCGTGCGCAGCAGATGGCGCGCACGCGGGGCAAGCTGGTCGGGAGAACCGTGCATGGAATCAACCTGTGAGACACGGACACTAGATAATGGCGGCGCATCACCTTGGCAAGTCATTGGACCTCCCTCGCCCGCGTGCTAGCGTTGCGCGGCTGCTGATACCCCCTTACCCATGCTCAGACATCTTTCGATCAAGGATTTCGCCGTCGTCCGCGCCACCGAACTGGAGTTCGGGCCAGGCATGACCGTGGTTTCAGGCGAGACCGGCGCCGGCAAGTCGCTGATGGTCGACGCGCTGGGCTTCCTGTCCGGCCTGCGCGCCGACAGCGGCGTGGTCCGCCACGGCGCCGCGCGCGCCGAGCTTTCGGCCGAGTTTGCGCTGGAGCAGCTGCAGGCTGCACGCCAGTGGCTGGCCGACAACGAGCTGGACGACGAGGAGCAGTGCCAGCTGCGCCGGGTCATCCGCGCCGATGGCGGTTCGCGGGCCTGGATCAACGGCCGCCCGGTGACCCTGGCGCAACTGGGCGACCTGGCCTCGCTGCTGGTGGAGATCCACGGACAGCACGAACAGCAGGCCCTGCTGACGCGCCCGTCGCAGCTGGCCCTGCTCGACGCCTATGCGCGCAACGAGAACGAACGCCGCCAGGTGCGACGCGCCGCCGCGGCCTGGCAGGCATTGGTCGATGAATCGCTGGCGCTGTCGCAACAGGGCGACGTCAGTGACCGGATCGGCTTCCTGGAGCACCAGCTGCGCGAGCTGGACCGTGAAGACCTGGAGCCGGAGTCGATTGCCGCACTCGGCGCCAGCCACCGCCGCCAGGCCCATGCCAGCGCCCTGCTGAGCGCCTGCCAGGCCGCCAGCAACCAGCTCAACGGCGACGACGGCAGCTCCGCGCTGGACCTGCTGCAGCAGGTGCGCCATGAGCTGTCGCGCCTGATCGAGCACGACCCGCGCCTGGGCGAGGTGGATGGCCTGATCGAGAACGCTTCGATCCAGCTGCACGAAGCCCTGTCGCTGCTGGATCGGGTGCATGACGACCTCGACGCCGACCCGGAACAGTTCGAGGAGAACGAGCGCCGCCTCGGCCGTCTGCACGACCTGGCCCGCAAGCACCGCGTGCCGATGGACGAGCTGGGTGCACAGCGCGAGCGCATGCACGCCGAAGTGGAACAGCTGCGCGGCGCCGACGAACGCCTGCAGCGCCTGGCCGGCGAGATCGAGAAGGCCGCCGCCGCCTGGCGCGCACAGGCCGAAGTGCTGACCGCCAGCCGTCGCAGCGCTGCTGCCGAACTGTCGGCCACCACCACCGGCATCATCGCCGAGCTGGGCATGGGCGGCGGCCAGTTCCTGATCGAGCTGGAACCGCAGGACGCCGGCAAGCCCGACCCGCAGGGTGCCGAGCGCGTGGAATTCCTGGTCGCAGCCAATGCCGGCCAGCCGCCGCGCGCCCTGCGCAAGGTGGCCTCCGGCGGCGAACTGTCACGCATCTCGCTGGCCATCGAAGTGGCCGCGCTGGACCTGGACGCAGTGCCGACCATGGTGTTCGACGAAGTCGACTCCGGCATCGGCGGCGCGGTAGCCGACATCGTCGGCCAGAAGCTGCGCGCGCTCGGCGAGAAGCGCCAGGTGCTGTGCGTGACCCACCTGCCGCAGGTTGCCTCCAAGGGCCATGCCCATTACCGGGTCAGCAAGGCCCCGGTGGAAGGCATGACCCAGAGCGCCGTGGAAAAGCTGGACAGCAAGGCGCGCGAGGAAGAGCTGGCGCGCATGCTCGGCGGCGTGGAAGTGAGCAAGGAAGCGCGCGCCGCCGCGCGCAAGCTGCTGCAGGTGTAACGCCGCCCGAGCCGGGCATAGGCCCGGCTTCCGCACGGTAGTGCCGGCCGCTGGCCGGCAACCGATGCGAGGGGTCGAAGATCGTGAGGTTGCCGGCCAGCGGCCGGCACTACCCCCGTGGCTGCGTCAGGTCGACGTTCTCCACCAGGAAATCAAGAAACGCGCGCACCCGCAGCGGCAGGTAGCCGCCCTGCCCCAGGAACACCGCGTGCACCTCTTCCAGGTCACCGGGGTTGGCCTCTTCCAGCACCGGCAGCAGGCGCCCGGCGGCAATATCCTGCTGCACCTGGAATGCTGCCAGCCGCGCCATGCCCAACCCACCCAGCACCAGCTGGCGCAGCGCATCGCCGTTGCTGGCGCGGGCGTTGCCACTGGGCAGCAGCATGCGTTCGCGCCCGTCCTGCAGCAACGGCCAGCCCTGCATCGCGCGCGCATGGCCGATATCCAGCCGGTTGTGCGACTGCAGCTCCTCGGCAGTGCGTGGCAGCCCGTGCCGCTGCGCGTAGGCCGGTGCAGCCACGATCATCATCCGCGTCGCGCCCAGCCGCCGCGCCACCAGGCTCGAGCTCTTCAGCGGACCGGCCCGCACCGCCACGTCGGTGCGCTGCTCCAGCAGGTCGATCACCTCGTCGTTGAGGGTCAGGTCCACGCCTACCTGCGGATTGCGCTGCAGGAACGCCGGCAGCAACGGCAACAGGAAATGCTGGCCGAACGGCACGTTGGAATTGACCCGCAGGCGTCCACGCGGCTCGGCGTGAGCACTGGCACAGCGCTCGGCCTCGTCCAGGTCGGCCAGCACGCGCAGGCCGCGCTCGTAGAACGCGCAGCCCTCGGGAGTCAGCTGCAGCTGGCGGGTGGAACGCTGCAGCAGGCGCGTCCCCAGCCGTTGTTCCAGCCTCGCCACCAGCTTGCTGACCGCCGACGGGGTCATCTCCAACGTTCGGGCGGCTGCGGAAAAGCCCCCGGTCTCGATCACCCGCACGAACACTTCCAGTTCGCCGGATCGGTTGATGTCGGAGCGCGCCATGGCAATGAATCCAGTTCACAGATGATTGTCCATGCGCAGTCTAGTTCACAGATGAGTACGGAATCACCATGGCCTTCCCTCCACCCGGGATTGCCCGATGAATCGTTTCAGCCAGCTCGTCACAACCGCATTGATCGGCCTGTCCAGTGCCGCCAGCGCCGCCCCTGCGCCGCACTGGGTCGCCAGCTGGCAGGCCAGCCCGCAACCGGTCTGGGGCCCGGAATTCCTGTTTCCGACCCTGGTCCCAGCCGCACTGCAGGACCAGACCTTCCGCCAGACGGCACGTATCAGCCTGGGCGGGTCTCGGCTGCGGGTGCGGCTGAGCAATGCCTACGGCACTCAACCACTGCGGATCGGGGCGGCGAGCGTGGCCGCCCGGGCGGGGGACACCCCGCAGCCGCTCAGTTTCGAAGGCCAGCCCGGAGTGCTGATCGGCCCCGGGCAGGAACGGCTGAGCGATCCGCTGCCACTGGCCACGGCTGACCGGCAGGCGCTGCAGGTCAGCGTCTTCGTGCCGGGACCGATGCCGGTACAGACGTTCCATTGGGAGGGCAGGCAGACCAGTTGGATTGCGCCTGGCGACCAGAGCCAGGCCCAGACACTGAGCGGGGCCAGCAGCACCACGGCCCGCCTGTTCCTGGCCGGCATCGAGGTCGAGGCGCCGACCAGCGCACGCAGCGTGGTGGTGATCGGCGATTCGATCACCGACGGCGCCACCGCCAGCCTCGACCAGGACCAGCGCTGGACCGACCATCTGGCCGCGCGTTTGGCACCGCGGGGCATCGCCGTGGTCAATGCCGGCATCTCCGGTGGCCGCCTCTTGCACGACGGCATGGGGGAATCCGCGCTCGCCCGCTTCCAACGCGATGCACTGGATCAGCCTGGCGTGTCCAGCGTGATCGTGCTGGTTGGCATCAATGACATCAGCTGGCCCGGCACCGCCTTCGCGCGCAAGCAGGCGCGGCCCACGCTTGCCGAGCTGCAGGCGGGCTACCGCGCCCTGGCCGAACAGGCCCATCGGCGGGGTCTACGCATCCTCGGCGCCACCCTGATGCCGTTCGCCGGCGCCCTGCCCGGCACGCCGCTGGACGACTACCACCACCCGGACAAGGACGCCCTGCGCAGCCAGCTCAATGCCTGGCTGCGCACCGACGGGCCGTTCGACGCGGTGATCGACCTGGACGCGGCCCTGCGCGATCCGGCCGATCCGTCACGGATGGCCGCCGCCTACGATTCCGGCGACCACCTGCATCCGGGTGATGCGGGGAACCGGGCGATGGCCGAGGCGGTGGATCTGGAGGTCCTGCTGGGTCGCAAGGGGTCAGGGCCTGTTCCCTTCAGGAAAGGGCCCTGACCCCAGCAACGAAAAACCCCGGGCAGGCCCGGGGTTTCGTCGCATCTGGCTGGCTGGATCGGCTTACTTGCGCTTCTTGCGCACGTACAGCACCAGCGAGTGCTCTTCCAGTTCGTAGCCGTGGTCGGCTGCGATCTTGCGCTGCAGCTCCTCGATCTCATGGCTCTCGAACTCGATGATCTTGCCGCTGTCCACGTCGACCATGTGGTCGTGGTGGCCGCCACGGTCAAGCTCGTAGACCGCCTGGCCGCCCTCGAAATTGTGCTTGAGCACGAGGCCGGCGGCCTCGAACTGGGTCAGCACCCGGTACACCGTCGCCAGGCCGATCTCGTCGCCATGCTCCAGCAGCTGGCGGTAGATGTCTTCGGCGGTCATGTGGTGCTGGGCATTGCGCTGCTCGAGCAGCGCCAGGATCCGCATCCGCGGATGGGTCACCTTCAGGCCGACTTTACGCAGGTCGTGGGTTTCCATAGGTCTCCGTTCATTGGCGATTTAGCGCCAGCTGCCTCGGATTGGGTCGCGGTGGCACGCCGGGAGTGTATCATCGGTTTGATTTCCCCAACCGCCAGTCCCGATGCGCAATCTCCTGTTGGTCGCCGCCGTCGCCCTGTCCACCACCGGGTGCGGCATCATCTACAAGCAACCCATCTATCAGGGCAACCTGATCCGGGAAGATGCCGTGGCCAAGCTGCAGGTCGGGCAGAGCAAGCAGCAGGTCACCGCGCTGCTGGGCACCCCGTCCATTCCCGATCCGTTCCACGCCCAGCGCTGGGACTACACCTCCAGCCAGCGGGTGAACCGCCTGGGACGTACTGAAGTGAAGAACTTCGTGGTGTTCTTCGAGAATGACACCGTGACCCGTTGGGAAGGCGATTACTTCCCGGGCAACGACAAGGCCCTGGCCCAGCAGACCGTGCGCCAGTTCGGCCGCAACCTGCCGAAGGACAAGAAGAAGAAGGGCCGCTGAGGCCCTGCCCGTCCCCACGGACGGGTTGCGGGCATCAACCGCCGAGCGCGCGTCGCCGGCGGTTGTCCTTGGGGTCGGCCAGCAACGGGCGTAGCAGCTCAATGCGGTCACCCTCCAGCAACACCTGCTGCGGGCGCGCCAGTACGCCATGCACGGCCACGGCCGGGCATCGGTCACTGCCTTCCAGCGCGGCGGCGGCAATGGCATCGGCCACGGTCGCGCCCTCGTCCAGCTGCAGCCGCCGCGACAGCACCTGCTGCGGCCAGGCCAGCACCACCTCGACCTCGATCATCGCTCAGGCCTCGTCGGCGACGCGGACGAAATCATTGACCATCCGATCGGCCAGACCCTGGAAGCCGATCGCCAGGGCCGGCCCCAGCAGGCGCGAGCTGGGCTCGAATTCCAGGGTCAGGGTGACCTTGCAGGCGTCCTCGGCCAGCGCATGGAATTCCCAGCGGCCGTGCAACTGCTTGAACGGGCCATCGCGCAGCTGCATGTCGATGCTGTGCGGGCGCTGCAGGGTGTTTTCGGTCTGGAACCAGGTGCTGAACGAACCCAGGCCAAGGTCCAGGCGCGCCACCAGCCGGTCCTCGCCCTGCTCCAGGATCTGGGCAGCCGAGCACCAGCGGAAGCGGCGCGGATAGGCCTGGACATCGTTGACCAGGTCGAACATGCGCGCGGACGAATGTTCGACCAGGGCGCTGCGGCGGATAGTAGGCATGAATACAGGGCGTTTCGGCAATCGACCGGGCGGGCCCGAATCGGAGACAATACGGAAATGAGCAAGAACAGCGGCAAGGATAAAGCAAAGAGCGCGACGGCCAACAAGACCATCGCGTTGAACAAGCGTGCCCGCCACGAGTACCACATCGAAGAACGCTTCGAGGCCGGCCTGGCACTGCAGGGCTGGGAGGTGAAGTCGATCCGCGCTGGCCGCGGCAACATCATCGATGCCTACGCCTACGTGAAGCACGGCGAGATCTTCCTGATCGGCGCCCAGATCACCCCGTTGATCCAGGCCTCCACCCACGTGGTGGCCAACGACCGGCGCGAGCGCAAGCTGCTGCTGCACCGGAGCGAGATCGACAAGCTGGTCGGCAAGGTCGAGCGCGATGGCTACACGATCGTGCCCACCGCGATGTACTGGAGCAAGAACAAGATCAAGCTCGAAGTCGCGCTGGCCAAGGGCAAGCAGACCCACGACAAGCGCGATGCCGCCAAGGACCGCGACTGGGCGATCGAGAAGCAGCGCGTGATGCGTCGCGGCAACCGCGACGCGTAAGGCCGCAGCGCATCACCTGTAAAGCCGGGCCATGCTCGGCTGTCTTGGTCTTCTGTAGAGCCGAGCCATGCTCGGCTTCGGTAAGAAAAGCAGTCGAGCATGGCTCGACGCTACAAAAGGCGGTCACCCCGCCAGCATGCCCTGCCCGCGCATGCGCGGCGCCAGCGCCGCGTGCATCACCGCCAGGTGCATCACCACCGCCAGTTCCGGCGCGTAGCGGTCATCGCCTTCCCGCCACTGCTGGGCCAGCTGCGCGGCATCATCGGGCAGCAACGACAGCAACTGGGCATCATCCAGCGCATCGGCGGCGCCCTGCAGCTGGCGCGCCAACTGCCGCGACTGCCACACGTGCACGCCAATACTGAGACTGGCCAGCGACATCAGGACCACGGCCAGCCCGTGCTCGAACCACTGCGACAGCACTTCCGGCCCCCACAGCAGGGCCGCCAGTACGGCCAGGCCCGGTAGGCGCCAGCCGAGCCAATGGATGCGACCGCGCTGCGACCAGTGCACCACCACCGCGCTGGCGACCAGGGCCGCCGCGGCTGTGGCCGGCAACTCCGTCACCCAGGTGGCCGCCAGCAGCACCGCCAGCACGGCCCAGACCCAGCCGGGCGGCAACGCGCGCCGCTGATAGTCGGCACCGACCGGCCCGATCAGCTGTCGCAGGCTGCGTTGTTGGCTTGCATCGGTCACCCACAGTCTCCGTGTCTGTCCTGGCTCGGATGGTCGTCGCCAGTGTGTCGCAAATTCGTGCCAATGACGTTACCAATCCGCTATGACGGCGGCTCTACAACGTGTTGTGGATTGCAAAGGTGACTGTTCAGCTGTTTTGCCGTAGCATTGCAACCGTTGGGCAGGCCCTGACCGTGGCAACGCGGGATCGGCCCTGTACCTTGCAGCACTGTAGAAACCGGGGGTGCATTGGTTTCGACGGGGGTTGTGAAGTCGCCTGGCGCATGCCGAGGGGGTAGCTTTCCTCGTAAATCCAGCTGCAAAACTCTAGTTGCCAACGACGACAACTACGCTCTGGCCGCTTAAGGCCTAAGCCTCGAAACCGCTTGTGTCCATGCTCGCGGTGTAGAGTCACTATCATGGAATCGCGCTGGGTGGCTGCCTGTCAGTCCGGCACTAGAACACAACAGGCTGGTTCCCGGATGCGCTTTGCACGCCGTGCTGTTCGGGGACGAGATCCAACGGTGAGCTAAGCATGTAGTGCTGGGGATGGAGTGCCTTCGGACGGCGGTTCAATTCCGCCCACCTCCACCAATACCGGGTCCGCAAGGGTCCACGAAAAGCCGGAATCCCTCGTCAAATAAGGGGCTCCGGCTTTTTCGTTTTCCACCCTTGTCCATGCCGTTCCGTTGCAGGCTATGAGACGTTGGGGGGTATATCTAGGGGTATCGCACCGCCCACGAAAAGCCGATACCCCCATGGCCCTGACCGACGTCGCGATCCGCCGCGCGAAGCCAGCCGACAAGCCGCAGAAGTTGTCCGATGCTGGTGGCCTCTACCTCTACGTCACTGTGGCCGGCGCCAAGAGCTGGCGTTGGAAGTACCGCTTCGGCGGCAAGGAGAAGGTGCTCGCACTGGGCCTGTATCCAGACGTGAGCTTGGCCAACGCCAGGGATGCACGCGACGATGCCCGGCGCCTGCTGCGCGGCGGAGTGGACCCCGGCGAGCAGAAGAAGGCTGCCGCTACTGCTGCCGTCGTGGATGCTGCTTCCAGCTTCGAGGCGATTGCCCGGGAGTGGCTGACAGCCCGCCCTTGGGTGCCGACGTACAGCAAGAAGGTCCAGGCTTGGTTCGAGAATGATGTCTTCCCCCACATCGGGAAGCTGCGCGCTGCAGACCTGAAGGCCTCCGACTTCCTGAAGATCGCCCGGAAGATGGAGGAGCGCCAGGCGTTCGAGTCCGCGCACCGTGTTATGCAGAACTGCGGCCAGGTCATGCGATACGCGGTTGCGACCGACCGAGCCGAGCGGAACCCGGTTGCGGACCTGCGCGGCGCTCTGGTACCACCCCCAGAACGGAACCACGCTGCGGTGGTGGATCCGGTCCAGCTCGGCGGCCTGCTGCGCGCCCTGCACGCCTACCGTGGCGCCGGTATCGTCAGCACGGCGCTCAAGCTGGCGCCTTTGGTCTTCGTGCGTTCAGGGGAGCTGCGGCAGGCCGAATGGACAGAGATGGATCTTGATGCCGGCTTGTGGGCGATTCCGGCAGCACGCATGAAGATGCGGCAGCCTCACATCGTGCCGCTGGCGCGCCAGGCGGTTGAGATCCTGCGCGAGCTGAAGCCATACACCGAGTCAGGAAAGTACGTGTTCCCCGCCCGGGGCAAGAAGGATCGGCCAATGTCGGAGGTGGCGGTGCTGGCCGCCCTGCGCGCCATGGGGTTCGACAAGGACACCGTGACCGGCCACGGCTTCCGTGCAACCGCGCGCACGCTGCTGGACGAAGTACTCGGGTTCCGTCCGGACATCATCGAGCACCAGCTGGCGCACGCCGTGCGCGACCCAAATGGACGCGCCTACAACCGCACGACTCATCTCGATGAGCGGATCCGGATGATGCAGGAATGGGCGGACTACCTGGACCGGCTGCGCGACGGCAACGTGGTGCAGCTGCGGGTTGCTTGACGTCTACACGCCGCGGCGCATCTGCTGCAGCCCTGCCCTAAGCCACACCTTGCGGGCGTCCTTCGGGCAGGGCTTTGTCTCTGCCGGCGGCTTGCGCGGTTCGAGTGCTGCCTTGATCCGCTCGACCTCCTTCGCCCCAGCCTCGGCCAGGCGCCTGGCCTGTTGCTGCTGCTCCAGGGGGGCGGCAGGCCGGGCAGTGGGTCGAGTGGTGCTGATGGTGTCGTGTCCAGCAGCCGGGCCACAGCGGCGCGCAGGCGCATCTCCGGGTAGAGCCTGGCCGCGCACCACCGCTCGGCATAGCGTTTGCCCTGACTGGTACTGGCCGCCGGGACGTCCTTGATCTGCCACATCTTGCGGGCATCCAGGTGCACCCGCACAGCGCCATCCTCGCCGCGGCTTACGTTGGCGATCTGTCGCCCGCTCCACCACAGCACCCAGCTCTCCCCCAACTGGACCCAGCCAGCGGGGATCGGGGCGGTGCGGAAGCCTTGGTAGCCGCGGGATGGAAGCATGGCGGGAAGGATACGCCCGGCGGTCGCACATCCTGAGATTGCAGCAAACTTGCAGCAATCAGGCCGATACTTGGAACATTCAATAAAATTCTTGACTCAATTGATCTTTAGGCAATACCTTTTGTCAATCGGATAAGGACAAGAGACGGCAGATGCAGGACGAACTCAATTTCGACACGATCAAGGTGCGTGCCGGCCAAGTATTCACGCCTGGCTCACCGGTGAACGCACTGGATCTCTTCGCCGGACGACTCGACCAGCTCTCAAAGATCATGGACGCTGTCTCCCAACGCGGATATCACGCGGTGCTATTCGGCGAGCGCGGCGTAGGCAAGACATCACTTTCGAACATCTTGATCCAAGTGATGCAGGGTAATGGCTACATCGTGTCGAAGGTCAACTGCGACGCCCAAGACACGTTCGACTCGATCTGGCGTAAGGCATTCCGCGAAATAACCTACACGCAGAAGGCACCAGGACCAGGCTTCAGACCCGAGCTGAAGACCACGGTGACCCCACTGGAAGCATCTTTGCCCGCCAGCATCACTCCTGACGATGTGCGGAGAACTCTGGCGCACTTGGGCGCTCAGGCAAACGTTCTCATCGTTCTTGATGAATTTGATCGTCTAAACCCAGACTCTGCCACAAGCACCCTTATTTCGGACACGATCAAGGGCCTATCGGATTTCGGTGTTAACGCCTCAATGCTGCTAATCGGCGTCGCCGACTCAGTCGGTGATCTCGTTGCCGGTCATCTCTCTATCGAACGCGCGCTCGTCCAGATTCCAATGCCGCGCATGTCGAGCGAAGAGATTGCATTGATTGTGGACAACGGGATGACCCGCCTAGGGATGACCATCGATCCAGGCGGGAAGAGTCACCTTGTCCATCTCGCACAAGGCGTGCCCTACATTGCACACCTGCTTGCGCTCTACAGTGCGCGATCTGCACTAACGGCCAGATCAATGCATGTGCAGCGCTTTCATGTTGATGAAGGTATCAAAAAGTCGCTGGAACAGTGGAATCAGTCGATTCGTACTGCTTACTACGATGCCGTAAAGAGTGCCCAGCCAGGCAACATTTATAAGGAAGTCCTACTCGCGTGTGCACTCGCAGAAATCGATGACATGGGGTATTTCGCTGCGGCCTCGGTGCGCGGCCCTCTTCGCGATATCACCGGTCGATCACTCGACATCCCGAATTTCTCAAGCCACCTAAAGCAGTTCAGCGAAGACATTCGAGGTGGCATTCTGGAACGAGTCGGTGTTGCGAGACGATTGAGATACAGGTTCGTAAGCCCACTCATGAAGCCGTACATCATCATGCGTGGCTATTCGGAAGGCCTGATAAAGTAGGGCCTGAGCAGGCACGGAGGCGCTCAGGCGCCTCCATTTCGGGATAGGTTTACCTACACGCCCCCGGCACGGTCGACGCCCTACCCTCCGGCCATGTGCGGCCGATTCGTCCAGCTCCCTGGCCCTAATCGTCAGATCGGCCCTAGGTCCTTCACGACCGCCTGGCCCTGCTGCAAGAACCCGATCAGCAGACGGCCACCGGCCACTTGCCGGCCCATCTGCTCATTGAGGTAGTTGGCCTGGAGCCGCCCAGCCGTCATCAGATCGACCTGCAGCATGCTGGGCGCGACGCCCTTGAGTGGATCACCTGGTGACGCGAACTGGCCACCAATCGGCTGGGCCGTGGTTGCGCGCCGACTGTCGCTCTTGGCATAGGCAGTGGCCATCATCCGGCCACTTCCCGACGACCAACCGCCCAGGATGATCTCGGTCCCCAGTTGTTCGATTGGTAGGTCAGCCTCCGCCGCCGCCCTCTCGTACTTCGGCCACAGCTGGTCCATTACTGATCCCATCTCGGCGGACAGCTTTTCAATGGAGAAATCCGCACGGAAGCTGGCTTGCAGGACCAGCTCGTAGATCTTCAGGAAAAACTGGGCTCCGCCTCTGGTAGCCAGCAGTACGTTGTGCTGCGGAATCAGGAGCATCACCAGCGGCGCCTCGTAACCACAGGGCTCGATGGTCTGGAGGTCGCCGCACTCAGGATCAGCCCCGACGCACTGCCCCACGCTCACGATGTGCCACGGGAGGCCGCTGGCCTCGCACATGACACGGTCGGCGTCAGAGGCGGCGGCAGACGCGTTCGGGTGGTCGCTGCTGCATTACCCGCTGCGGTCACGCCGCCGCCCCAAGCGCCGGCCACCGCATTGATGACGCCCACGGCCGCCTGCTTTGCAGCGATGCGTGCCAGGTCCGCGATGATGGCGTTAGCCATGTCACGGAACGACAGCTTTCCGGTCTGAGCGAACCGCACCCAGGCATCTTCCCAGCCGCCGAGTGCGCTGTTCATCAGGCCGTTGGCTGTCGGGCAGCAGGATCAGCACCAGGCCGACAGGCTCCTGGTTGGCAGGGTGGAGGATGTCCAGGCGGCGCTCTGCCGCCACGATGTTGGTCAGCTCGGTCATAAATCACTCCATAAAAAAACCCGCCTATCGGCGGGTTCATTGACAACGGTTGCGCAAAGGATCATCAGCGTAACGAACGCTCTACAACGGCTCGGCTGGTATCAGTACGTACGATCCATCGTGGATACTCCCCTGGAAGACGCCCCTCTTCGGCTCGAAGCTAAAAGTTACCAATAGCTCTCCCGCCCCGTCACGCAGTTTCAGCCCGTCACTAGTGAGTTCCCAATCTTCCGCTGCCAGTCTTAAGCCATTGCTGTCACTTTGCACCTGACCCTCCGAATCGAAAGTATGGCTCGAGAGTTCAGCGGCGCTTGTCACCCGCTGCTTGGTTGAAAATCGATAACTTGTCAAGAACGCCTTTAAAGCGTCAATCTTCGTCCCTTCTCCTAGCCCAGCAGAGAACGCATGCATGGCGGCCAACCTACGATTCTCAGCCTTTGCAACCGCAAGACTCTTCTTCGCCTCCTTTGTTTCATAGTGCTTCTTTCGAGCGTAGGCGCGTAGATCTGCGGCTTGGTCTTCCGTCATGACAGTACGGTCTTGCGATTTAAGCTCAGCAGTAAGCAGCCGCCTTTTCATCCACAACCCATACTTGTGCGCCCATTCCGTCACCCAAGGAACGCCAACTATGTAGATGACGGAAGACAAGAATGGCAGCGCAATATTGAATATAAGAAACTGCGACGCCGTAGGGTACATCTCATAATCAATGAATTCGAACCGCTTCCCCACCTTCATATCTGAAAATAGAACAAAAAGAACTCTATGATTCCAAGCCAGCCAGCTAAATACAAACGCCCCTACAAATGGACTATTGAGCCTAGTTGATACTGCGCTCTTTACTTGTTCTTTCAGTTCGGCAATTGCGCCACTGTCTTCGCTGGACATGAATCCCCCCAATAGACTCTGGGGGAGATTCTAGTTCCTGAGACACCTCCCAGGTAGTAGGTGGGAGAAGGAGCATTGAAGCTCCTTAGTGAGACTGCCAAGCACCCTGCCCTAGGGAGCAACAGGACCTGACACCGTGATCGGCGCCTGGTTCAGCGCCAGCGTGAAGGTGTTGAGGATGAAGTCCTCATTGCGGCCACCGGGCACGTTGGGACCGGTCACCAGACCGCGCAGGTACTCGACCGACCCGTCGGCCCGTTCCACCTTGAACGCATAGGCGTCCGGCACGTTGGGGGCGCCCGCAGCGCGCAGGGCCACCTGGCCGGGGTCGGTCAGGTCCTCGGCCACCTCCACCTGCGGGTCGCCGGCGTTGGTGATGCCCTTGCCCTTCAGGGCAACCAACGTGTCCAGCGTGTCGTACTGCACGATGTTGGTGTTGATGCCGCGCTCGCCGATGCTGCCGACCTTCTCCACCTGGACGAAGGTCAGGGCCGCGAACTCGGTTTCGGTCAGGTCGGCATTCTTGGGGGTGGCGCAGATGTAGAGCTTCGAACCTGCATTGGTTTTTGCCTCAGCGGCCATAGCCGTATCTCCTCGCGATGGGCGTAAAAAAACCCGCCACGGGGCGGGTCGTTGAAAAACAGAAAGGCCCGCTGGTGGGCGGGCCCTGGAAGGGACTTATGTCGGTTAGCGAGGACGCAACATCTTTTCGAGCCTTCTAAGGGCATCAAGTCCAGGATCTGACCGTCGGAAGGACTCCCCCCCCAACGGATCTCGCGTCAAGTTGCTCCGATACGCCTCGCTCATTTCAATCCACGTCGCGACCAGGCGCTTACGTCTGCGTCTGGACAGCCTGCGTGCAAGGGCATCGATCTCTGACGTCGTCGGGAGAGGTCGCTGCAAAAAGTCCTCTGGTCTTGCGATTTGCCGAACAACCCACGAGCGCAGTGGTGCACTCAGCTCGTTGAACTCCTTGCGCTTGTCTCGGCCCAATGCCAACCAGTGACCAAGGATCAGACCAAGGAAGAAACTAAGCACGCTCCATGTGTACTGGGTCATTTCGATTACTTCTTCGCAGGGCTCAGCTTCGCCGCCACCAGCTGCATGGCCTGCGGCCGCGTGAATCCCGCCTCTACGTAGGCCAAGTACTCAGCGCGGACGAATCGCGCCTGCTCGGCGCAGAACTCGTCCAGCAGCTGCCGGTTCCGCTTCATGCGGGTGATGGCATCGCGCATGGCCTGCAGCTCACCCTCGTTGGGGATCTCGTTGCTGCTGACCAGATGCAGGTTGGGCTGCCTTGTACGCATGCTCGTTCCTTCTCTACTAGGCGGTCAGCGCCTTGACCGTTGGGTCCGACGGTTGATGGCGGTCAGCGAACAACCTGCCCTCATCCTTGAACGCCCATACGGCATCGCGGACGACCTGCTCAAGCTGACCCAGAATTTCCTCGACGGCCACACTGTCTTCCTCAGCCGCATCGTCCAATTCACCGAGAGCCGCAAACGCCTGCCGCTCCAGCTCAAACATGTTCTTTCGACGTGAATCGTTTACAGCTGCCCTTAGAAGATTCATCAAGTGGAATACTCCCGACGCTTCGCGCGGGCTAATGTACTCACCAGCCGAGTAATACTTGACTAGAGCCTCGAGGAGATTCAGCCCGCTCTGGAGCACCCCCAAGTCCGCCGGCGCACAACCCTCCAGGCTAATCAAATCCAGCTCGTCACAGATACTCTCAATCAAGCTCACGTCGACACCCCCGTTGTGGTCGCTCGGATCATATCAGCCTAACTGAAGGATCCCCGCCATGGGATGGTGACCGGGTGCATGACCCGCTCCGGATCCTGGATGATGCTGGACGTCCAGGGCTTCCGCTCCACTCGCATGCCGGCGAAGGTCGTGCCTTTGGCGAAGGCAGCGATGATCTGGTCCGTGATCGCGGTACCGACCATGATCACTTGCCCCGGCCGGTAGCAGGCCGACAGCTGGCCGAACCCCTGCATCAGGGACGGTCCATCGTCTTCGATGCCGTAATTCTCGGTCCGGTTGGGGAACCACTGCAGCTCCAGCCAACGAGCGCCATTGCCTGTGGGCGGCTTGAACCCCTGCCCCGGGTAGGAACAGTCCAGCCTCTGGGCAGCAGCGAACTGCCCCACCAGCGTGGCGAATGCGTCATAGATCGCGGTGTCGCTCATCCCATCCGTCCTTTCACGTCGGCGGTGACCTCCGCCACGATGAAGTCCCAGCGCTGTGCCGCCGCCCGCGCAAAGCCCTTGCCGGCCTGGGCATAGGTTCTACCCAGGCTGTCTTCGCCCTGGAAGCCGTGCTCCATGCGCATGGCGTACTTCGCTGTCCAGCCAGCCCACACGGTCTGCCCCAGCTCCAGGGTGGCGAACACCACCTCCGGCGCCTGGGCACTACGGGCGTAGAGGGCCGATCACCACCGCTGCCTAGGCGTTTCCCCGCGCCGTAGCGCCAGGGATGCAAACCGCCCGGTTGCGTAGAAGCCAGCCCCAATCGCCTCACGGCGAGCGGAGGGGGTTTCGGCGCGGTGGTTGATCGGTGTTTGGGTCCCGGAAACGCAGAGCCCCGGCGCTAGGCCAGGGCTTCAGGGACAATTCTTGACAGTGGCAGAATGATGCAGATCAATTACGTCACTGTCAACTCAGCCGCGCAAACCACCTCAACGATCGAAGATAGGCCGGGTGGCGACCGCCGTACACATCCCGGTAGACGATATGAATGGTCAGTGGTGCTAGTGCCTTACGTAGCGATTCAATATCCGCGCCGCCCAACTCTTCGTCGGCCTTATAGCTGATTAGATCCACCTTGCCTCCCACTGGAATCGATCGGCCATCCATCTCGCCGACGAAGTACTCCCAATCGTTGAGTGGCGAAGGCATCAGGTCAATAAGCACGCTGCCCACTTCCTGCCCGTAATTGGTGATAACAAGCCGCTCAATTATCAACGGTCCAGTGCCATGATTGTGAAGCGCAACAACCGTTCCCTCTTCAAGATCCTGAAACTCAATAGCGGGCAATGGCCGAACGGACAACTTGTTGTGCTTCCGCTGGGCAAGAAGCGTAATGGCGGCGACCATGCACGCCAGCATCGCTCCGACCCCCGAAAGGCCGTTGCCATTTTCCTTAGCGAATGCCCACAGGTCCATCATGGAAGAAACTCCTCTATGCGGCAGCGGCGCCGCGCACGGAGTCTAATCCACGGCCCAGCTCGTAGCGATACTGCCGCAGCGTCAGTTTCCCGTCGTATTTCTCTGCGACCATGCGTGCCTTCACCGCCTGACTGGCCGACACCGTGAACTCGGTCCGGACGATCAGAGCGCGCATTGGGTACTGCCGCTCCATCGATGCCAGGGCTCGGTCGATCCAACGCAGCTCATCCGGAACGCCAACATCGACCGCGATCTCTGGGTTGCGTGAGGATGATCCGCGTCGCTGGAGGCGCGAATCGGATCCGCCGCCCACAGCGGCACGATGCGCAAGCCTTTCACGCCGGCGCCAGCAGCCATCAGTCGCCGCCGGTCCGTGCCGTCGCGGCCAACCAGATCCTGGATGGCGCGTTCCCGTGTCAGCGGGGCGTGGTCGCGAACCTTGTCCAGGACATGCACGCTCCTGTCGGCGCGGCTCAGCGCAAATCGATTCACCTGGGCGTGGCCCCAGCGCCGCAGTTCTTCGGTCAGCGGATCAGTGTTGCGCATCGCGCATGCCCTCCAGTACGGCGTCATCGAATCGGAAAACCGGCAGCTTGCTGTCGGTGTCGCAGGTGCCGGCCCGGTCGGGCCAGCCCTTGCAGTGGAACCCTGCAGCGCCGGTGGCCCGGAACTGGCAGATGGAGCAGCGGCCGTGTTTCTGCACGTAGGACCGGTAGCGCTTCTGCATGCGCAGCTCGGCGCCGATCATGCGGCCGCCTGGCCCATGGCCAGCTGGTGCTCGGCCCAGAGGGCGATCAGCAGCGCGTCGGCCCGACCGTTGTCCTTCTTTCGCTGCAGCTGGAACGCGGCGGCCGGGAACCGCTGGATCGCCAGCAGCCGGGCGGCGTCCTTGTCCTGGCCGATCAGCCCAAATCGGCGCTTCCAGACTGCCGGGATGGCACGCAGGTAGGGCACGCCCATCACCTGCAGCACTGCGCGGGCCTGGCCGTAGCTGTCGCCGAAGCGGAATGCGCTGGTACCGCCATCACCGGGCCGTGCACCGACCTTCTCCAAGGCTGCCTGCAGGTCGGCACCCGGATGGGCCTCTCGCTGGGCACGGATGAAGGTCGCCACCGCGCGGGCGTCGACCTCCTTCCAGCCGTCCACCTCGCGGGTGGGCATGTCCAGGATCGGACCGGGCACGCCGTCGATCAGGGTGGCCACTGCGCCCGAAAGGCCAGGGTCAATGCCAAAGGTCAGACGGCCGGTCGCCATGAGGTCTTCTCCAGGTGCTTTTCGATCAGGGTGTTCTGCAGGTCCAGCAGGTAGTCATCGCTGCCGACCTCCTGCCGGAACTTGTGGGGCTGGCGGGCGTAAGACGGCCCGAACAGTTCCTCACACCGAGCAGCGGACATGCCACCGAACGGTTCGCCGCGGTGGGACCATGGATTCAGGCCGATGGTAAAATCGTGGCCACGGCGGTTGGCGCCGTGCTTACCGCCGACCGTCAGGTGGTGCACTTCGGCCGGGATAGGCCTGTCGTACAAGTCGATGCCCAGGCTGTGGGCCACGATGCAGCCGATCTCGGCGATAGCATCCATACGCTGCTGCTGGGCTAAGGTCGGCTTGCCGGTAAAGCGGCCGCGCTTCATGATTCCCACCGAAGCGCCCGCTCTTGGGCAACCATGGACTGGATATGGCCATCACACTTGTTCGACATTGCCCGCATTGCAAAGCGCCGTCGGTCGCCATGCGACCTATCGGAGTCGTTGCCACTGGTCAAAACAAGAGCACCGCGGTGTTTTCCTGCAACAGATGCAATGAAATCCTCTGTGTGCGCGCGATTACTCCCAGTAACGGCATGCAATGGGTTATGTCGAGCGGCACAGGAGACTTCGATCAGACTGCGAAGAACTCCAACGTCATAGTCACTGATACATACCCTGTCAAAGAGTCGCTCGATGCCCCCGATCACGTTTCGGCCGCGGTACGGCGCCCATTCGTCCAAGGCCTTGATAACGCCGAACGAGGTAATTCCGATGCTGCCGCTTCCATGTTCCGCAAAGCCATCGATGTGGCCACTCGAGAACTTGATCCCTCCACCACAGGGAAGCCACTGGCCAAGCGCATTGATCTTCTCGCAGACAACGGCAGGTTGACGTCGGACCTTAAAGAGTGGGCGCACCTCATTCGCCTTGACGGCAATCAGGGCGCGCATGATGACGAAGAGCTTTCTCGCGAAGAGATCGAGCAACTCAAAGAATTCACTCGGCTTTTCCTGATCTACACCTTTACCCTCCCCGCACAGGTTCAGGCTAGGAAGGAAGAAGCGTCCCAAGGCTAAAAGTGCCTGCATTACGTCACCCTCCTGTTCTGCCCGGCCATGTTCCAGAACTCGGCGCGCACGTCGTCTAGCATCACATGGGTGTAGCGCTGGCCGATGTGCTCAGTGATCCCATCGAACAGGACTTGGAATCGGTCCTGTTCCATTTCGTCGAAGGACAGGCTCTCCGCTTGCTTGACCATCAGGCGGCCGACGCCGGGGACGTCGATCTCCATTTCCTCGCAGCAGGTGCCTGACTCGCGCTGTAAGCGCTTCACCGCGTCGTGGCTGCCGAGCTGCTCCCACCCCTCCACGTTGTCGACCATCAGCTGGCCAATCCTGTGCACCAGGCGGTGCTGCCAACCCTCACGCGGCTGCTTCAGTTCTGCGCGGACTTCGCGGCCCACCTTGAACTTGCGCTCGCGCATCAGGCGCTGGTCGACCTCATGAGCCGGCACCAAGGCGCCTACAGGTTCACCAGTGGCCGGATCGATCAGCTTGGTCACGACCATGTAGATCGGTCGGCGCGCGCGCTTCGTGCGGATCTTCCGCGCAGCTGGTGTCATCACGGTCATGCGTCGTCTCCTGCAGCAAGGTCGCGCCGGCTACGGCGGCGTCGGCCCGAAGCCGGCACGTCGAAGTCGTCATCGCTACTGCCGACGGTGGATGTGCCCTTCAGGGTGTAGTTCGGCCGAGGGCCGGTGTAGTCATCGAAGGCGCTGCATTGCAGGCGGTGCTGCAGGTAGCGGGTGCCGGTCTCGCCCTGGCGGTTCTTCGCAACGATCAACTCCGAGATCCCGGGCGCGCCGCAGGCTTCCTTGCTGCAGTAGTCGTCCCGGTGTACCCGTCGGCCGTGCGCCGGAAACCCTGCCCGCGCTGAGCATCCAGGTAACGGGCATGGTCACCGCCTCCAACTTGGCCGAGTTCAAGGAGAACGCGCTGGCGGTCCTGAGCGCGATCAACCGGGAACTCCAGTCCGATGAGGACTTTGCCAACGCCGAGAAGACCGTGACGTGGTGCAAGGGCGTCGAGGAACGGATCGAGGCGACGAAGCAGCAGGTGCTGGACCAGACGGCCGACATCGATGCGGTGTTCCGCACGATGGACGACGTGGCCGCCGAGACGCGCAAGATTCGCCTGGAGCTGGACAAGCTGGTGGCGAAGCGGAAGGAGGAGCGCCGAACCGAGATCGGCAACGCCGCTCGTCGCGCGGTGATCGACCACATTCAGGGAATCAACGAAACGCTGGGCGCGCATGCCGTTCCGATGCCGGCCACGCTGGTCGCGGATCTGCAGGCTGCCATCAAGGGCAAGCGCTCCTTCTCCAGCATGCAGGATGCGGTCGACGTGGTAGCGACCAACGCCAAGATCACCGCCAGCCAGGCGGCCGACCGCATCCGCGCCAACATCGCCATCCTCGCCGAGCACCCGGACTACGCCACCCTGTTCGCTGACCGCGTGCAGTTGTGCGCCAGCAAGGCGCCGGAAGATCTGCGCAACCTGGTGGCGGCGCGCATCTCCGAGCACCAGCAGGCGGAGCAGGCCCGCCTGGACGCCCATCGCGAGCAGATCCGAAAGGAGGATGAAGCCCGTGCACAGAAGGCGGCAGCTACCGTGCAGCAGCCCGAACCTGTGGCAGCCCCGCCGGCAGCGGCAGCAGTGCGCACCGCTCCGACCGCAGTGGTCAGCGCCCCGGCACCGAGCGCCGCGCCGCGCGAGGTCGTCAAGATCAAGCTGGGTCAGGTCGTAGACCTGATTGCACCGCTGAAAATCGACGCCGAAGGCCTGCGCCAGCTGGGCTTCGAACCGATTGCCACCGAGCGCGGTTCGAAGCTGTACGACGCCAGCCAGATCGATGCCATGCGCGGCGCGATGATCCGACACCTGCAGCAGCCGCTGCCCGACACCCACGCGCAGGCCGCGTGATGGAGTTCTGGCGCACCAGCGAACTGCGGGCCCTGCGCCAGATGGAGGGCCGCCACGCAATGACCGTTGCGGCTGCCCTCGGGCGCTCGCCCCGCGCGGTCCAGGACATGGCCCGCTGCCAAGGGATGCCGGTACCGCGCCAGCGTCATGCCCGGTACTGGCCGGCCACCACTAAACGCCGCGCCCGGCAGCTCCGGGCCAGCGGCAACACCGTCAACCAGATCAGCGCCGCGCTGGGTGTCCCG
>NZ_JCAFSU010000022.1:0-48474 GCF_059369555.1 Stenotrophomonas sp. YJH_SMC_21
CCGTGGCGACGGGCAATGGCTTTGACCGATGTGGAGGTCTTGCAGGCCTCTTTGGCGACCTGCAGTTTGAAACGTGCGTCATATCTGTTCATGTATCCCTCGGGGTTGGATCTGACGTCCAACTCCCGGGGGTCACTTCACCTCAGCGTGCTTGGCTTCCTGCTCTGCATCGCTGGGGCCATCTGGCCGGAGACGAGGTACTGCGCCACTTCGCTGCGTTGATGCAGCACGGTTTGCAGGGCCATGAGACGCTGCTGGGCCGCTACGGTGGCGAGGAGTTCGTGCTGGTGCTGGCCGGCAGCACGCAGGCGGAAGCGATGGCGCGGGCTGCGGCGATCCGTACCGCTCTGCAGCAGAAGCTGGCGCGACTGGCCACCGGGGCGGTGACGTTCACTGCCAGCATCGGCCCGGCGATGGACCACGGCCAGGGCGAGCTGTCCACGCTGCTGGCAGCGGCAGACGCGGCGCTGTACCGGGCCAAGGCCGCCGGCCGCGATCGCCTGGCCTGCGCCACGCCTGCGGAGATTTCGCGTCTGCCCATCGCCGACGACGCCGTGCCCGTGTAAGTTGAGTCACATCTTCCGCGGCAGCCCGTCGTGGTTGCCAGGAACGTCCTCCAGGGGAAACGAGCACGATGCAAAGACACCACCTCGCGTTGGCCGCAGTGTTGGCCAGCCTGATGCTTGCCGGATGCAGCCAGTCACCGTCACCCGGCGCCGAAGGCGCCAGCGATGCACCCAGCCGCCGTTTCGGCACGATCGACTTCCAGCCCTGCACGCTGTCCACGGTAGGTGCCAGTGCCAACGTGGAAGCGCAGTGCGCCACCCTGCAGGTGCCGGAGGACCGGGCCCAGCCCGCTGGCCGGCGCATCGGCCTGCGCATCGCCTGGCTGGAATCGGGCAGCAGCGGCTCCAGCCAGCCTGACCCGGTGTTCTTCCTGGCCGGTGGCCCCGGCCAGGCCGCCAGCGAAGTGGCCGTCATCGTCGATACCGCGCTGCGCCAGGTGCGCAAGCAGCGGGACATCTTCCTGGTCGACCAGCGCGGCACCGGCGGCTCCAACCCGCTCAGCTGCCTCGGCGCGGACGGAAAGGAACTGCCGATGGACGAGGACGCGGCGCCCTCCGAGGCCTTGCTGCGCGACTATGCCCAGCGATGCGCGGCTTCCCTGCAGGGACGTGCGGACGCACGTTTCTACACCACCACCGAAGCCATTGCCGACCTGGACGCGGTCCGCCAGGCCTTGGGCGTGGACCGGGTCAATCTGATCGGTGCGTCCTACGGCACCCGCGTGGCCCAGCGCTATGCGGGTACATATCCACAGCACACCCGCAGCATCGTCATCGATGGCGTGGTGCCGAATGAGCTGGTGGTGGGCGGCGATTTCGCCAGAACGTTCGAAGACGCGATCGCCCTGCAGTCGGCGCAGTGCCGCAAGGACGCTGCCTGCAGCAGGCGCTTCCCGACCGATACCCGTGCGCAGCTGCGTAGCGTGGTCGAGACCCTGCGCCGTGCACCGGTTCCGGTCGAGTATCGCGATCCCGGCACCTACGACACCCGCAAGGATGTGCTGACACCGGACAGCGTGGTGGGCCTGGCGTTTGCGTTTTCCTACGTACCCCAGTACGCCTCATTGCTGCCGCTGGTTCTTGATGAAGCCGCGCACGGCCGCTACGCGCCGCTCGCCTCGTTGGCGCGCGGTGCGAACCGCAGCATGGATTTCCAGATCAACCGTGGCATGCACTGGTCGGTGATCTGCAGCGAAGACGCGCCGCGCTACCAGGCGCCGGCCGAGGATCCCGGGCGCCTGTTCGGCAACGACGTGGCAAGTTCCTTCTTTGCCGCCTGCCCGGCATGGCCGCACCGGCCGGCACCGGCAGCCAATGCCGTGCCGCTGCGCAGTGACGTACCGGCGCTGCTGTTGTCTGGTGAACTGGACCCGGTGACCCCGCCGCGCTATGCCGAGCAGGTCCTCAAGGGCCTGCCCAATGGACGCGCGCTGGTTGCCCGTGGCCAGGGCCACGGCACGCTGACCGCCGGCTGCATGCCGCGCCTGCTTGGCCAGTTCATCGACACGACCGATGCCAAGGCGCTGGATGCCGGCTGCCTGGACACGCTGAGCTACGTGCCGGCGTTCACCTCGTTCAACGGATGGGAACCATGATCGTCGCCGACAACCTGCACAAGGCCTTCGACACCCGCACCGGCCGTATCCAGGCCGTGTCCAACGTCGGCTTCCGCGCCGAGGATGGCCGCATCACCGGCCTGCTGGGGCCCAATGGTGCCGGCAAGACCACCACCATGCGCATGCTGTACACGCTGATGACCCCCGACCAGGGCAGCATCAGCGTCGATGGTGTCGATGCTGCGCGCAATCCGGTGGAAGTGCGTCGCCATCTCGGCGTGCTGCCCGACGCGCGTGGCGTCTACAAGCGCCTGACCGCGCGTGAGAACATCGCCTACTTCGGCGAACTGCATGGCCTGTCGGCCGAGCGCATCCGCGAGCGCATCGAGGTGCTGTCGCACGCGCTGGACATGGGGGACATCCTCGACCGCCAGACCGATGGCTTCTCGCAGGGCCAGCGCACCAAGACCGCGATCGCCCGCGCACTGGTGCACGACCCGCGCAACGTCATTCTCGATGAACCGACCAACGGCCTGGACGTGATGACCACCCGCGCACTGCGCCGCTTCCTGCTGGGCCTGCGCGAAGAAGGCCGCTGCGTGATCCTGTCCAGCCACATCATGCAGGAGGTGGCTGCGCTGTGCGATCACATCGTGATCATCGCCAAGGGCACGGTGATGGCCGCCGGCAGCGCCGATGAACTGCGCGCGCAGTCCGGCGAATCCAACCTGGAGGATGCGTTCGTGAAACTGATCGGCAGCGAAGAGGGCCTGCACGCATGAGCATGATGTCGACCCTGATGACGGTGATGCGCAAGGAGCTGCGTGACCTGTCGCGCGACCGGCGTACGCTGGCGCTGACCCTGCTGTTCGGGCCGCTGCTGTACCCGCTGCTGATCCTGGGCATGGGCAAGCTGTCCGAAAGCCGCGTGCGCACGCAGATCGAGCAGCCGCTGCAGATTCCCACCATCGGCGCCGAACATGCGCCGAACCTGGTGCGCTTCCTGGCTGCCCAGGGCCTGAATACCGCTGCTGCGCCGAAGGACCTGGCCGAGGCCATCCGTTCGCAGGACATCGACGTGGCGCTGCGCATCAGCCCGGACTTCGGCAGGGACTGGGCCGATGGCAAGCCGGCGCTGGTGGAGGTGATCAGTGACAGCACACGACGTGCCGCCGAGGTGCCCACTGCGCGCCTGCAGGCGGCGTTGGCCACGTACAACGGCCAGGTAGGGGCGCTGCGGCTGATGGCGCGGGGCATCGACGCCCAGGTCGCACGGCCGCTGGACGTGGCCAGCCAGGACATGGCCAGTGCCGAAGCCAAGCGTGGCCTGATGCTGTCGGCGTTGTTGCCGATCCTGCTGACCCTCACCTCGTTCCTCGGTGGTGCCTATCTGGTAATGGACACCACCGCCGGCGAGCGTGAGCGGCAGTCGCTGGAGCCGCTGCTGGCCACGCCGGGGTCGCGCAGTGCCATTGTCAGCGGCAAGATCGCCGCCGCCTGCATGGTCGGCTTTGCGTCGCTGCTGTTGACCCTGGCCGCGTTCAAGGTGAGCGCGCAGATCGCCCCCGGCAACATTGGCCGCCAGCTCAACATGAACATCATGGCGATGGTGCAGATGCTGCTGGTGATGCTGCCGATGCTGCTGATCGGCACCTCGCTGCTGACCTTCCTGGCCGCAGCGGCCAAGAGCATGAAGGAAGCGCAGAGCCACATGACCTGGTTGATGCTTCTGCCGATGCTGCCGGGCTATGCGCTGATCGCCTACCCGGTGAAAAGCCAGCTGTGGCAGTACGCCGTGCCGTTCCTGTCGCAGAACCAGATGCTGCTGAAGGTGATCCGCCACGAGACCATCACACCCGCGGTCTGGGCCATCTACCTCGGCGCCAGCCTCGGCCTGGCCGCCGTGTTGTGGTTCGCCGCCGTGCGCCGTTATCACAACGAGCGCCTGGCCATCTCCGGCTGACCGCAAAAAGGGGACGGAGGGGATTAAGTCGTTTCTAACCCTCCGCCCCCTTCTTCTGAGGGCGCCCCCGCTTGCGCAGCATCACGGGGCGACCCAGCGTCCGTTCCACCATTCGCAGGTAGGCTGCATTTCCCAACGGATGCTGCCCGGCACTGTGCGCACGGATTGCCGGCAGGTCAGCGGACGCGTTCATGTCCTGCAGAAACTCCGCATAGAGCATTCCCCGCTGTCGCTGGGTCTGGGCGAGCGCCTGGAATGCGGGATGTTCCGTCAGCATCGGATCGTGGCGCCGCTGCAGGTTTCCATGCACGCTCGACCATGGGTGATCTTCCGGGGCGGCAGTCATGCCTGCACGAACCGGATTGAGTTCGATGTAGCGATAGACGCTGAGCAGATAGGCGTCGCTGTCCACCATCGAAGAATGGAAGCGGCCCTGCCAGAGCGGTCCGCTGCGCTGATGCCGCTGATTGAACGCCTGGACATAGTTGTTGCCCTGCATCCGCATCGCATTCGCCAAGCCAACACGCGTGGAAGGTGTGGCCAACAGATGAACGTGATTGCCCATCAATACGTAGGCATGCAGTGCGACCTGATGCTTCAGGAACGCGCTGTGCAACAGGTGCAGAAACAGCTGACGGTCGATATCGTCAACGAAGATCGCCCCCTTGTTCACACCGCGCTGGGTTACGTGGTACGGCTGTTCGGCCAACATCAGGCGTGCTTGTCGAGGCATGGCAGTTCGGGGCTTCAAGAATTCATCAGACTGCCGCCTCCGTGACCTTGAAGGGCATCAGGCGATGCCGCGAGATGGCGTGGGGGAGGGCAGAAGCGACTTAATCCCCTCCGTCCCCTTTTCCATACCGCGCAGGCGTCACCCCCATCTCGCGCTTGAACACGGCGATGAAGGCGCTGGGCGTGTCGTACCCCATCGACAGCGCGACGCTGATCACCGGCTCGCCGGACAGCAGGCGTGGCAGCGCCAGCAGCACCCGCAGGCGTTGCCGCCACTGGCTCAGCGTCATGCCGGTCTCGGCCAGCCAGTGGCGGGCCAGGCTGCGGCCGGACAGGCCACTGCTGGCGGCCCAGTCCTCGACGCTGCGGTTGTCGTGCGGCGCGCGAGCCAGCGCGGCGGCGATCCGGCCCAGGCGCCGGTCACGCGGTTGTGGCAGGGCCAGCGGCAGCGGCGTGCTGGCGGCAATCTCATCGGCGATCACGCCGGCCAGGCGTGCCTGCGCAGCATCCAGTGGCGCATGGGGCCATTGCAGCGCACGTGCTGTCGCCGCCTGCAGCAGCGCATTGGGCTGGAAGATGCGTGGTGTGGCGGGCAGACCCAGGCAGGCCTCCGCGTTGAAGTACAGGCTCCAGCCATTGAACCCGTCTGCGCCCAGCAGCGCGTGGGGCAGCAACGGCGGTATCCAGGCGACGTGACCTGCGGGCAGCAGCCAGTGCAGGTCGTCGGCGGCGATCCGCAGCAGCCCCTGGTACGCACCCAGCAGCTGCCCACGCGCATGTCGGTGGCGGGCCGTGCGACGCTTGCCGAGCTGGTGCAGCCGGGCCGCCAGCACCGACGGTCCATCGGTGGCATCGGCCAGCGCGGGGGCGAGCAATGCGGCGGTTGTCTGATCTGCCATATCGATTGGCAGTTATACGGCAGAAACGTCGCCTCCGGGCCCCGACACTGGGGCCCACTTCAACGGAGCGCTTCCCCATGCAGCCACACGACATCCTCCCCGACCATCAGAACGACGTGCAGGTGAACGGCCTCACCGTGCGCAAGGGCAGTGTCGGCGCCTTCCTGGCCAGCGTCCGTGACTGGCAGGATCCCGCCAGCGATGTTGCCACCCGTTCCGCTGCGGAAGCCGACCTGCGTGCGCTGCTGCCGGGCCTGCACGCGCTGGGCCTGTTCCAGGTGCTGACGGCGCGCGATCCGGCACTGCAACACCTGATCGATGGAGTGGCCTGAAACGGACAAGGCCCGGACATGCCGGGCCTTGGCGTCATTGCAGGGGCAGAAACGACTTAATCCCCTCCGTCCCCTTTTTCGTTCAGTTGTTGCCCGGCGCGAACACCAGCGTACGGCGGGTGGTCACCGGCGCGCTGACCGGCTCGAAGCGCCAACGCTTGACCGCGTTCAGGGCTTCACGGTCGAACACGCGTCCCGGCGTCGCGCGCAGCACGCGAGCGTTCACCACCGAGCCGTCAGTGCCGACGGTGATCTCCACCAGCACTTCGCCGGAGGTTCCCGAACGCAGCGCTTCGCCCGGATAGCGCGGCGCCGGTGTGCTGACCGGGCGCAGGGTGGGCGCTGCCGGTGCGGCGGCCTGGCGTGCGGCGCTGGCCTGCTGGGCGGCAGCCTGCTGCTGCTTCTGCTCGGCCTCGCGGCGGGCGGCGGCCTGGCGCTCGGCTTCCTGGCGCTCGTTGTCGCGGCGCGCGGCATCCTGCTGCGCGGCAATCTGCTTGGCGGCGTCGGCTTCCTTGGCGCGCTGCTCGCTCAGGCGCTGCTGCTCGGTCTGCTGCTTGCTGCGGTCCTCGGCGTCCTTCTTGGCCTTCTCGGCTTCCGCTTCGGTGCGCTTGGCTGCGTTCTGCACGCCCTTGGCCAGTCCGTCCTTCAGGCGCGGCAGGGCCGGCGCGGATGCATCCACCTTCTCGATCAGTGCCACCAGGCGCTGCGCTTCGGTGTAGTCCTCGCGGCCCAGGTGTTGCTCGGCGGCGATCAGGGTGTACGGCAGCAGGTCGGTCAGTGCGCTCTTCACCGAGGCGTCGTCCGGCGTCTTGTCACGCAGGGCGAGGTAGTACTCGATGGCGTTGTCGCCGGCCGGTGCATACATGCGGTTCTCGCGCAGCGCCTGGCTGGCCGACTCGCGCAGCTGCTCGGTGCCCATGGACTGCACCTTGGCAGCAACCGCCGGTGCGGCGGGTGCGGCAGCGGCAGGCGCCGTGGCGGCAGCAGGCGCTGCGGATTCTTCCTTGCCCGAGCAGGCGGCCAGTGCCAGTGCCAGGGCAACCGGCAGCCACCGGCGCGCGGCGGTGATCGTTGAGACGTGCGACATCCTGCTCCCCTCTAGAAGACGACGTGACGTAAATCATTGATACGCATGGCCGGGACCTGCGGTCCGGGCGCGGCAGGGTGACGTTTCCCGACGCCACCGCCGGCAACGGCGAGGGTGCAATCTAGCATCCCGGCCACCGCCGCGCACAAGGGACGGTGGCCGGAATGGGGCAGCGGCGGTCAAGCCGCTGGTGGAGGCGACCTCAGTGGTCGTGTGCCTTGTCGTGCGACTTGCTGTGGCTGTTGGACATCAGCTTGTCGGTCCAGGCGATGCCGATCGCCGACAGGATGAACACGCAGTGGATGATGGTCTGCCACAGCACGCCATCCTGGGTCAGCATCGAGCAGCGGGCGACACCGATGTTGGCAGCGGCCACGCTCATCTGCTCCGGCGTGCACAGCGGGATGCCGCCCAGCGCACCGCTGGCGATGAAGGTCTTCAGCAGATGGATCGAGGAGATGCCGATGATCGCCATCGCCAGCTTCACCTTCAGCACGCTGGCGTTGACGTGGCTCAGCCATTCCGGCTGGTCCGGGTGGCCTTCCAGGCGCAGGCGCGAGACGAAGGTCTCGTAGCCGCCGACGATCACCATCACCAGCAGGTTGGAGATCATCACCACGTCGATCAGGCCCAGCACGATCAGCATGATCTGCTGCTCGCCCATCGACACCGAGTGCGAGATCAGGTGCCACAGTTCCTTGCCGAACAGGAACACGTAGACGCACTGCGCCACGATCAGGCCCAGGTACAGCGGCAGCTGCAGCCAGCGTGAGGCGAAGATCAGCGTGGACAGGGGGGAGAGCGGCGGGCGGTTTGCACTCATGCGAGGGATGCTGCGTTGCGGGGGAGAGGCGAGGTTACCGGCCCGCCATGACGGTGCCAACCCAACTCACGCACTAGACTTCAGGTTCCTTTCCGCACCCCGAGCCGCCGCCATGATCGACCTGTATTACTGGCCCACCCCGAACGGCCACAAAGTGACCCTGCTGCTGGAAGAAACCGGCCTGGAATACCGCATCCACCCGGTCAACATCGGCTCGGGCGACCAGTTCAAGCCGGAATTCCTGGCGATCTCGCCGAACAACAAGATGCCGGCCATCGTCGACCAGGCACCGGCCGATGGCGGTGCTCCCCAGAGCGTGTTCGAGTCCGGCGCGATCCTGCTGTACCTGGCCGAGAAGACCGGCCGCTTCCTGCCCAGCGACCCCCGCGGCCGCGTCACCACCCTGGAGTGGCTGTTCTGGCAGATGGCCGGCCTGGGCCCGATGAGCGGCCAGATGGGCCACTTCAACGTATACGCGCCTGAAAAGATGCCGTATGCCATCGAGCGCTATGACAACGAAGTGCGCCGCCTGCATGGGGTGATGGACAAGCGCCTGGCCCAGCACGCCTTCCTGGCCGGCGACGAGTACACCATCGCCGACATGGCCAGCTACCCGTGGATCGGCGCCTACGACAAGCTGCCGGTGGATTTCACCGCGTTCCCGAACCTCAAGCGCTGGCATGAAGCCATTGCCGCACGCCCGGCCACCCAGCGGGCCTATGCCCTGCGCCAGCAGGTGAACCCCAACGCCGGCAAGCCGCTCAGCGACGAAGAGCGCAAGCACCTGTTCGGCCAGCGCTGACCGCCTCGGGGTCGGATCCCTTTGCAGCGCGAAGGGCTCTGACCCCAGCACCGCGGCATGGGCAGAAGGTCATGCTGCCTTCCCGCACGGGCTTGGTTAGGATGGGGGACGACCGCTCCGCGTCCATCGCGGGGGCGGACCTGCCGTTTGCCGGGATCCTCCATGCGCCACCTGTTCGCTTCGCTCGCCCTCATGCTCGCCACCAGTACCGCCGCCCACGCTGAAAAGCTGACCCTGGAAGCCATCACCGGCCCGTTGCCGTTGTCCGGCCCAACCCTGATGAAGCCGAAGGTGGCGCCCGACGGTTCGCAGGTCAGCTTCCTGCGCGGCAAGGACAGCGACCGCAACCAGCTGGACCTGTGGACCTACGACATCGACAGTGGCCAGACCCGGTTGCTGGTTGATTCCAAGGTGGTGCTGCCCGGCACCGAGACCCTCAGCGACGAGGAGAAGGCCCGCCGCGAGCGCCAGCGCATCGCCGCGATGACCGGCATCGTCGATTACCAGTGGTCGCCGGACGCGCAGCGCCTGCTGTTCCCGCTGGGCGGCGAGCTGTACCTGTACGACCTCAAGCAGCAGGGCCAGGCGGCGGTGCGCCAGCTGACCCATGGTGAAGGCTTCGCCACCGACGCCAAGCTGTCGCCCAAGGGCGGCTTCGTCAGCTTCATCCGCGGCCGCAACCTGTGGGTGATCGACCTGGCCAGCGGCAGGCAGCTGCAGCTGACCCGCGACGGCAGCACCACCATCGGCAACGGCGTTGCCGAGTTCGTCGCCGATGAAGAAATGGACCGCCACACCGGCTACTGGTGGGCACCGGACGATTCGGCCATCGCCTTCGCCCGCATCGACGAGGCACCGGTGCCGGTGCAGAAGCGCTACGAGGTCTACGCCGACCGCACCGATGTGATCGAACAGCGTTACCCGGCCGCCGGCGACGCCAACGTGCGCGTGCAGCTGGGCGTGATCGCACCGGCTTCCGGCGCGCAGCCGCGCTGGGTCGATCTGGGCAAGGAACAGGACATCTACCTGGCCCGCGTGGACTGGCGCGATGCGCAGCACCTGAGCTTCCAGCGCCAGTCGCGTGACCAGAGGCAGCTGGACCTGGTGGAAGTGGCACTCGATTCCAACCGCCAGCGCGTGCTCGCCCACGAGACCAGCCCGACCTGGGTGCCGCTGCACAACAGCCTGCGCTTCCTCGATGACGGCAGCGTGCTGTGGTCGTCCGAGCGCACCGGCTTCCAGCACCTGTACCGCATCGACAGCAAGGGCAAGGCCACCGCGCTGACCCACGGCAACTGGCCGGTAGACGAGCTGCTGGCGGTCGATGAAAAGGCTGGCAAGGCCTACTTCCGCGCCGGCATCGAGACCTCGCGCGAAAGCCAGATCTACGCGGTGTCGCTGCAGGGCGGTGAGCCACAGCGCCTGTCGAAGGCGCCGGGCATGCACAGCGCCAGCTTCGCCCGCAACGCCAGCGTCTACGTGGACAGCTGGTCCAACAGCACCACGCCGCCGCAGATCGAACTGTTCCGCGCCAATGGCGAGAAGATCGCCACCCTGCTCGAGAACGACCTGGCCGATCCCAAGCATCCGTATGCGCGCTACCGCGATGCGCAGCGCCCGGTGGAGTTCGGCACGTTGATGGCTGCCGACGGCAAGACCCCGCTGAACTACAGCCTGATCAAGCCGGCCGGCTTCGATCCGTCCAAGCGCTACCCGGTGGCCGTGTACGTCTATGGTGGCCCGGCCAGCCAGACCGTCACCGACAGCTGGCCCGGCCGTGGCGACCACCTGTTCAACCAGTACCTGGCCCAGCAGGGCTACGTGGTGTTCTCGCTGGACAACCGTGGCACCCCGCGCCGTGGCCGCGACTTCGGTGGTGCGCTGTATGGCAAGCAGGGCACGGTGGAAGTGACCGACCAGCTGCGCGGCGTGGCCTGGCTGAAGCAGCAGCCATGGGTGGACCCGGCGCGCATCGGCGTGCAGGGCTGGTCCAACGGCGGCTACATGACCCTGATGCTGCTGGCCAAGGCTTCGAACCAGTACGCCTGTGGCGTGGCCGGTGCGCCGGTGACCGACTGGGGCCTGTACGACAGCCATTACACCGAACGCTACATGGACCTGCCGGCGCGCAATGAAGCGGGTTACCGCGAAGCGCGCGTGCTGACCCATATCGATGGCCTGCGCTCGCCGCTGCTGCTGATCCACGGCATGGCCGACGACAACGTGTTGTTCACCAATTCGACCAGCCTGATGAGCGCGTTGCAGAAGCGTGCACAGCCGTTCGAGCTGATGACCTACCCGGGTGCCAAGCATGGCCTGTCCGGCGCCGATGCCCTGCATCGCTACCGCGTGGCCGAAGCCTTCCTGGGACGTTGCCTCAAGCCCTGATCCAGCAACGGGAAGGAGCCCGCCGATGACCCTGCCACCGCCGATTCCCGCCCATGACCCGGCATCCGCCGGTTGGTGGTGCCGCCACTGGCGCTGGGCGATGCCGTTGACGGTGGTGCTGGTGCTGGGTGGTGCAGGGGGTGTGGTGACCTGGAGCGTGCTGCGCTGGAGCGAGGCGGCACGCGAGAGCCCGCCGATGCGCGAGGCGCTGCGGCGGGCGGGCTGCAGTATTGAACTGGTGGAAGCGTTCGGTGAGCCGTTGAACATCGAGTCGATGCCGCTGGGCAGCATGCAGACTGCGATCAACGGCCAGCGTGATGTCGGCCTGACCGTAGCCCTCGAAGGACCGCATGCGCACGGGCGGTTGTTCGTGCAGGGTACCCGTCGCGATGACGTGTGGGACTACCCGGTGATGTACGTGTTGGGCGAGGACAAGCAGACCTTCGACCTGACGGCGCTGGATGACGACGAGGCCGCGCAGGAGTGTGAGCTGAAGGCCTGCCGTGATCGCGGCGAATGCCCGCTGACCGCCGTGCTCTGACCTCCGGGCGCAGGCGACTGCGGGACGTCGACTGGGTAGAGTCGACCGGGTAGGGTCGACCGGGTAGAGTCGACTGTCAGTCGACTGCTCTTCGATCAGACAGCGAAAACCCCCGCGCTGCGCGCGATGGTCGACTGACAATCGACTCTACTCCCGCCAGGTTTCCGCGGAGCCCGGCTGCACAACCAGCCCGCCATGACTTCCCGCCGATTGTCGCCATCGCCGTGAGCGCGTAGGGTGCGGGCAACCCTTTGCTGGAGTGTCCCATGAAGCCGATTGCGCTCGCCGTTGCCCTGGCCCTGACTGCCGCACCGCTGCTGTCCGCACCACCGGCGCTGGCGGCACCCTCCGCCAAGGCCGCCACCCCGGCCAGCCCGGCCTGGGTCGCCCGCAGCAATGCGCTGGCGCAGATTCTGCTGGACGCCCAGGGCCCGTTCCAGCCGGAGGAAACCGGCTTCTTCGGCGTGCCCGGCTACGACGACAAGGTGGCCGATCTCGGCCCGGACAACGGCAAGCGCTACCGCGCTGCCATGGCCAAGGCACGTGACGAACTGAAGGCAAAGCTGGCCGTCGAGAAGGATCCCAATGTCCGCCAGGACTTGGAAATCATGATCCACGCCGCCAGCCAGAACATCGAAGGCAGCGAGCTCAACGAGAAGTACCTGCTGCCGTGGAGCGATGCGCCGCAGACCGTGTTCAGCGGCCTCAACCTGCTGCTGTCCGACCAGGTGCCGGCCGAGCGCCGGGCCAAGGCGGTCGACCGCCTCAAGGCCTATGCCGGCCTGCAGCCGGGCGGCACCGCCTTCACCACGCTGGCGCGCCAGCGCTACGAGGAACGGCTGAAGGACAGCAGCCTGTTGCAGCCGACGAAGATTGAAGTGCAGCAGTCGCTGGACAACGTCGAGACCTACATCACCGGTATCGAGTCGCTGCTGAAGAAGTACCAGATTGCCGGCGCCGATGAAGCAATGAAGGCGCTGGCCGGGCAGATGAAGGACTACGCCGCCTGGACCCGCAAGGAGGTACTGCCGAAGGCACGTGCCGACGCACGCCTGCCGGCGCCGTTGTACGCCTACCAGCTCAAGCAGGTCGGCATCGACATCGACCCGAAGCTGCTGATGCAGCGCGCACAGCTGGAGTTCATGGAAACCCGCTCGGCGATGCAGCAGCTGGCACCGCTGGTGGTGAAGGACAAGGGGCTGAAGGTGGCCGACCCGAGCGATCCGGTGGCGGTGATCCGCGCGCTGAAGGCCGACAAGATCGCCGACGATCATCTGGAAGGCCACTACCGCAAGGTGATCGATGCGATCGATCCGCTGATCCGCGAGCACGCCATCGTGGACGTGCCCAAGCGCGCCATGCAGATGCGCCTTGGCTCGGCCGCCGAGAGCGCGGCCAGCCCGGCCCCGCACTTCCTGCCGGCCCCGCTGGTCAACAACACCGGGCAGCAGGGCACCTTCGTGCTGCCGCTGGGCAACCCGGCAGCGGGCCCGGGCGCGCAGTACGACGACTTCAACTTCGGTGCGGCAGCATGGACGCTGAGCGCGCATGAAGGCCGCCCCGGCCACGAGCTGCAGTTCACCGCGATGGTCGAGCGTGGTGTGTCGCTGGCACGCACCATGTTCGCGTTCAATTCGGTGAACGTGGAAGGCTGGGCGCTGTACGCCGAAGCCGAGATGGTGCCGTACGAGCCGCTGGACGGGCAGATGATCGCCCTGCAGTTCCGCCTGCTGCGCGCCGCGCGCGCGATGCTCGACCCGATGCTCAACCTCGGCCTGACCGACCGTGCCAACGGCGAGCGCGTGCTGATGGAGCAGGTCGGCCTGTCCAAGGCGATGGCCACCCAGGAACTGGACCGCTACATGGTGCGGATGCCGGGCCAGGCCGGTAGCTACTTCTACGGCTACACCCGCATCCTGGAACTGCGCATGCAGACGGAACTGGCGCTGGGTGCGAAGTTCGACCGCCTGGCGTTCAACAACTTCCTGCTCGACCAGGGCCTGCTGCCGCCGGACCAGCTGGCCGACGCGGTGAACAAGGTATTCGTGCCGAAGTACAAGCGCTGAACACCCTCCGGTAGTGCCGGCCGCTGGCCGGCAACCGGTGTTGGTAGATGCCGACCTTGGTCGGCGCTGTGGGTTCGTGCCAACCAAGGTTGGCACCCACCAGAGCGATGTGTTGGCTGTTGCAGGGATGTGCCGGCCAGCGGCCGGCACTACCCCGGTGACGCTGCTGCGTCACCGCTGCGGGGTAATCACCTGTGTCGGCAACCGCGCCGGCGGTGCCGGATTCGGCACCCAGATCGCGACGCCCGCGGCGCGCTTCTGCGTGGTCGGAATCCCGATGCCGACGCCACCACCGACGTGCGAGCCGAACGTGCCCGCGCCCACCGACATGCCTACCGGCGAACCGCTGCTGCCCACGCCCATCAGCACCACGCCGTTGGCGCCCAGCGCTGCGGCTTCACGCTTCAGGCGGGCCACGGCGGCGTCGGTCTGGCCCTGGGTGCCGAAGCCGACGGCGGAAGACGATTCCAGCTGGGCGATTTCCTGGGAGCCGGCCGGTGGCGTCGAATAGATCTGCACCAGCGCCGGATCGATCGGTGCGCGCGCGCGGCCCAGCATCACCTTGGAGGTGCTGGCACAGCCGGCGGCGACCAGCAGCGTGGCCGCCAACGCGGCCCAACGGATGTTCATGGCACTTCCCCTGCAGGACTGGTTGCGATGATCGGCGGGCCACTCTGAATCGGCGCCAACACCCGGGCCGGGGCACGCACGACAGCACGCTAGCACGGGCCGGGTGACAGCCCCGCCAATGGCAGTAGGCGGCGGCAACGGGAACGATTATGGTGGGGCCAGGAACCAACTGCGGGAGAGCGGCATGGGTGTGATCAGTCTGTTGTGGGGCGTATTGGCGCTGTTGTGGATGATCCTGGCGTTGATTCCGCTGCTGGGCTGGGGCAACTGGTTCCTGATCCCGTTCGCCGCGGTCGGTGCGGTCATCGCCGCGCTGGGCATCCTGTTCACCCACCCGAGCAAGCGTGGCCGGGCGTGGGCCGGGTTGGTCCTGAACGGTATCGTGGTGGTGGTCGGCATCCTGCGTCTTGGCCTGGGCGGCGGCGTGGTCTGAGCCCGGTCCCGGGTGCGACAGGGCGTCGCAGGCACACGGCCGATGGCCGGGCGGGGGCGTACAATGAATGGCTGCGCGAGCCCCCCGCGTGCCTGTGAATCCGCGCCCCGCGCGGCTGCCCCATGATCATCCGACCCCGTCCCCACGGCTGGCAACTTCTGTACATCCTGCGCGGTTCGATCGTCAAAGCGATCGCGCCGAAGGTGCTGGCCATCCTGATCCTGTCCATCGCCGTGGCTGCGGTGGTCGAACTGGCGCCCCCCACCGGCATCGAACGCGTGTCGGTGACCCCGTTCACCCTGCTTGGCCTGGTGCTGTCGATCTTCCTCAGCTTCCGCAACAGCGCCTGCTACGACCGCTGGTGGGAAGGACGCAAGCTGTGGGGCCAGCTGGTCTACGAATCGCGTTCGCTGGCGCGCCAGGTAAACCTGCTGCTGGCCGACGACGCGGGCCGTCGTCGTCGCGTCGCCTACCTCACCACCGCGTTCGCCCATGCGCTGGCGGCGCGACTGCGTGGTCGCATCGTCGCCCTGGCAGCACTGCCGTGGCTGGACAAGCGCCAGCGCGAACAGCTGGGCCAGCGCGAGAACGTGCCCGATGCACTGCTGGCGATGATCGCGGCCGAACTGGCGCATGCGCTGCGCGCCGGCCAGCTCGAGCCCATCCTCTACACCCAGCTGGAAGAGCGCCTGCACGCGATGTCGTCGATCCAGGCCGGCTGCGAGCGCATCCTCACCACGCCGCTGCCGTTCGCCTACACCCTGCTGCTGCACCGCTGCGCGTGGATGTTCTGCGTGCTGCTGCCGTTCGGCCTGGCCAGTTCGCTGGGCTGGGGCACGCCGGTGCTGTCGGCGGTGCTGGCCTATGCCTTCTTCGGCCTGGACCAGCTGGGCGAAGAAATGGAAGACCCGTTCGGCCTGGAGCCGAACGACCTGCCGCTGGACGCGCTGGTGCGCACGATCGAGATCGACCAGCTCGATGCGCTCGGCGAACGCCCGTTGCCCGAACCCCTGCTGCCGCAGGGCTACCTGTTGCAATAGCCACTCCTCGGAGCCTGCCATGTCCCACCCGCTGTACCGCCCGCGCCGCATGCGCCACGACGAGTTCTCGCGCCGCCTGATGCGCGAGAACACGCTGACCACCGACGACCTGATCTACCCGGTGTTCGTGCACGAACTGGCCGGCCGCACCGCAGTGCCGTCGATGCCGGGCGTGGAGCGGCTGTCGATCGAAGAACTGCTGAAGGTGGCCGAAGAGGCGCTGGAGCTGGGCATTCCGGTGATCGACCTGTTCCCGGTGATCGACCCGTCGCTGAAATCGCTGGATGCATCGGCGGCGTGGGCCGAGGACGGCCTGGCGCAACGCGCGATCCGCGCGCTGAAGTCGCGCTTCCCGGAACTGGGGGTGATGACCGATGTGGCGCTGGACCCGTACACCACCCACGGCCAGGACGGCATCATCGACGACAAGGGCTATGTACTGAACGACATCACCGTCGAAGCGCTGGTCAAGCAGTCGGTGTCGCATGCCGAAGCCGGCGTCGACATCGTTTCGCCGTCGGACATGATGGATGGCCGCATCGGCGCGATCCGCCGTGCGCTGGATGCCGACAACCACGTCAACGTGCGCATCATGGCTTACTCGGCCAAGTACGCCTCGGCGTTCTACGGTCCGTTCCGTGATGCGGTGGGCAGCGCGGCCAGCCTCGGCAAGGCCGACAAGAAGACCTACCAGATGGACCCGGCCAACGGCGACGAGGCCCTGCGCGAGATCGCGCTGGACCTGGAAGAGGGCGCCGACATGGTGATGGTCAAGCCGGGCATGCCGTACCTGGACCTGGTGCGCCGGGTGAAGGAAAAATTCGGCGTGCCGACCTTCGCCTATCAGGTCAGTGGCGAGTACGCGATGATGAAGGCCGCCTTCGCCAACGGCTGGCTGGACGAGCGCGCCTGCGTGCTGGAGTCGCTGCTGGGCTTCAAGCGGGCCGGTGCCGATGGCGTGCTGACCTATTTCGCGCCGCAGGTGGCGCGATGGCTGCGCGAGCGCTGACAATAGCGCCACGATAGACGGAGGACTGCGCGATGGGACCCGAACTGGGATGGATGCAATGGCTGATCTGGGGCACCGGCACGCTGGTGTTCGGCGCCATCATCGTCGGTGTCTTCATCGCCGCGTGGCGCGCGGGCAAGCGCCCACCGGAGCAGCTCTCCGCCGCCCGCCACGTGGCCCGTGAGCAGGCCCTGCCGGACAGCGTGCAGGCCGAGCTGGCCGCGCTGAACCAGCGCAAGGACAATGGCCAGCTGAGCGAGATGGAGTACGAGCAGTTGCGCGCCAAGGTGTTGTCGCGCTGACGGGCAATGCCCGGGGTCGGATCCCTTTCCGCAGGAAAGGGCTCTGACCCCTTCGCGGGCGCCATCCACGCGCGGCGTGGATCTACCGCACGCACCCGGCCACCGCCGCCACCTTCGGCACCGCCAACCGGTACACGTCCACGCCACCGGCACGCGGTGCCCTGGCCGCGCTGCTGGCCACCATCATTTCGCCTGGCTTGGCGTTGTCGATCACCGGCGCGCCGGTCCAGCCGCCGGTCTGGTTGAACGACAGTCCCAACGGTTGCAGGGCCGCGCCACTCCACGCGCAGCCGCTGCTCCACACCTGTGCGGTCGTGCCGTTGCCGCGGCTGAACACCACCGCGCCATCGTTGCCCAGCCAGTCGCCGTCGGTCTCGTCATCGGCGCTGTTCAACGCTGTCAATGCGGTGGCAGGGCCGCGCATGCCCTGCGCATCCAGCGTCGCCACGAACAGGTTCCAGCCGGCGCCACGGCCCTGTTGGCGGGCAAACAGCAGCCGCGTGCCGTCCGCGCTCAGGGCCGGCCCGCGCTCTTCGTGGCGTCCACCGTCGCCGGCCATGGGGTGCGCCTTGCCCAGCCGGCCATCGGCTTCCACTGCAGCCCGGTACAGCGCCAGCGCGCCTTCGCGGCCGGCGGCGAACAACAGCCAGCGGCCGTCGCGGCTGAAGTACGGATCGCGGGCCTCACCGGCCACGCCCACCGCCAGGGCCTGCGCCTGCTGCCAGCGGCCATCGACCACGCGCGCCTCCCACAGGCCCCAGCCGGCTTCGCCGCGGCGGGCGAAGACGATGCGCCGGCCATCGGCACTGATCGTGGCGCGGCCCTCGTCGGCACGGGTCGAGATCACGCCCATGCCTTCGATGCCGTACTCGTTCAACGCCATCGCCACGGGGGCAGAGAGTAGACTGGCGGCAAGCACCAGCAGGGGCAGGGTGATGCGCATCATCCGGTTCCATGCACGAACAGAGCATCAGTCTAGCCAGCTTGAGGATTCCATGACCGACCGTTACGCCGTCTTCGGACACCCCGTTGCCCACTCGAAGTCGCCGCAGATCCACGCGACGTTCGGTCGCCAGGAAGGCATCGCGGTGGATTACCGCGCGATCGACCTGGCCCCGGAGGCGTTCCTGGCCGGCCTGGAGGCCTTCGCCGCCGACGGCGGTGTCGGCGCCAACGTCACCTCGCCGCACAAGGAGGCCGCGTTCTCGGTGTGCACCACCCTGACCGCACGCGCGCGCCGCGCCGGTTCGGTCAACACGCTGCTGCGCAAGGGCGACCGCTGGCATGGCGACACCACCGACGGCATCGGCCTGGTGCGTGACCTGACCGACCGCCATGGCCTGGACCTGCGTGGCCGCCGCATGTTGCTGATCGGTGCCGGTGGCTCCGCGCGCAGCGTCGCCCCGGCGCTGCTTGATGCCGGCATCACCGAGCTGGTGGTGGTCAACCGCACGCCGGAACGCGCCGATGAACTGATCGATGCGATGGGTGAGCCGGGTCGCGCGATCAGCCGCTACTGGGAAGACCTGCGTGATCTGGGTGACTTCGAACTGATCGTCAACGCCACCTCGGCCGGCCGCGACCGCGACGTCGAGTTCAAGCTGCCGCTGTCGCTGGTCAACTCGATGACCACCGCCGTCGACCTCAACTACGGCGAAGCGGCGATCGCCTTCCTGGCCTGGGCGCGCGCCGCGGAGTGCCGCAATACGGTCGATGGCCTGGGCATGCTGGTCGAGCAGGCCGCTGAGAGTTTCCTGCAGTGGCACGGTGTGCGCCCGCAGACCGACGAGGTCTACCAGTCGCTGCGCCAGGGCTCGGCCGTGCTGGCCGGCGAGGACTGATCGATGGACGGCACAACCCTGCTGGTCACGGTGCTGAGCATGGTGGGCGTGCGCCTGCCGGTGCTGATCGCGCTGTGCGTGGGCCTGGTCTGGGTGGTCGGCGCACCGCGCGATGCCACCCGCACCGGTGCCCTGGTCGGCCTGCTGCTTTTGCTGCTGGCCAGCCTCGGCGGCATGGCGGCGGGCATCCTGCCGATGTGGATGGTCCGCAGCGGTGATTTCAGTGCCGTGTCGAGCTTGAGTGCCATCCTCGGCGTGCTGCATTTCGCGCTGGCGATGGTCGAGGCCATCGGTGTGGTGCTGGTGGTGTGGGCGCTGGTGCGCCTGCTGCGTACCCGTACGCTCCCGGCCGCCTGACCGGTCGCGCCGGGCCATGCCCGGCGTATCTGCCCCTGGGATGGTCCGGTCATTGGACCGGGACCGCCAGCGGGCGTCGTCGCTGGCCCGTTCAGGGTCCCAGCGGCGGTGAATGCGGCCGGCCATGCGACAATGCCCGGCCTGATCCAGCTACGGTAATTCCCGGCGTGACCGAAACCGTCGCCGCTCCGCGCACCCTCGATGACACCTTGAAGGACGCGATCCGCAAGGCGTACACGACGCTGCAGGCCAATACCCCCGGCTTTTCCACCCGTCGCTCGCAGAGCCAGATGATCGGCGTGGTGTCGCGTGCGCTGTCGAAAAGCGGTGGCGTCGGCGTGGTCGAGGCGCCCACCGGCGTCGGCAAGAGCCTGGGCTACCTCACCGCAGGCGTGCCGATCGCATTGGCCAGCAAGAAGAAGCTGGTGATCAGCACCGGCACCGTGGCGCTGCAGTCGCAGCTGGTCGAGCGCGATATCCCGAATTTCCTGAAAGCCACCGGCCTGGAGGCGACCGTGGCGCTGGCCAAGGGCCGTACCCGCTACCTGTGCACGCGCAATGCCGCCGAGGCGCAGGGCGAGGGCTCGCAGGGCGGCATGTTCGAGGATGACGCGCCGCTGTTCGACCGGCCGCTGGCGCCGATCGAAATGGACATCGCCAAGCGCCTGACCGACGCCTTCACCAGCGGCAGCTGGGATGGCGATATCGACAACGCACCGGAGACCATCAGCCCCGGCCTGCGCAGCCGCATCACCACGCCGGCTTCGGGTTGCGCCGGGCGCCGTTGTGCGTACTCGGCACAGTGCGCGGTGCTGCGTTCGCGCAACACCGTGCGTGACGCGCAGATCGTGGTCACCAATCACGCGCTGCTGCTGTCGGCGCTGTCGATCGGCGACAGCGACAACGGCCAGCCGTTGATCGCACCGCCGTCGGACATGCTGCTGGTGCTGGACGAAGGCCATCACATCGGCAACGTGGCGATCGACCAGGGCGCGGCCAGCCTGGCGCTGGACGAGATGGCCAAGCGTACCGGCCGCCTGCAGATCCTGATCGCCGGCGCCTACCGCGCGGTCGACAAGGATCGCCTTGGCAACCTGCTGCCGAACGAAGCGATCGAGGTGGCCAGCAACGTGGCCAAGCAGCTGCGCGCGTTCCGCGATCATATCGAGCGGGTGTGGATGCCGGCGCCGGCGGACGAAGAGCCGATGTGGCGCGCGGCCAATGGGCGACTGCCCGAGGCCTGGCGCGAGCCGATCGAGGCGTTGGCTGACGATACCCGCAGCCTCTACAACTGGGCGCACGCCGCCACCGCGCAGGTGGCCAAGGGCAAGCCGGACGATGCCGCGCGCGAGCGCCTGCAGCGCAACCTGGGCATGGCGCTGGAAATGATCGAGCAGCAGTACAACCTGTGGCAGGCCTGGCGTCGCGAAGACAAGGACGGTGCGCCGCCGATGGCGCGCTGGGTCACCGCCACCCGCGACGGCGACCTGGTGCTGCACGGCTCGCCGGTTTCGGCCGCGCACGTGCTGCGCAAGCTGCTGTGGGATGAAGTGGACTCGGTGGTGATGACCTCGGCGACGCTGACCGGCGGCGGCGATTTCCAGTCGCTGGCGATCGACAACGGCATTCCGGAAGAGGCCGAGATGGTCTCGCTGTCGTCACCGTTCGACCTGCCCAACCAGGCCGAACTGATCGTGCCGAAATTCCCGGTCACTCCGGACGACCGCGAAGGCCATCCGCGCGAAGTGGCGCGCTATCTCGACACCGAGCTGGACTGGGCCAAAGGCTCGATGGTGCTGTTCACCTCGCGCTGGAAGATGGAGAAGGTGGCCGGGCTGATGTCGGCCGCGCGCCGCAAGCAGGTGCTGGTTCAGGGCGAGATGTCCAAGACCCGCCTGATCGACGAGCACCTGCGCCGCGTGGCCGCAGGCGAGGGTTCGGTGCTGTTCGGACTGAACTCGTTCGGCGAAGGCCTCGACCTGCCCGGTGAAGCCTGCACCACGGTGGTGATCACCCAGGTGCCATTCGCGGTGCCGACCGATCCGCAGACCGCCACCCTCAGCGAATGGTTCGAGGGGCGTGGGCTGAATGCCTTCAACCTGATCGCCATTCCGCATGCGTTGCGCACGCTGACCCAGTTCGCAGGCCGCCTGATCCGCACTTCCACCGACACCGGCCGCGTGATCATCCTCGATTCGCGGCTGCTGACCCGCCGCTACGGCAAGCGCATCATCGACGCGCTGCCGCCGTTCAAGCGCGTGATCGGCTGACCGGTAGTGCCGGCCGCTGGCCGGAAAAAAGGGGACGGAGGGAATTAAGTCGTTTTAGGCACAAACGACTTAATTCCCTCCGTCCCCTTTTCCCAGATGCCGGCCAGCGGCCGGCATTACCGTATGGCGGTCAATCGCCCAGAAGCGCGGTGTTGCGTACGGCGCCCTTGTCGGCGCTGGTGGCGAGCAGGGCGTAGGCCTTCAGCGCGCTGGTGACCTTGCGTGGGCGCGGTGCGCGCGGCTTCCAACCACGCGCATCGGCGTCGGCGCGGCGCTGGGCCAGCGTGGTCTCATCCAGCAGCAGGTCGATGCGGCGGGCCGGAATGTCGATGCGGATGCGGTCGCCATCTTCCACCAGGCCGATGACACCGCCGCTGGCGGCTTCCGGCGAGACATGGCCGATCGACAGGCCGGAGGTGCCGCCGGAGAAGCGGCCATCGGTGAGCAGTGCGCACTGTTTGCCCAGTCCCTTCGATTTCAGATAGCTGGTCGGGTACAGCATTTCCTGCATGCCGGGGCCGCCCTTCGGGCCTTCGTAGCGGATCACCACCACCTCGCCCGGCTGCACTTCGTCGGCGAGGATGCCGGCCACGGCGGCGTCCTGGCTTTCATAGACACGCGCGGGACCTTCGAACACGTGGATCGATTCGTCCACGCCGGCGGTCTTCACCACGCAGCCATCCACGGCCAGGTTGCCGCGCAGCACGGCCAGCCCGCCTTCCAGCGAATACGCATGCTGCAGCGAGCGGATGCAGCCCTCGGCGCGGTCCACGTCCAGCGTCGGCCAGCGCGTGGCCTGGCTGAAGGCTTCCTGGGTGGGGATGCCGGCCGGGCCAGCCTTGAAGAACGTGTGCAGGGTGTCGTTGTCACTGCGCACCACGTCCCAGCGTTCCAGTGCTTCGGCCAGGCTGGCGCTGTGCACGGTCGGCACCGTGGTTTCGAGCAGGCCGGCGCGGTCCAGCTCACCGAGGATGCCGAACACACCGCCGGCGCGATGCACGTCCTCGATGTGGTACTTCGGCGTATTCGGCGCCACTTTGCACAGCTGCGGTACGCGCCGCGACAGCGCGTCGATGTGGGTCAGGTCGAAGTCGACCTCCGCTTCCTGCGCGGCGGCCAGCAGGTGCAGGATGGTGTTGGTGGAACCGCCCATGGCGATGTCGAGGGTCATCGCATTGGCAAACGCCGCCTGGGTGGCGATGCCGCGCGGCAGCGCGCTCGGGTCTTCGCCGCCATACCAGCGATGGCAGAGTTCGACGATCAGGCGGCCGGCACGGCGGAACAGCGCCTCACGGTCGGCGTGGGTGGCCAGCGTGGTGCCGTTGCCGGGCAGTGACAGGCCCAGTGCTTCGGTCAGGCAGTTCATCGAGTTGGCGGTGAACATGCCCGAGCAGGAGCCGCAGGTGGGGCAGGCGCTGCGTTCGAACGCTGCCACCTTCTCGTCGGAAGCGCTGTCATCGGCAGCCACCACCATCGCATCGACCAGATCCAGCTTGTGCTCGGACAGCTTGGTCTTGCCCGCTTCCATCGGCCCGCCGGAAACGAACACCACCGGGATGTTCAGGCGCAGCGCGGCCATCAGCATGCCGGGGGTGATCTTGTCGCAGTTGCTGATGCACACCAGTGCGTCGGCGCAATGCGCGTTGACCATGTACTCCACGGCGTCGGCGATGATCTCGCGGCTGGGCAGCGAATACAGCATGCCGTCGTGGCCCATCGCGATGCCGTCGTCCACGGCGATGGTGTTGAATTCCTTGGCGACGCCGCCGACCTGCTCGATCTCGCGCGCGACCAGCTGGCCGAGGTCCTTCAGGTGCACGTGGCCGGGCACGAACTGGGTGAAGGAGTTGGCGATGGCGATGATCGGCTTGTGGAAGTCGCCGTCCTTCATGCCGGTGGCACGCCACAGGGCGCGGGCGCCGGCCATGTTGCGGCCGGCGGTGGAGGTGCGGGAACGGTATTCGGGCATGGCTGGCGGAACGGGCAGGCCGTACGACGTGGGGGTCAGCCGATCATGGCCAATTTTTTCGGTTGCTGCTGCAACCACCGGGGAGAGAGCGGCAGGGCTGCGCCCTGCACCCGGGGTAGTGCCGGCCGCTGGCCGGCAACCTCAACAGCAACAGCTGGGCTATCCGTGGGATGGCGGGGTGGGTCCGGCTGCGGGGGACGGCGCAAGTACGTCCATGTAGCCTCGGTCGCGCCATCCATGGCGCTCACGCCCCCGCAACCGGACCCACCCCGCCTTCGACAGTTTCCTGCGATCTGACGGGGTCGGATCCCGTTGCTGCGCGACGGGCTCTGACCCCCGATTCCTGATTGGAGCGACGAAAATGAAAGTCCGTTCATCTTTCGGACTTTACCGATTCCGGTTGCTGGTCCGGATTTGGCATCATTGGGGCATTGATCCGTCGACAGGGCATGAGGCCATGAAACGTTCCCGCACCACCGCGCTGCTGCTGATGAGCGCCGCGCCGCTGCTGTTCACCGCCTGCCAGAAGGAGCCGGAGGTGAAGGTGCAGGAAGGCCTGTACACGTCGGTCGAGGCCTGCACCGAGGCCACCGGCGATCCGTCGTCGTGCCGCAATGCCTTCGCCGAAGCGCAGAAGCAGGCCGCCGATGCGGCGCCGAAGTACGCCAGCAGGGAAGCCTGCGAGAAGGATTACAAGCCGGAGCAGTGCGTGCAGCAGCACACCTCGGCCGGTACCTCGTTCATCGGCCCGATGATGATGGGCTTCTTCATGTCGCAGATGCTGAGCAACCGCGGAGGCCTGGCACCGCAGGCACCGGCATCGGCGCCGGCCTACCAGGACAAGAATGCGGGTTGGGCGCGCCCGGCACCGGGTGGCACTGGTGGCCTGAACACCGCCAGCGGCATCGGCGCGGGCAAGGCCGGCCTGGCCCCGGTCACCAGCGAACCGAACCGTGCGGTCACTGCCAGCCGTGGTGGCTTCGGCAACACCAGCGCGCGTCGCAGCAGCAGCGGCAGCTACGGCGGCTGATCGACCCATGCAGCGCATCCGGATTGCCGAGCGTGCCCAATGGCGGGCGCGCGCGGAAGAGGCAGGTTTCCGCTTCCACACCATCGACGGCCAGCCGTACTGGGACGAAAGCGCGTACTACGCGTTCACCCTGCGCCAGATCGAGCAGGACATCGAAGACCCCAGCGCCGAGCTGCACCAGATGGCGCTGGACCTGGTCGGCGATGTCATCGCCAGCGAACGCTTGATGGACCAGCTCGCGATTCCGTCGCATTACCGCGACTGGATCGCCGACAGCTGGCGCCAGCGCCAGCCGCATCTGTACGGTCGCCTGGACCTGGCCTACGACGGTACCGGCCCGGCCAAGCTGTACGAACTGAACTACGACACGCCGACCTCGCTGTTCGAGGCCAGCTTCTTCCAATGGCAGTGGCTGGAAGACCAGCGCAACGCCGGTCGCCTGCCGCAGCACGCCGACCAGTTCAACGCGATTCACGAAGCGCTGGTCGAGCGTTTCGGCGAACTGGCCACGCAGCTGCCGCCGCCGCTGTACTTCAGTGCCGTGGGCAGCTCCGAAGAAGACCGCGGCACCGTCGACTATCTGCGCGACTGTGCATCGCAGGCCGGCCTGCATGGCCAGGCCATCGCCATCGAGGACATTGGCCTGTCCGAGGACGGCCGCTTCACCGCGCTGGACGATTCGGTGATCGGCACGCTGTTCAAGCTGTATCCGCTGGAAGACCTGATGGCCGAGGAATTCGGTCGCGCGCTGCCCGGCTCGGGCGTGCAGCTGCTGGAGCCGGCGTGGAAGGCGGTGTTGAGCAACAAGGGCATCCTGCCGCTGCTGTGGCAGCGCAACGTGGGCCATCCGAACCTGCTGGAAGCGCATTTCGATGACGGCAGCACGCTGGCGTCGGGCTGGGTGCGCAAGCCGCTGTTCTCACGCGAAGGGGCCAACATCGAGATGCACTTGGCCGATGGCAGCACCCAGCGCAGCGACGGTCCCTACGATGGCCCGGCGATCATCCAGCGCGCCCATCCGCTCACCCGCTTCGAAGGCGGCTACCCGCTGATCGGCAGCTGGGTGGTGGGTGACCACGCCTGCGGCATCGGCATCCGCGAAGACGACAGCGCGATCACCCGTGACAGTGCGCGCTTCGTGCCGCATGCGATCGTGGACGAGGCGCCGACGCGGATCTACGTCTGATGGCGGTGCGGCGTTGGCCTGGCCGGCATGGGCGTTCTTCGCCCGTGCCTGGCCGGCACTTCGATGACGGGCGCAGCCTGCAGGCCTTCGCGGACCGCGTCGCGGTGCGTTGCCATCGCTGCGACACCCCCGGCTGGGTGGTCGCCAGCTGGGAACCCTACCGGTGGACCGCGCGATTCCGCTGCACCGGCTGCAGTTCTGCACTGGACAGTGGTGACTGGGTCGGTGCGGTCTACATGCTGGGCCGCCAACCTTGTGGATTCTGTGGGCATCAGTGGCTGCACGTGCGTCGTCGGGTTCCCGCTGGCGTTCCTGCACCGGCGTCCTTCGCTGCTCGATGCGCGCAATGTGATCGCAGTACCGATGTTTCGGTCTCGGTGCGTCCGTTGCGTGATGCCGAGCCTGCCGATCCGCACTTCGGATTGCCGCTGCGCCTGGTTGAACCGACCCGCGCGGGCCTGCTCTGGGCCTACAACGCTGAGCATCTGCAGGCACTGCACGAGTACGCGAGCGCAACACTGCGGGAAAGCCGCGGCCATCACCGATCCATGTTCTCGCGCCTGCCGCAGTGGATGAAGCTGGCCCGCAACCGGGTGTTGCTGCAGCGCGCGGTGGAGCGATTGCAGCGGCGGTTGTTGCAGGGGTAATGCCGGCCGCTGGCAGGCAACCGCCGTTGGTAGATGCCGACCCTGGTCGGCGCTGTGGGTTTCGTGCCAACCAAGGTTGGCACCCACCAGAGCGATGCACCGGTTGTTGCAGGGGTAGTGCCGGCCGCTGGCCGGCAACCGCCGTTGGTAGGTGCCGACCCTGGTCGGCGCTTTGGGTTTCGTGCCAACCAAGGTTGGCACCCACCAAAGCGATGCACCGGTTGTTGCATGGGGTAGTGCCGGCCGCTGGCCGGCAACCGTTCCTGGTATCAGAGCAGCCCTTCGCGCTTCACCGCCAGATAGCGCTCCACCAGTGCACCGGGCAGGGCGTCGGCGGTCACGTCCAGCACCATCACCTTCTCGCTGCGCAGCGCTTCATGCGCTTTCGCGCGCTGCTGCAGATACAGCGCCGCAGCGCCGGCCTGGGCCGCGTCCTCCAGCGACTGCACCTCATCATCGAGGACAGCATCCAGTTCGCGCTCGCGCAGGCTGGCCACGCACACCAGGTGGCGTTTCTGCAGCAGGCGCACCGCCGCCAGCAGATCCTCGATGTCTTCGTCGCGCACGTTGCTGACCAGCATCACCAGCGCGCGCCGGCGCTGGCGCAGCGACACTTCGGTGGCGGCGGCCAGGTAGTCGGTGGCCACCGCGCGCGGCTGCAGGTCGTAGCTGGCGCGCAGCAGGTGCTCGACGGTGCCCATCCCGCGCTGCGGTGCCACCCAGCGGCGCTCGCCACCGGTGGCGAACAGGCCGGCAGCATCGCCCTGGCGCAGCGCCAGGTAGGCCACCACCAGCGAGGCGTTCAATGCGTGATCGAAGTGCGAGAGCCCGCCCTCGCTGGCCAGCATGCGGCGGCCACTGTCGAGCATCAGCAGCAGCTGCTGGTTCTTCTCGTCCTGGTACTCGCGCGAGACCAGCTTGCGCGCACGCGCGGTGGCCTTCCAGTCCAGCTGGCGCAGACTGTCGCCGATGCGGTACTCGCGCATCTGGTGGAAGTCGGTGCCTTCACCGCGGCGGCGCTTCACGTGTGCACCGACCAGCCGCGAGGCCTGGTCGGCACTGAACAGGGCGAAGCGAGTGAGCGGTGCGAAGTTCGGATAGACCCGCACGTCCAGCACGGGAGGCAGCGTGCGTTGCTGCCACCACAGGCGCCATGGCGAGCGCATGCGCAGATGCACGCCGTCGAAGCGGAAGCGCCCGCGCTGCAGCGGCTGCAGGTGGTAGTGCAGGGTGGACGCGCTGCCGGCCTTCAGGCGCACGCGCTGCGGCAGCGACTCCAGCGGCCAGCCGCCGGGGACCAGGTCGAACACCTGCACCGTCATCGATGCGTCCGCCTGCAGCCGCAGCGCGGCCTCGCGGCGCACGCCCAGTGCCAGCGCTTCGGGCAGCTCACGCTGGATCTGCGGCGATGGACGCCGCGTCTGCCGCCACAGATCCATCAACGCTGGCACGGCAATCGCCACCGCGGCCAGCGCCCAGCTCCAGCGCGGCAGCAGGCCGCCCAGCACCAGGCCACCCAGGGCGGCCCAGGCCAGCAGCAGCGCCAGCAGCAGCGGGGCCGGCCTCATCGGCGCGGTGCTTCCACCTTGGCCAGCAGTGCACCCAGCACGTCGTCGGCGTCCTGGCCTTCGATCTGCAGTTCCGGTGCCAGCGCGATGCGATGGCGCAGCGCGGGGCGCGCGATGTCGCGCACGTCGTCGGGGGTGACGAAGTCACGGCCGGCCAACACCGCCTGCGCGCGCGAGGCACGTACCAGCGCGATGCTGCCACGCGGGCCAGCGCCGACCGCGATACCCGGCCACTGCCTCGTGGCCGCCACAATCCGCACCGCGTAGTCGATCACTTCGTCATCGACGGTGATCGCCGCCGTGGCGCGCTGCAGTTCCAGCAGCTCACCGGCACCGAGCACGCGCGGCACCTGGCTCAGGTCGAAATCGCTGGCGGCGCGGCCGCTGGTGATCGCGGTCACCATGCGCTTCTCGTCCTCCAGCTGCGGGTAGTCGATCAGCACCTTCAGCAGGAAGCGGTCCAGCTGCGCTTCCGGCAGCGGGTAGGTGCCTTCCTGCTCCAGCGGGTTCTGCGTGGCCAGCGCCATGAACGGCGGCGCCAGGGTGAAGGCCTTGCCTTCGATGGTCACCTGGCCTTCCTGCATCACTTCCAGCAGCGCCGACTGGGTCTTGGCCGGTGCGCGGTTGATCTCGTCGGCCAGCAGCAGATTGGTGAACACCGGGCCGCGACGGATCTTGAAGCTCTCGCTCTTCGGGTCGTACACCGCGTGGCCACTGACGTCGCTGGGCATCAGGTCGGGGGTGAACTGCACGCGACCGTAGTCCAGCTCAAGTGCCTGGGCCAGCGCGCGCACCAGCAGGGTCTTGCCCAGCCCGGGCACGCCCTCGATCAGCACGTGGCCACCGGCCAGCAGGGCCACCAGGATCTGGTCCAGCACATCAGCCTGGCCGATGAAGGCGTGGCCGACGGCATCGCGGATGGCATCGACGCGTTCGATCAGGCGGGCGTTGGCGGCCGCCGGCAGCTCGGGGACTTCGGTCATAGCAGGGATCTCATCTGGAGCAGCAAGCGGATGCGCTCGCGCAGGGCGGAGGAATCGTGCGGCGGAGGGGGCGTGAGCGCGCTGGCAACGCGGCCTTGCGGCCACTTCAGCAGCTCGGCGATGGCCTGATCGCGCGGCGCGCCATCGAGTGCGGCGGCAATCGGTGCGCGCAGGCGCAGGCGGTGCAGGAACAGGGCTAGTACGGCCTCGTACAGGCGCGCGCCGTGGCCGAAACGCAGCAGCAGTTCACCACTGGCGCGCACGTGCTCCAGCAGCGAACGGCGTTCCAGAACCGGCGACGGCAGCAGGCTGCCGAAGCGCTGCGAGCGGCCCCACAGCCAACCCAGCAGGGCCAGCAGCAACGGTGCCCACAGCGGCCAGCCCTGATAGAACATGCGCGACCACAGCGACGGCGGGCGGCTGGCATAGACCAGCCAGACCGCACCCTTGCCGTAGTTCGGATCGAGCAGGTAGCGGGTCAGGTCGCGATGCGACGCGTCGTGCAGGCCGTCGCTGGCCTTGCCCCCTGCGGAGGCCAGGCGCGCCGCCGGTGAGTCCACCTCGCTGCGCATGAACTCAATGTCGGCCAGCACGCTCACCTTGCCCTGGCCATGGCGCAGGCGCGCGAACACCAGGTCGCGATCCGTGCCCCAGCGACGTTCGGCCTGCGCACTGGCGGCAAAACCCAGGGTGAAGCGGCGGCCACCGCAGAATTCGACGTGGCCAGGATCGTCGTCGACATGGAATGGCTGGCAGTCGCTGCGCTGGAACAGGCTGTCCACGCCCAGCCGGTCCAGCAAGGGGCCCTGCGTGCTGCCGGCATCGTCCTCGGCCGGCGGCGGTGTACGTACCAGCAGGTGGCCGCCACCGTCGACCCAGTCCAGCAGCGTGCTGGCAACGGGCGGCGGCAGTTCGCTGCTGTCCTGCAGCAGCACCACCGTATCGTTCGGCCCCAGTGCCATCTGCTGCAGTTCCAGCCGCGGCCGCGAGTGCACGTCAATGCCATCGGCGCGCAGCGCCTGGCCGAGTACGTACAGCGGGTTGTAGGCGGCCTCGCCCTGTGGCGGCAGCCGGATCGTCTCGGTCACCCGTTCGTGCGTGCGCAGGTAGAGGATGGTCAGCGGTACACCGAACAGCACCAATGCACCGAGCAGCAGCGACCAGAACAGGCGCGGACTCATGCCTGCCACCCGTACTGCTGGCGCAGGGTATCGGCCAATGCATCGAAATCGGCGCGGCTGGGCAGGCGGCCACCGTAGGCGGCGTACTGCCACATGCGCACGATGCGCGCGAACAGGTCACGGTCGCTGGCCTCGGGCATGCGTCGCGACGCGCGCAGGCATTGCGCTTCGGTAGCCCCGGGTGGAAGCGCGATACCGCTGCGCTCGCCCACCGTGCGCACACTGGCGCGGTACAGCAGGGCCAGCGCCTGCCGCGGCCGGCCCTGGTCCCAGAGCAGGCCAGCCTGGGTGGCCACGTCCGGCGGCAGCACCACCGGCAACTCCACCTGTTCCTCCAGCACCTCCGGTGCAGCGTCGGCCTTGCGCCGGCCACTGCCACGCAGCCATGGCAGCCACAGCCGCGCGGGCAGCAGCAGCACCAGCAGCAGGATGCCGAGCAGGCCCCACAGGCCCCATTCGGCCAGCCGTGCCAGCCAGGCGATGCCGTCCCTGCGCGCTTTGCGTTCACCTTTGCTGTTGGTGTCACGCTGCAGCTGCTTGTCTTCCTTCTTCTTTTCCTCGGCCTGCTCGATCGGCTTCCAGCGGGTGACCTCGCGGGTCGGGCGCTGCAGCGGGTCCTCATAGGCGCGGTTAACCGCTTGACGGAAACCGGCGGTGTCCACCGGCGTGCCACCGAAGATGGTGGCCGGCGTGTTGGCCGGGTCGATGGTCGGTTCATCGTCGTCGTCTTCGGCGGCGATGTCACTGGCGTTGGGCTTGCCCATTGCGCGCCCGGGCTCGGCATCTGCGTCCTGCGCATGCACCGGGGCGGAGACCAGTGGCAGTGCCAGGCACAGCAGCAGCGCCAGCGTCGATGCCGCCGGCAGCAGGCGATCGCGCAGGCGGCGCAGGGCGATTTCGACGTCCCAGGCTTCCATCTGCGTACGCCGGTTCAAGTACAGGCCAAAGCCCGCACCGACGAAGAACGGGCCGATCAGCGCCGACGCCAGCCAGCAGGCCAGATTGAAACCGAAGCGTGCCCATGCCGGCGTGTCCTTGCCGATCATGTCCCAGGCCGCACGCCAGGATTCGGACATCAGGTCCAGTGGCATGAACATGAACACTGCACCGATGGCACCAGATACCAGCACCGCTTCGAACGCCATGCAGGTCACGGTCAGCACTGTCGCCGCACCTGCGGCGCCGGCAGCCACCGCACGGCGGCGTGGACCGCGCTGGCCCGGTGCGTTGCCTTCCAGCAGGTTCACCGGCAGGCACAGGCTGCGCAGCACGCTGAAGCGACGCCAGCCCAGGTAGCCCCAGGAACCAGTGTTGCCCCAGTGACGCTGCGCACGCAGGGCCGAAAGTGTGCTGACCGGTTCGCCGAAGATGCCGCGCGACAGCACATACAGCGGCGCACGCTCGAACAGTGGCTTGCACCACCACATCGCCAGCCAGGCCCAGCCGAAGGCATCCAGCCACCATCCCAGCGCGTTGAAGATCACGAACAACGGAGCACTGGCCAGCAGCCAGCTGCCCCACACGGCGCGCGCATGGCGGCGGGCGAGGGCACTGCCCAGCTCCATAGCTTCCCAGCCGCTGCGTGCACGCAGCACCACGTCCAGACGGTCAATGCGCATGGCCGCCTCCACGCCCGCCACGCCACAGCCACAGCAGCACGCCGGCCCAGAGCACTCCGGCGACGCCGAACTTGGTCCATGCGGGGACTTCAGCGATCGACGACCAGAACGCTTCGATGAAGGCTGCGACCAGCAGCATGAACGCCACGCCCAGGCACAGCCGCGCACCGATGCGGCCACCGTCGACCAGCGCGTCCAGGCGGCTGCGCCGGCCCGGTGCCAGCAGCTTCATGCCCAGCTGCAGGCCGGCACCGCCGGCGATCACGATCGCGGTCAGCTCGAACGCGCCATGGCCGGCCACGAAGCGCCAGAATGGTCCACCGTGTCCGATGTGCTGCAGGTGGCCGGCCACCGCGCCGATGGTGACGCCGTTGAACAGCAGCACCAGCAGCGTACCCAGCCCGGCCAGCAGGCCGCTGGCGAAGGTGCGCAGGGCAATGCTGATGTTGTTGAGGATGTAGTGGCCGAACATCATCCAGTCGGTACCGCTGTCGCGGCCCAGTCGTTCGGCGGCAGGGTCGTACATGCGCTCCATCGCGGCGATCTGGCGGTTGTCCATCAACGTGTGGATCAGGTCCGGGTAGACCTGTACAAGCACGAAGCAGGCGATTGCCGGCAGCGCGAACATCGCCAGCGCCACCCACATGCTGCGTGCCTGGCTGCGCACGAGCAGCGGGAAGTCGGCCACGAGGAATTCCAGCGCGGCGCGCCAGCGCGTCGGCCGTGTGCGGTACAGCACACTGTGGCCCTGCTGCATAAGCTGCTGCAGGCGCTGGACCAGCTGCGGGCTGTAACCGCGCTCGCGGGCCAGCGCCAGCTGCTGGCACAGGCGCCGGTAGCGCTGCGGGACGGCGGTATCGTCCAGTGCCAGGCCGCTGGCCTTGCGGCGCGCGCGGCGCGAGGCGCCGGCACGCAGCAGCAGCCACTGTTCCAGCTCCTGCCATTCCTGCTGGTAGCGGGCGACGAACTGTTCCTGTTTCATCGCCGCCCCAGCAGCCAGTTGGCCATGGCGTACAGGCGCAGCACGGCGACCTGGCCGTGGGTGCCGGTCAGGGGCTCGGCAATGCCGGCCAGCTCCTGCTGGCGGGCCGCCGACAGCCGTGGCGCGCGCTCGGCGAAGGCCATCAGCGCGGCCTGTTCCTCCGGCCGCAGTGGCTGCGGCGGGGCCAGCACGCTGTCGATGGTAGGTGGCGGCGGCAGGTACAGCACAGGCGCGTGCACCACCACGGTGCCGGCCACCAGGTCGCCGAGGCGGCGGCCGTGCGGATCGAACAGGCTGCTGACCAGGCCCAGTGCATAGCCGAACGGCAGCATGTCCACCGTGCGCAGCAGGTTGCGGGTGATCGCCGCCATCCAGCCCACGGGCGCGCCATCGCGGGACAGCACGCGCAGGCCCAGCGCGCGCTTGCCCAGGGTACGGCCCCACAGCGCCTCGCACACGATCGGGTAGACCCAGTAGACCAGGAACATCAGCACCAGGTTGAGGCCGGAGCCGAATTCGTCCAGCACCGCCAGCGGAATCGCCATCAGCACCAGTACCGCGATGCGCACGCCAAGATCGACCAGCCAGGCCATGGCCCGCGGCAGCGGTCCGGCTACCGGCAACTGAAGCAGCACACCCTCCGGCGTCACCACCTCACGGTAGGTATCGAGCATCGGTGCGGCCATCAGCGCGGTGGCCTTCGTTGTGGGCGCCGGAGTCCTCTCCGGCTGGCAACCACAGGCATGGGGGTCTCGACAGGTCCTGGTCGGGCCCAGACTTTAGCAGAGCCGCGCGGCAGCGTTGGCTGCTCAGCCCCGGTATTCGTCCTTCAGCCGCACGTAGTGGTCGGCCGAATAGTGCAGCGACTCGATCTCCTTGTCGCTCAGCGTGCGTGCCGGCCGGGCAGGGTTGCCGACCCACAGCTCGCCTTCGCCCACCACCTTGCCGGGGCCGATCACCGCACCGGCGCCGACGAAGCCATGGCGCTCCACGCGGGCACCGTCGAGGATGCAGGCGCCCATGCCGATCAGGCTGTAATCGCCGATCGTGCAGGCGTGGATGATGCAGCCGTGGCCGACGGTCACGCCTTCGCCGATCAGGGTCGGGTAGCCGGCCTTGTTGTACGGGCTGTGGTGGCTGACGTGGATGATGGTGCCGTCCTGCACGTTGGTGCGTGCACCGATGCGTACGTAATTGACGTCACCGCGGATGACCGTGCCCGGCCACACCGACACGTCGTCGCCCAGTTCCACGTCGCCGATGATCGTGCACGACGGGTCGATGTACACGCGCTCGCCGAGGATGGGCATCTTGTCGCGGAAGGGGCGCAGCGGGTTCATCGGGGTCTCCGGAAATCAGGGCGTTCGCGACGATGATACCCGTGTGGTAGTGCCGGCCGCTGGCCGGCAACCGCGCGGCACGCCTGGATTTCCGTGGTTGCCGGCCAGCGGCCGGCACTACCAGCGGCAGGTGCGGCTCTTCATGCAGGCGCGTGCTCGGCCAGCATCTGCCGGAACAGCTCATCCAGCCACGCAGCATCACCTCGTCCGGCGGGCAGCTGTGGCGCCTGCGCAGTCCGGATGGCCAGTTCACGATCGATGTAGTCGCTGATCGCCGCAATGCGCGGCCCGGCGGCGACCTCGGCGCTGGCCCGTTTGACCGCCAGCAGGGCATCGATGACTTCACGCACCGCACCGTCTGGCAGCAGCCGGTCCAGCAGATCCTCGAAGGCCATCGGCGGGGGTGTCTGTTCGTGCTCTATCCACTGGCAGGCCAGCAGTGGGCGCAGCACGTACAGGTACTTCTTGGTGCGCACCGTTTCGCCACGCAGGTAGCCGCGATGGTTCGAGCGCGCCATGTTGAAGTAGTGCCACCACGTGCCCAGCGGCGAATGGAACGCTTTCGCTGCTTCCCACAACTGTGACACCGCCGCCTGATCCTGCTGGTAGACGATCGGCGAGCGCAGCCACTCGATCAGGGTCGGATTGGATTTTGAAACCAGTCGCAGTGCCTTGCGCAGGTCCCAGCCGCTCACGTCGAGCTCATCGTCGATCGGCAGTTCGATCACATCGCGCTGCGCTTCGCCGGGACCGGTGCTCTCGTTGACGCTGAGATACCAAGGCTGGCGATGCACGTAGATGAAGCGCGCGTCGTAGTCGCTGTCGGGCGAGGAAAAGCCCCAGCCGCGGCTGCCCGACTCGCAGGCCAGCAGCACGCGTACGTCGTAGCGCTGTTCGATGTCAGCCAGGGTGGAAAGGATGGCGGCGCGCTTGTCCGGCGCGATCGGGTGGATGTCGTCCATGCAGTTGTGTTCGTAATGTCGAGCGTGCTCGACTGTAACGCAGGTGCGCACCGGTAGTGCCGGCCGCTGGCCGGCAAGCTCATGGGCGCACTTGGAATTCTGCGGTTGCAGGCCAGCGGCCGGCACTACCGGCTAGGGCTCGTAGCTGTAGCCCATGCCGTACACCGAACGGATCGGCTCGCCTTCCATGCCGGCGTCGGCCAGCTTGCGGCGCAGGTTGCGCACATGGCTGTCGACGGTGCGGTCGACCACCACGCGATGGTCCAGGTACAGCCGGTCGAGCAGTTCATCGCGCGCCCAGATCCGGCCTGGGGTGGCCAGCAGCGTGCGCAGCAGGCGGTACTCCACCGGCGTCAGATCCAGGCCCTTGCCGTTCCAGGTGGCGCGTGCGGCCGGCTCGTCGATGTGCAGGCCACCGTTGGCGCGCGCACCCGGGTCCGGGCGGTAGCGGCGCAGCACCGCCATCACCCGCGCGACCACTTCGCGCGGACTGAACGGCTTGCAGATGTAGTCGTCGGCGCCGATCTCCAGGCCCAGCAGGCGGTCGATCTCTTCCACCCGTGCGGTGACCATGATGACCGGTACATCGCTGCTGGCACGCAGTTCGCGGCACAGGTCCACGCCGTCGCGCTGCGGCAGCATCAGGTCCAGCAGCACCAGGTCGGGCTGGTAGCGCACGAACGCGTCGATCACCTGGCCACCGTCGTCCACCCACTCGCTGGCCATGCCGGCGGCGGCCAGGTAGTCGCGCAGTACCGAGGCCAGGCGTGGCTCGTCCTCGACGATCAGGATCTTCGTGGACGTGGCGGGCGACGCACTCATGCAGGCTCCGGCAGGGTGATGACCACGCGCAGCCCGCCCAGCGGCGAGGGCGCGGCGTGGATGACGCCGTGGTGGGCGAGGATGATGTTGTGGCTGATGGCCAGGCCCAGCCCGCTGCCGCCACTGGCGCGGTTGCGCGAACTTTCCACGCGGTAGAAGCGTTCGAACAGCAGTGCACACTTGTCGGGCGGAACGCCCGGCGCGGTGTCTTCCACGACCAGCTGCACGCCGGCAGGCACGCGCGCTGCCTGCACGCGTACGCGGCCACCGGCATGGGTGTAGCGCAGTGCGTTTTCCAGCAGGTTGGCCAGTACCTGCTGCAGGCGCCGTTCGTCACCGGACACCTGCAACGGCGTGGCGGGCAGGTCTTCTTCCAACGCCAGGCCTGCATTGGCGAAGCGCACGCGCATGCCATTGAGTTCGCTGCGCAGCAGCGCCACCAGGTCCAGTGGCGCGAAGCGGTACGCCAGGCCGCCGGACTGGGTCATCGACAGGTCGTGCAGGTCGTCGATCAGCTTGCCCAGCTGGCGGATCTCGCCCTGCAGGCCCACCAGGTTGGCCCGGTCCAGCGGACGGATGCCATCTTCGATCGCCTCCAGCTCGGCGCGCACCACTGCCAATGGCGTGCGCAGCTCATGCGAGATGTCGGCAATGAAGGCGCGGCGGTTGCGTTCGGTATCGTCCAGCGCCTGCGCCATCCGGTTGAAGTCGTTGACCAGCGCGTCCAGCTCATCGTCACTGGTGCGCTCGATGCGGGTGGCGTAGTCACCGGCGGCCAACCGGTGGGTGGCAGCGGCCAGCTTGGCAAGGCGCTGGCGCAGCGCACGCGATACCAGCCAGGCCAGCAGTACCGTCACCAGCAGTAGCGCGATGCCGATCACCCACCAGGCGCGCACCTGGGTGTTGTAGAAATTCAGGTCGTTGGTGGCGATGACGGTCTGGAACGGCACCATGCCCAGCCAACCGACGGTCTGCCCGTCCACCTGCACCCCATGCGGCTCGTCATCGCTGGTGGCGTCGGGGTTGCCGGCCACGAAACGGTGCTGCGCGTCGAACAGGCCCAGGCGCGACGGCACGCCGGTCTGGTCGGACAGCGACGGCACCGGTCCTTCGTGCCCATGGGCCAGGTCCGGGCGCAGCAGCCGCGCCCAGCGGTCGCCATCACCGTGCAGATGCTCCCAGCCACCGTGCTCGCGGTACTCGCGCTGCAGGTGTGGCATCAGCCGCTGCATGCGCAGGTCGCCCTGGTCGTTGAGGTAGTCCAGGAAGCCGGTCTGGAAGGCCACGCGGCTGGCAATACCGTTCACTGCCAGCACCAGCAGGCAGGCGGTGAAGATCGCGAGGAAGGTCTTCGCGGTCAGGCCGAATTTGAGTTGGAACTTCGCCATCGCGAAGGCCATTAGCGGCGCATGCGGCGCCGAAAGCAAGCGCCAGCTGAGCCCGTCGCACAATCTCCATATTCTCTGCACAGTTTCACGGCAGCGTGCACGGGTCAACGCAAGGCCCCCACGCCCCCCATGTCCCTCCTGCGCCCGCTGTCCCGTTCCCCGCGTCCCCTGCTGTTGCCCCTGCTGCTGGCCCTAGCGGCCTGTTCGGCGGGCAGGACCGATGCCCCGGCCATGCCCGAAGTGGGCGTCATCATCGCCAGCGCGCAGCCGCTGGCACTCCAGCAGACCTTGCCCGGCCGTGCCGTGCCGTTCGAGATCTCCGAGGTGCGGCCGCAGGTCGGCGGCCTGATCCGCCAGCGGTTGTTCACCGAAGGCCAGCAGGTCAAGGCAGGGCAGCTGCTGTACCAGGTCGACCCGGCACCGTACCAGGCGGCCTTCGATACTGCCCGCGGGCAGCTGGCGCAGGCCGAGGCCGCCGTGTTGTCGGCACAGCCGAAGGCCGAGCGCACCCGCGCGCTGGTGAGCATGGATGCAGCCAGCAAGCAGGACGCCGACGATGCCACCTCGGCGTTGAAGCAGGCGCAGGCCAACGTGATTGCCGCGCGCGCTGCATTGCAGGCTGCCCGCATCAACCTCGACTACACCCGGGTGACCGCCCCCATCGACGGCCGCATCGGCACCTCCAGCGTCACCGCCGGCGCGCTGGTCGCGGCCGGCCAGGATACGGCACTGACCACCATCCAGCGGCTGGACCCGGTGTACCTGGATGTCACCCAGTCCAGCACGCAGATGCTGGCGCTGCGCAAGCAGCTCGATGCGGGCCTGGTGAAGGACATCGATGGCAAGGCACAGGTAAAGGTGCTGCTGGAGGACGGCAGCACCTACGCGCATGAAGGCACGTTGGAGTTCGTCGGCAGCGCAGTGGATCCGGGCACCGGCAACGTGAAGCTGCGCGCGGTCATTCCGAACCCGGACGGCCTGCTGTTGCCGGGCATGTACCTGAAGGCGGTGCTGCCGATGGCCACCGACGCGCGTGCCCTGCTGGTGCCGCAGAAGGCGGTGGTGCGCAACGAGCGCGGCGAACCGCTGCTGCGCCTGCTCGACGCCAAGGATCATGTGGTCGAGCGCCGCGTCAGCACCGGCCAGGTGGTCGGTAACCAGTGGCAGATCACCAGCGGCCTCAAGGCTGGCGAACGGGTGATCGTCAGCAACGGCAGCGCGGTATCGCTCGGCCAGCAGGTGAAAGCGGTGGCGGCCACGACGGCGCAGTTGGCGGCGATGCCGGCGGTCGATCCGAACGGCAACACCGACGAAAAGTCGCACTGAGGCCTGGCCCACATGGTTCGTTTCTTCATCGACCGGCCGATCTTCGCCTGGGTGATCGCCATCGCGGTCAGCCTGCTCGGCCTGCTCGCGATCCTGATCCTGCCGGTGGACCGCTACCCGCAGATCGCCCCGCCCACCATCACCATCCGCGCCACCTACACCGGCGCCTCGTCGCAGACCGTGGAAAACGCGGTCACCCAGGTCATCGAGCAGTCCCAGCAAAGCCTCGATCACCTGATGTACATGACCTCGACCAGTGCCTCCGACGGCTCGGCGCAGGTCAACCTGGTGTTCGCCACCGGTACCAATCCGGATACCGCGCAGGTGCAGGTGCAGAACCAGCTGCAGGCCGCCATGGCCACGCTGCCGCAGGCGGTGCAGCAGAACGGCCTGACCATCACCAAGTCCAGTGGTTCGATCTTCGAGGTGCTGTCGTTCACCAGCGAAGACGGCAGCATGGACAACTTCGATGTCGCCAACTTCATGGAAGCGCGCATCGATGACCAGATCAGCCGCGTCAGCGGTGTCGGCAACATCCAGCCGATCGGCCAGGAATACGCCATGCGCATCTGGCTGGATCCGGAGAAGATGCGCCAGTACGCGCTGATGCCCTCGGACATCGAGACCGCACTGCAGGCACAGAACACCGATGTCTCCGCCGGTGAGCTGGGTGGCCAGCCGGCGCTGAAGGGCCAGCAGCTCGACGCCACGGTAACCGCGCGCAGCCGCCTGCACACGCCCGAGCAGTTCGCGCAGGTGGTGCTCAAGGCCGATGCCAACGGCAGCGTGGTGCGTCTGGGCGACGTGGCGAAGATCGGCCTCGGGCCGGAAAGCTACGACAGCATCAGCACCTTCAATGGCAAGCCGTCGGCGTCGCTGGGCATTGAACTCAATGCCGGTGCCAACGCGATCGCCGTCTCCAAGGCCATCGATGCACGGCTTCAGCAGCTGCAGAAGTACTGGCCGCATGGCTACACCGCCCACGTGGCCTTCACCACTACGCCGTTCGTGACCATTTCGCTGAAGGAAGTGGTGATCACCCTGATCGAAGCGATCATCCTGGTGGTGCTGGTGATGTACCTGTTCCTGCAGAACTGGCGCGCCACGCTGATCCCGACCATCGCGGTGCCGGTGGTGCTGCTGGGCACGTTCGGCGTGCTGGCTGCATTCGGGTATTCGATCAACACCCTGACCATGTTCGCACTGGTGCTGGCCATCGGCCTGCTGGTGGACGATGCCATCGTGGTGGTGGAGAACGTAGAGCGGGTGATGACCTTCGAAGGGCTGGCGCCGAAGCCGGCCACGCTGAAGGCGATGGGCCAGATCACCGGCGCGCTGGTCGGCATCGTGCTGGTGCTGACCGCGGTGTTCCTGCCGATGGCGTTCTTCAGCGGTGTAACCGGGGTGATCTATCGCCAGTTCTCGGTGACGATCGCCGCCGCGATGATCCTGTCGGTGCTGGTGGCGATGACCATCACCCCGGCACTGTGTGGCAGCATCCTGCACCAGATTCCCAAGGGCGGCCATCCGCATGGCGACCACGGTGGCGAGCCGAGCCTGCTGGGCAAGTTCTTCATCTGGTTCAACCACCGCTTCGAGCGCACCTCCAACGGCCTGCGTCACCGCGTGGATCGTTTCCTCGGCCGGCGCACGCTGGGCGTACTGTTCTACCTGGTGCTGAGCGTGGCCACCGGCCTGTTGCTGTGGCACCTGCCGGGCGCGTTCCTGCCCGATGAAGACCAGGGCATGCTCAACGCGCTGGTGAAGCTGCCGGCCGGTTCCACGCTGGAGCAGACGCGGGCGGTGATGGATCGTCTGAGTGCCGTCGCGGTGAAGGACGACGGCGTGCTCTCGATCCAGGCCACCGCCGGTTTCAGTGTTACCGGCAGCGGCCAGAACGTCGGCCAGGCCTTCATCCGCCTGAAGGACTGGGATGACCGCAAGGACGACGCCGATACCATCGCCGCACGCTTGACGCGGGCGATGGCCAGCGTGCCCGATGCGCAGGTGTTCATCACCTCGCCACCGGCCATCCTCGGCCTCGGCGATGCGGGTGGCTTCACCCTGGAACTGCAGGACGAAGGCGGTGCCGGCCATGCCGCCGCCGTGGCCGCGCGCACCACGCTGCTGAAAGAAGCCGCCAAGGACCCGAAGCTGGTCAACGTGCGCTACGCCAGCCTGGAAGACGCGCCGGTATACGCGGTGAAGGTGGACGACGCCAAGGCGCAGGCGATGGGCGTGAACCCGCAGGACGTCAATGACACCTTGAACGCGGCGTTGGGCGGCGACTTCGTCAACAACTTCATCTACAAGGGCCGCATCAAGAAGGTGTTCATCCAGGGCACCGCCGAAGCACGCATGCAGCCGCAGGACATCGAGCGCTGGAGCGTGCGCAACCAGGCCGGGCAGATGGTGCCGCTGTCGTCGCTGATCAGCACGCATTGGACCAGTGCGCCGGCCGCACTGCAGCGCTACAACGGCATCTCGGCGATGGAAATCACCGGCCAGCCGGCACCGGGCGTCAGCTCCGGCGAGGCGATGGCCGAGATCGCGCGCCTGGCCGACACGCTGCCGGAAGGCTTCAGTCACGCCTGGTCGGACATGGCCTACCAGGAACAGCTGTCGGGCAACCAGGCGCCGATGCTGTACGCCATCTCGCTGCTGTTCGTGTTCCTGTGCCTGGCCGCGCTGTATGAAAGCTGGGCGGTGCCGTTCGCGGTGATGCTGGCGGTGCCGGTGGGCGTGTTCGGCGCCGTGCTGATGATGAACCTGCGTGGCCTCAACAACGACGTGTACTTCCAGGTCGGCCTGCTGACCACGATTGGTCTGGCAGCGAAGAACGGCATCCTGATCGTCGAGTTCGCGCGCATCCTCGAACAGCAGGGCAGGAGTACCCGCGACGCAATCCTGCAGGCGGTCTACCTGCGGCTGCGGCCGATCGTGATGACTTCGCTGGCGTTCCTGATGGGCGTGTTGCCGCTGGTATTTGCCACCGGCGCCGGTTCGGCTGCGCGCCGTTCGCTGGGCACGGGCGTGGCCGGCGGTACGGTGGCCTCGATGGTGCTGGGCATGTTCTTCGTGCCCTTGTTCTACCTGCTGGTGCGCCGCCTGTTCCCGGGCCGCGCGCCGGCCGACGCCACTGCCCCGGAGGCAAGCCCATGAAGCCGATGCTGCTGCGCGCCCTGGCGGCCGCAACGATGACCGCCGTGCTGGGCGGCTGCGTGAGCATGGCCCCGCACTACCAGCGGCCCGAGGCGCCGGTGCCGGCACAGTTCGGCAATGCCGGCACCGGCGAGGCCGAGCCGGCACTGGCGATGCCGGCCTGGCGCGAAGTGTTCCTGGAACCGCGCCTGCAGCAGGTCATCGCGCTGGCGCTGCAGAACAACCGCGACCTGCGCGTGGCGGTGCTGCAGGTGGAGAAGGAGCGCGCGCAGTACCGCATCCAGCGCGCGGCACTGCTGCCGTCGGTGGATGCCAGCGGCAGTGTCACCCGTTCGCGGGTGAGCGATGCCAACAGCGAGACCGGCGTCACCCAGCTGACCGAATCCGATGCCGTGCAGGTGGGTATCAGCAGCTGGGAGCTGGACCTGTTCGGGCGTATCCGCAGCCTGAAGAACGAGGCGCTGCAGAACTGGCTGGCCAGCGCCGAGAACCAGCGCGCCGCGCGCACCAGCCTGGTGGCTGAAGTGGCGACGGCCTGGCTGGCGCTGGCGGCCGACGAGCAGTCGCTGGCATTCACGCAACAAACGCTGGACAGCCAGCAGCAGACCCTTCAGCGCACCGAGGCCCGCCATGCACAGGGGCTGGCCTCGGGCCTGGACCTGTCGCAGGTGCAGACCAGCGTGGAAGCCGCGCGCGGGGCGCTGGCGAAGCTGCAGACCCAGCAGGCGCAGGATCGCGATGCATTGCAGCTGTTGGTGGGGGCACCGCTGGATCCGGCCCTGCTGCCAACCGCGCAGGCGCTGGATGGCAGCGTCGCATTGGCGCCGCTGCCCGCCAACCTGCCGTCCAGCGTGTTGCTGCAGCGCCCGGACGTGCTGTCCGCCGAGCATGCATTGCAGGCAGCCAACGCCGATATCGGTGCCGCGCGCGCCGCATTCTTTCCGACGCTGGCGTTGACCGCCAACTACGGCCACAGTTCCACCGCGTTGTCGACGCTGTTCTCGGCCGGCACCCGTGGCTGGTCGTTCGCGCCCAGCATCACCGCGCCGATCTTCCATGCCGGTGCACTGAAGGCCTCGCTGGATGCCTCGAAGATCGGCAAGGACATCGGCATCGCGCAGTACGAGAAGGCGATCCAGCAGGCCTTCAGTGAGGTGGCCGATGCGCTGGCCACGCGCGATCACCTGACCGCGCAGCTGGACGCGCAACGCGCGTTGGTGGCTGACAGCCAGCGCAGCTACACCTTGGCCGATGCGCGCTACCGCACCGGACTGGATGGCTACCTGCAGTCGTTGGATGCGCAGCGCAGCCTGTATGCCGCGCAGCAGGACCTGATCGCCCTGCAGCAGCAGGAAGCGGGCAACCGGGTGACGTTGTTCAAGGTGCTGGGCGGAGGCGCGGACGCGCGGTAACGCGCCCGCCAATGTGGGTGTGTCTTCCGCTCCGGTAGGTGCCGACCTTGGTCGGCACGAATGCATGCAGCATCGCGATCTGATGATTCGTGCCGACCCAGGTCGGCACCCACCAGAAGCAGGTGAGACCGCGTTACGCCACGCGTCCGCGCCGCGCCCGCTCCAGGTGCACCAGCAGCAGCGAGATCGCCGCCGGGGTCATGCCCGGGATACGCTGCGCCTGGCCGATGGTCTGCGGGCGCACACGTTCCAGTTTCTGCAGTGCCTCAGCCGACAGCCCGCGCACGGTCGCATAGTCGAACGCCTCGGCGATCGGCGTGGCCTCATGCCGCTGCTGCCGCTCGATTTCCTCGCGCTGGCGATCCAGGTAGCCGGCGTACTTCACCCCGATCTCCACCTGTTCGGCCACTTTGGCGTCGGCCACGGCCGGGCCCAGCGACGGCACCTGCATCAGCTGCGCGTAATCCAGCTCGGGGCGCTTGATCAGGTCCAGCACATTGGTTTCGCGGCTGACCGCCACGCCCAGCGTTTCCTGCACTTCGCGGCCCAGCGCATTGGCCGGGGTCGCCCACAGTGCGCCCAGGCGCGCGCGCTCGGCGGCGACGGCGGCCTGCTTGGTCTCGAACGCGCTCCAGCGATGGTCATCCACCAGGCCCATTTCGCGGCCGGCGGGGGTCAGGCGCTGGTCGGCATTGTCCTCGCGCAGCTGCAGGCGGTATTCGGCGCGGCTGGTGAACATGCGGTAGGGCTCGTTGGTGCCGTGGGTGATCAGGTCATCCACCAGCACGCCCAGGTACGCCTCGTCGCGGCGCGGGCACCAGCCATCCAGTCCACGTACCTGGCGTGCGGCGTTGAGGCCGGCCAGCAGGCCCTGCGCGGCCGCTTCTTCATAGCCGGTGGTGCCGTTGATCTGGCCGGCGAAGAACAGGCCGTTGATCAGCTTGGTTTCCAGGGAGGCCTTCAGCCCGCGCGGATCGAAGAAGTCGTACTCGATCGCGTAGCCGGGGCGGGTGATGTGCGCGTTCTCGAAACCACGGATGCTGCGCACCATCTCCAGCTGCACGTCGAAGGGCAGCGAGGTGGAGATGCCGTTGGGATAGATCTCGACGATGCCCAGGCCTTCGGGTTCGACGAAGATCTGGTGGCTGGCCTTCTCGGCGAAGCGCACCACCTTGTCCTCGATGGACGGGCAGTAGCGCGGGCCGATGCCTTCGATCTGGCCGCTGTACAGCGGCGAGCGATGCAGCGCGTCGCGGATGATCTGGTGGGTCTGTTCGGTGGTGTGGGTGATCCAGCAGCTGACCTGCTGCGGATGCTCGTCCACCGAGCCGAGGAAGGACATCACCGGGCGCGGCGAATCACCGGGCTGCTCATCCATCACGCCGTAGTCCAGCGAGCGGCCGTCGATGCGCGGCGGCGTGCCGGTCTTCAGGCGGTCCACCTGGAACGGGCGCTCGCGCAGGCGCGCGGCCAGCGTGGTGGCCGGCGGGTCGCCCATGCGGCCGGCGGCGTACTGGGTCGGGCCCACATGGATCTTGCCGGCGAGGAAGGTACCGGCCGTCAGCACCACGGCCCCGGCGTCGAAACGCAGGCCGGTCTGGGTGATGACCCCTCGCACGGCGTCGCCTTCGATGACCAGGTCATCGACCGCAGCCTGGAACACGGTCAGGTTGTCCTGCCCTTCGACGATGGCGCGGATCGCCATGCGGTACAGGTTGCGATCGGCCTGGCAACGGGTGGCACGCACGGCCGGGCCCTTGGAGGCGTTCAACGTGCGCCACTGGATGCCGGCGCGGTCGGCGGCATGCGCCATCGCACCGCCCAGGGCGTCGATTTCCTTGACCAGGTGGCCCTTGCCGATGCCGCCGATGGCCGGGTTGCAGCTCATCGCGCCCACCGTTTCGATGTTGTGGGTCAGCAGCAGGGTGCGCACGCCGGTGCGGGCCGCGGCCAGCGCGGCTTCGGTGCCAGCGTGGCCACCGCCGATGACGATGACGTCGTAACGATGGAAGGACGGATTCATGGGGGCTGTTCAGCTGGGGGCGGGCGCGGCCGGGGGGCGGCGCCGGGGTGGCGATTTTAGCGCCATTCGGGGCCGGGACGTCGGTACCGGCCGGCCGGCGCCGAAATCAGCCCTAAAGTTGGCAGGATTTTTGCAGATAACCCAATAGCACCCACCGTGGCTGGCGCCGCAGGCGCCCGTGACCGGAATTGGAACAGGGGCCGGTACAGGCGCACGATGGGGGAGCAGAGGGCCGGCAGTCGGGGGACTGTCCGGCCCTGTTTTTTTGGGGTGCCGGGAAAGGCCCCGTCCACGCATGGCGTGGATCTACTGACGCTGGGGCTCTCGCCGGTTGGCGGCCCGGCAAAACAAACGGCCCCGCATTGCGGGGCCGTCTGCCTTCAGAGGTGCCGACATCCGACAGGGCCGGAACAGGGGGGATCCAGATGTTCCTGTCGGATATCGACGTAGAGCTTTTTGCGGCGGCCCGTGTCGTTTTTGTCACTTTGTGACGCGGGCCGTCACTGTCCGCGTAGATTGCGGCTTGGACCGTGTGAAATGCAAGACGGTTCAGCGCTCAACTGTGCGCTGCGTCGCACGATCCATGTTGCGCCAGGGGGAACCGTTCATCCTCGGCGCACTCGGTGCCGGGGCCGGGCGGGCCTGCGGTGCGGGCGCCGGCGGCTGCATGTTCGACTGCGGCGGGCGACGCATCGAATCCATGTTCCGCCACGGGGAACCGCCGTTGTACGACGGCCTCGGCGGCGGCGGACGGTTCTCGCCACCGTTGCCGGGCGGGCGCGGCGGCGGGCGGTGGTTGTGCGGCGGGCGGTAGATCGGGCGCGAGTAGTACGGGTTGCCATAGCCGCCGTAATAGCCGCCATAGCCACCGTAGTACGGGTAGCCGTAGTTGTAGGGATAGCCGGCCGGGTAGCGGTACTCCACCGACGGCGCGCCGTGGTAGTAGCCGCCACCGCGGCCACCGCCTACATAGTCGTAGGTGGTGCAGCCAGTCAGGCCCAACAACAGGCCACCGGCAAGCAACAGGCGCATTTTCATGGTGGGTCCCCCCAGAGGACGGATGTGCAGCCAGCTTCGTGCGCGGGCATTGAATCGGCCCTTAATTCGGCTGGCCAGGATGAATGGAGGCGTAGGCCTGCATGCTGGCATGACCTGTGCCCCGGTCGCCAGCGCGGGGGCATACGTTAATCTTGCGTCATGAGCGATTCACTGTTGCCCCGCGCCGATGATGTCCTGCTTGCTGCTGCGAGGATTGCCCCGCATGCCAGCGTGACCCCGGTGCTGCGCTCGCGCACGCTCGATGCGATGACCGGCGCACAGCTGGCGTTCAAGGCCGAGCACCTGCAGCGCGGTGGCGCATTCAAGTTCCGTGGTGCCTGCAATGCGGTGTGGTCGCTCGATGCCGATCGTGCCAGTACCGGCGTGGTGACCCATTCCTCCGGCAACCACGGTGCCGCGCTGGCCCTGGCCGCACGCACCCGGGGCATCCCCTGCCATGTGGTGGTGCCGGAAGGGGCGGTGGCCGCCAAGCTGGCCAACATCGCCCGCCACGGCGCCACCCTCTGGCGCTGCCCGCCGACCATCGCCGACCGCGAGGCCACCTGCGCCAGGGTGCAGGCCGATACCGGCGCAACCCTGGTGCATCCCTATACGAACCCGGCGGTGATGGCCGGGCAGGGCACCGCGGCCCTGGAACTGCTGCACAGCGACGGCCCGTTCGACGCGCTGGTGGTGCCGGTGGGCGGCGGTGGCCTGGCCAGCGGTACCGCGCTGGCCCTGCAGCACGCCAGTCCGCAGACCCGGCTGATCCTGGCCGAGCCGGCCGGCGCCGATGACACCGCGCGCTCGCTGGCCATCGGCGAGCGCCAGGGCGCGTTCACCCCGGACACCATCTGCGATGGCCTGCGTACCCTGATCGGCGCACCCAATTTCGAGTTGCTGCGCGCCGCCGGTGCCGAGGTGATCGTGATCGATGACGCCGCGACGCTGGCGGCGATGCGCCTGCTGTGGGACGTGCTCAAGCAGGTGGTGGAACCCTCTTCGGCCACCGTGCTGGCTGCGGTGCTGGCGCAGCCGCAGCGCTTCGCCGGCCTGCGCGTGGGCCTGGTGCTGTCCGGCGGCAACGTCGACCTGCCGGCACTGCGCTGGGGGGCGCCGTGAGCCGCGACCGGCACCGGCATCGCACTGGCCTGCTGGGCTGGCTGTGGCGGTTGTTTGTCCTGCTGGTGATCTGGCTGCTGGGCGTGACTGCCTGGATCGTCTGGGTCGGCGAGCGTGACCAGGCGGCCAAGGCCGACGCCATCATCGTGCTCGGTGCGGCGGCCTATGACGCCAAGCCGTCGCCGGTATTCGAAGAACGCATCCGTCATGGGCTGGATCTCTATGAGGCCCAGTTCGCGCCGCTGCTGATCTTCACCGGCGGCTATGGTGGTACCGGCGCGCGCTTTTCCGAGTCACAGGTGGCGCGGCGCTATGCGCTCAAGCACGGCGTGCCGGACGATGCGATCCTGATCGAGACTGCCTCGCGCAACACCGTGCAGAACCTGGTGGAAGCCAAGCGGCTGATGGACCAGCGCAACCTGCACCGGGTGATCATCGTCAGCGACCCGCTGCACATGGCGCGCGCGCTGCGCCTGAGCAAGGCGCTGGGCATCGATGCACTGGCCTCGTCCACGCCCAGCACGCGCTTCCGCAGCTTCCACACCAGCTGGCGCTTCCTGGTGCAGGAAATCTATTTCTTCCACCGCGACCTGGTGCGCCCGCCGTTGAGTTCGCCGGCCAATGCCTGAGGGCGGAAGCCTGCGTTGCGCGCGGCGTCGCATTGGGTAGTGCCGACCGCTGGCCGGCAGATGGCCATCATGGAATCGTGAGGTTGCCGGCCAGCGGCCGGCACTACCAGACGATCAGGTCTGCTTGCGGCGGATTGGAATCGCCGACACCGCCCGAATTTGGTGGGTGCCGACCTTGGTCGGTACAACCTGTCAGATCGCGATGTCGCCGGCACTGTGCCGACCAGGTCGGCACCCACCAGAGCGATTCGCGTATGGCGTCGCATTTGGTAGTGCTGGCCGCTGGCCGGCAGATGCCCATCATGGAATCGTGAGGTTGCCGGCCAGCGCCCGGCACTACCAGACGATCAGGTCTGCTTGCGGCGGATTGGAATCGCCGACACCGCCCGAATTTGGTGGGTGCCGACCTTGGTCGGTACAACCTGTCAGATCGCGATGTCGCCGGCAC